>NZ_JBSFUY010000006.1:0-427864 GCF_053592055.1 Streptomyces sp. NPDC002817
AAACGCCCGGTTACATTCCGAACCCGGAAGCTAAGCCTTACAGCGCCGATGGTACTGCAGGGGGGACCCTGTGGGAGAGTAGGACACCGCCGAACTCCTTTTATAGCTCTGGCTCTTGGGCATACCGCCCAAGAGCCAGAGCTTTTTTGCGTTGAGGTAGGGTCAGGGGGCATCGTTGGCACATTTCCCACAGGAGGCCCCCGGGTGGAGGTCCAGGAGACTCGCGTCCAGACGGAACGAGTCCTCACCATCCCCAACATCCTCAGCATGGCGCGCCTCGTTGGCGTGCCTGTCTTCCTGTGGCTGATTCTCAGGCCCGAGTTCGGAGGCCCCCAAAGTGACGGCTGGGCGCTTCTGGTGCTCGCCTTCAGCGGGGTCAGCGACTACCTGGACGGCAAGCTCGCGCGGCGTTGGAACCAGATCAGCAGCCTGGGCCGGCTCTTGGATCCCGCGGCAGACCGGCTCTACATTCTCTCGACTTTGGTCGGGCTCACCTGGCGCGAGATTCTGCCAATCTGGTTGACCGCTGCACTTCTGGCGCGTGAGCTGGTCCTGCTGGTGATGGTGGGTATCCTCAGGCGCCATGGCTATCCGCCTCCGCAGGTGAACTTCCTTGGCAAGGCCGCCACGTTCAACCTGATGTACGCCTTCCCGCTCCTGCTGCTCAGTGACGGAAGTGGTTGGCTCCCGTCACTCGCTGCTATTTTCGGATGGGCGTTCGCCGGATGGGGTACAACGCTGTACTGGTGGGCAGGAGTCCTCTACGTGGTACAAGTCCGCCGCCTCGTCCGTGCGGACACCATGGCCGATTGAACTCGTCGATAGGCGCGGCCGACAGCGGCTCGATGGCCCGTGGCGAGAAAGTGCGGGACAATCAGTGCGGGTGAAGTCGGCTAGACCGTCGTCTCTTAGAGGAGGACGCTTCCGACATGAAGGCCGTCGTGATGGCCGGAGGCGAAGGCACACGCCTTCGCCCCATGACCTCAAGCATGCCCAAGCCGCTCCTGCCGGTGGTGAACCGGCCGATCATGGAGCACGTGCTACGGCTGCTCAAAAGGCATGGTCTCAACGAGACCGTCGTAACCGTCCAGTTCCTGGCCTCTCTGGTCAAGAACTACTTCGGTGACGGCGAAGAGCTCGGAATGGAGCTCTCGTATGCCAATGAGGAGAAGCCACTCGGTACCGCCGGAAGCGTCAAGAACGCCGAAGAGGCGTTGAAGGACGATGCTTTCCTTGTTATTTCCGGCGATGCCCTGACCGACTTCGACCTCACCGAGCTGATCAATTTTCACAAGGAGAAGGGCGCGCTGGTCACTGTCTGCCTGACGCGCGTACCCAATCCTCTGGAATTCGGCATCACCATCGTCGATGAGGAAGGAAAGGTCGAGCGTTTCCTCGAGAAGCCGACCTGGGGCCAGGTTTTCTCCGACACGGTGAACACCGGTATCTATGTGATGGAGCCCGAAGTCTTCGATTATGTCGAAGCCGACGTGCCCGTCGACTGGTCCGGCGATGTCTTCCCGCAGTTGATGAAGGAAGGCAAGCCGATCTACGGCTTCGTGGCCGAGGGGTACTGGGAGGACGTGGGCACCCACGAGAGCTATGTGAAGGCGCAGGCCGATGTCCTGGAGGGCAAGGTCGACGTCGAGATCGACGGCTTTGAGCTCTCGCCCGGGGTGTGGGTGGCCGAGGGTGCCGAGGTGCATCCGGACGCCGTTCTCCGTGGTCCCCTCTACATCGGGGACTACGCCAAGGTCGAGGCGGGCGCCGAAATTCGCGAACACACCGTCGTGGGCTCCAACGTGGTCGTGAAGAGTGGGGCCTTCCTGCACAAGGCGGTTGTGCACGACAACGTGTATGTCGGGCAGCAGAGCAATCTGCGGGGCTGTGTCGTCGGTAAGAACACAGACGTCATGCGCGCGGCCCGGATCGAGGACGGCGCCGTCATCGGCGACGAGTGCCTCATCGGTGAAGAATCGATCGTGCAGGGCAATGTCAAGGTCTACCCGTTCAAGACCATCGAGGCCGGCGCCTTCGTCAACACCTCGGTCATCTGGGAGTCCAGGGGCCAGGCGCATCTCTTCGGCGCCCGTGGGGTGTCCGGCATCCTGAATGTGGAGATCACGCCCGAACTCGCCGTACGCCTCGCCGGCGCCTATGCGACGACGTTGAAGAAGGGTTCCACCGTCACCACGGCCCGCGACCACTCCCGTGGTGCGCGTGCGCTGAAGCGGGCGGTCATCTCCGCGCTGCAGGCCAGCGCCATCGACGTACGGGACCTGGAGAACGTACCGCTGCCTGTTGCCCGGCAGCAGACCGCGCGGGGCAGTGCGGGCGGGATCATGATCCGGACCACGCCTGGGGTGCCGGACTCCGTCGACATCATGTTCTTCGACGGGCGCGGTGCCGACCTGTCGCAGGGCAGTCAGCGGAAGCTGGACCGGGTGTTCGCGCGGCAGGAGTACCGACGTGCGTTCCCCGGCGAGATCGGGGATCTGCACTTCCCGGCCAGTGTCTTCGACTCGTACACCGGATCGCTGCTGCGGAACGTCGATACGACGGGGATCGCCGAGTCCGGTCTGAAGGTCGTCGTCGATGCGTCGAACGGCAGTGCCGGGCTGGTGCTGCCCAGTCTGCTCGGGAAGCTCGGTGTGGACTCGCTGACCGTCAATCCCGGGCTGGACGAGTCGCGGCCGACGGAGACCGCGGATGTGCGGCGGTCGGGGCTGGTGCGGCTCGGTGAGATCGTGGCGTCGTCGCGGGCCGCGTTCGGTGTGCGTTTCGACCCGGTGGGTGAGCGGCTGTCATTGGTCGACGAGAAGGGGCGGATCGTCGAGGACGATCGGGCACTGCTCGTCATGCTGGATCTCGTGGCGGCGGAGCGTCGTAGTGGACGCGTGGCGTTGCCGGTGACCACCACGAGGATCGCCGAGCAGGTGGCGGCCTACCACGGCACGCAGGTGGAGTGGACGACCACGTCGCCCGACGACCTGACACGGGTCGGGCGGGACGACTCGACCATTTTCGGCGGTGACGGCAAGGGTGCCTTCATCGTGCCGGAGTTCAGCAGTGTGTTTGACGGTACGGCGGCGTTCGTACGGCTCATCGGGCTGGTGGCGCGGACGCAGTTGACCCTCAGCCAGATCGATGCGCGGATTCCGCGGGCGCACGTGCTCAAGCGGGATCTGGCGACTCCGTGGGCGGTCAAGGGTCTGGTGATGCGGCGGGTCGTGGAGGCCGCCGGGGATCGCTTTGTCGACACGACTGATGGTGTGCGGGTCGTGGAGACCGACGGGCGATGGGTGATGGTGTTGCCCGACCCCGCCGAAGCCGTCACCCATTTGTGGGCTGAAGGGCCGGACGACGCGTCCGCGCAGGCGCTGCTCGACGAGTGGGCGGCGGTCGTGGACAGCGCCGGCCGCTGAAAGACGCAGCACGCGTGCGTGCCGGACAGGTGTCCCCAAGGGGGCCTGTCCGGCACGTCGGTGGGGCCATTCGGAGGTAGTGGTCGCGACGTGCGACGATGTGCGGCATGCCGCAGCAGCCCCCCGTTCGGAGCGCCCCTACGCGCCCCTCACGCCCGGACGCGTCCATGTCGCTGCTCACCAACGTCATGGACCACAGCCTCGATGACGGGTACGCCGAGGCGGCCGCGCGGAAGAAGGCCGCGGGCGACAGTGGTATGCCGAAGACGCTCCGGGCGAAGCTCGGGCTGGCCGGCGGGCTGGTACTCGCCGCGCTTGTCGTGACCGTCGGGGCGGCGCAGGCGCGGGTGGCGGCGCCCGTCGTGGCCAAGGAGCGCGAGGAGCTCATCGACCGCATCGACCGTGAGACGGACGCGGCGGACAAGCTCGAGGACAGCGTCGACGAGTTGCGCGACGACGTGAGCGCGCGCCAGCGCGAGGCGCTCAGGGAAAGCGGCGGCAGCGGCCAGGCGGACCTGGTGGGCATTCTGTCGGGGGCCACCGCGGTGCACGGCCCCGGAGTGAAACTGGTCGTGAACGACGCCAAGGAAGCCACCACCGGCGGCGACGGCGACCCGCGCGAGACCTCCGGGTTCTCCGACACCGGACGGGTGCGGGACCGGGACATGCAGCGCGTGGTCAACGGACTGTGGGAGTCGGGCGCCGAGGCCGTCTCCATCAACGGGCAGCGGCTGACGGCGCTGTCGGCGATCAGGGCCGCGGGTGACGCGATACTGGTCGACAACAGGCCGCTGGTACCGCCGTACACGGTGCTCGCGGTGGGGGACGGGCAGCGGCTGAGCACCAAGTTCCAGAACAGCGCCGACGGGCTGTATCTGCACGCCCTGCAGGAGAACTACGGCATCCGGACGAGCATCTCCACGGAGGGCGACCTCCGGCTGCCCGCGGCGCCGAGTGTGATCGTACGTACAGCACAGCCGAACATCGAGAAAAGCGAGAAGGGCACATCGTGATCGCCGTACTGGGCCTCGTCGTGGGAGTCGTGGCCGGCCTGTTGGTCCGGCCCGAGGTTCCGGCGGTCGTCGAGCCTTATCTGCCGATCGCCGTCGTGGCGGCGCTCGATGCCGTCTTCGGCGGACTGCGGGCCATGCTCGACGGCATCTTCGACGACAAGGTCTTCGTGGTGTCGTTCCTGTCCAACGTGGTCGTTGCCGCGCTGATCGTGTTCCTGGGTGACAAGTTGGGCGTGGGAGCCCAGCTGTCCACGGGTGTCGTGGTCGTTCTCGGTATCCGCATCTTCTCCAACGCCGCGGCCATCCGCCGACACGTGTTCCGGGCGTGAGGCCGATGAGCAACCAGGACGAGACGTCGGAGAACAGGCTGCGCAAGGAGCTGCCCGAGGAGGTGCCCTCGGCGGACACCGAGGCCGCCGAACCGGCCGAGAAGCAGGAACCCGGGCTCACCGGCCGCCAGCGGCTGGCGCAGGGCCTGTGGCCGCCGCGGCTGACCCGGGCCCAACTCATCGTCGCCGTGCTGCTGTTCGGCCTCGGCTTCGGCCTGGCTGTACAGGTGGCGTCGAACAGCGACGGGGACAGCGCTCTGCGTGGTGCGCGTCAGGAAGATCTTGTTCGCATCCTCGATGAACTGGATGACCGTACTCAGCGTCTTGAAGACGAGAAGGCGGGCCTCGAGAAGCAGCGTGACGAGCTGGAGAACAGTTCGGACCAGGCCGAGGAGGCTCGCAAGCAGACGCTGGAGAAGGAGAGGCAGCTCGGGATCCTGGCGGGCACGGTGGCCGCGCAGGGGCCCGGTATCACGATGACCATCGACGACACGAAGGGGACGGTCGAGGCGGACATGCTGCTCGACGCGATCCAGGAGCTGCGTGCGGCCGGTGCCGAGGCGATCCAGGTGAACGGCGTACGGGTGGTCGCGGGCACCTATCTGACCGACTCGGGCAAGAGCGTGAGTGTCGACGGGAACAAGATCAACGCTCCCTATCGTTTCAAGGTCATCGGCAAGCCGCAGGATCTCGAACCGGCGCTCAACATTCCTGGAGGCGTGGTGCAGACTCTTGAGAAGGAGCAGGCCACCGTTACCGTCGAGCGGTCGACCAAGATCGTCGTGGACGCCTTGCGAGCGGCGAAGCAGCCTGACTACGCTCGGTCGTCCTCCCAGTGAACCGCGGGTGCATGGGGGGCGTCCGGCCAGGGCATGAGGTTGCGGGGGGTCGGCGCACCGATTGGGTGGTGCGTGGTGGAAACTGTCAGGTGGATACGGACGTTGTGAGGATGTCCGGGTCGGCCGGTGTATGCAATCAGGGTTCGTCCTGCCCCACGGGCGGGTCTGTTTCGGTCAAGGGGAATCGCCCGTGAAGTTGTTTGCGAAGTTGTTCGGCAAGAGCGCGCGAGAGGGTAGCGACAATGCGAACGCGACCGCTCGTCATCGCGCACAGCCAGACGCGGAGGGCCAGCGCCCGCTGTTCCGGGACCAGCTGGGCGGCGACGTTCCCGGAGGTCAGGGCGCGCCGTCTGTTGACCCTGCGCAGTCCGGCGGCATAGGTTTCGGGCAACCGTCAACCTCGAGTACGGGTGGAGAGTTTTCCATGTCGGCCCTGGTGTGTACGAGGTGCGGTAACCGCAACGCGGAGAACAGCCGCTTCTGCTCCAACTGTGGTGCGCCGCTGAGGGGTACGCCCGAGCGCCCGTCGGAGACGACCTCCACGATCTCCATCTCCGGTCTCGAGGCATACGACGCCGAGGTCACCGGTCAGACGCAGATGCCCATGCTCTCTCCGGAGGCACAGGCGGCCGTGGACGCGCTGCCGCTGGGCTCCGCTCTCCTGGTGGTGCGCCGCGGGCCGAACTCGGGCAGCCGCTTCCTGCTGGACGGCGAGCTGACCACGGCCGGACGTCATCCGCAGAGCGACATCTTCCTGGACGACGTGACGGTGTCTCGCCGGCATGTGGAGTTCCGTCGCCAGCCGGACGGCTCGTTCACCGTCGCCGATGTCGGCAGTCTCAACGGCACGTACGTGAACCGTGAGCGGATCGACTCGGTGCCGCTGCACAACGGCGACGAGGTGCAGATCGGCAAGTACCGGCTGGTCTTCTACGCGAGCCAGCGGGGCTACTGACCCGCCCCCGGGCTTCGTCCGGGGGACACCCCCAGGGAAGGTCCATGCTTCAAACACCGAGCGGCGGTGCCCGGGACGGTGCCGCCGCCGCGGACAGTGGGCTGATGAGCATCGGCACGGTGCTGAACGCGCTGCGTGACGAGTTCCCCGAAGTCACCATCTCCAAGATCCGCTTCCTGGAGTCGGAGGGGCTCATCGAGCCGCAGCGGACCCCCTCGGGGTATCGCAAGTTCAGCCCGGAGGACGTCGAGCGCCTCGGACACGTGCTGAGGATGCAGCGGGATCACTATCTGCCGCTCAAGGTGATCCGCGAGCACCTGGACGCGATGGGGCGGGGCGAGGCCGTCGCACTGCCCGTCGTGGGGCGTCAGCGCGACGGTGAGGCGCTGCCCGACCCCTTCGAGGCACCCACCGCCGTACGGATCGGGCGGGCCGAGCTGCTCGTCGCTGCCGAGATCGGCGAGCGGGAGCTCGAGGAGTGGGAGTCGTACGGGCTGATCGCCGCGCTGCCGGACGGGGCGTACGACGCCGAGACGGTCACCGTGGCGGCGCTCGTCGTCGAGCTGGGGCGGTTCGGGATCGAGCCGAGGCATCTGCGGGTGATGAAGGCCGCAGCCGACCGGGAGGCCGGCCTGGTGGACCAGGTGGTGGCCCCGTTGAGGCGGCACCGCAATCCGCAGACGCGGGCGCACGCGGAAGCCCGTGCGAAGGAACTGGCGGGGCTCACGGTGAAGCTGCATGCGGCGCTGGTGCAGACCGCCCTCGGTGTGCGGCTGCCCTGAGGCCTCGTACGCCGGATCCGTCCCCCGTTTCCTGCCCGACTACCCAAACGTCCCGGGCACGGCCTAGGGTTGCTGTGTGAACGAGCTCGATGTCGTAGGTGTCCGGGTCGAAATGCCCTCCAACCAACCGATCGTGCTCCTGCGTGAAGTGGGAGGCGACCGCTACCTCCCGATCTGGATCGGGCCGGGGGAGGCGACGGCGATCGCTTTCGCCCAGCAGGGCATGGCCCCCGCGCGACCGCTGACCCACGACCTGTTCAAGGACGTGCTGGAAGCCGTCGGTCAGGAGCTCACCGAAGTACGCATCACGGATCTGCGTGAGGGCGTCTTCTACGCGGAGCTGGTCTTCGCCAGCGGAGTCGAGGTGAGTGCCCGACCCTCCGATGCCATAGCGCTGGCGCTGCGTACCGGGACGCCGATCTACGGCAGCG
Organism: Streptomyces sp. NPDC002817; assembly: GCF_053592055.1. Classification (NCBI taxonomy): domain Bacteria; kingdom Bacillati; phylum Actinomycetota; class Actinomycetes; order Kitasatosporales; family Streptomycetaceae; genus Streptomyces; species Streptomyces sp. NPDC002817. Next base: position 7,775 of record NZ_JBSFUY010000006.1, read on the forward strand.
ACGGTGTGCTCGACGACGCGGGCATCGCCATCCCGGACGAGCAGGAGGACGAGGTGGAGAAGTTCCGCGAGTTCCTCGACCAGATCTCGCCCGAGGACTTCGGTACCAGCAGCCAGTGAGGCATGGCCGGACTCGCGGTCCAAGACGGGGCGGCCGTGTCCGGTGACCACTGAAATGCTGGCATTTGCCAGCGGCGAGTGAGAGCGTCCTGCGGCCCGTCCCGAGCGCATTCGGCTAGCCTTTCCCCGCGGTGGGGTACGGCAAACCACTCCTAGGGTGATTATCACTCGGCGTGCCGAGTGTGGCGATCGTTGACGCACCCCGGGTGACTGCCTACCGTCGAGAAGGCAGGTCAAGGACGGAGGTCGGCGTGAGAAGCAGCGGCGACGGTACGGCTGGGGGTGCTCCCGGACGCAGTCTGGGGGCGAGCGGCCCGTACCCGCTTCACAGCAGCGCGGCCGATCACGCTCCGCAGCGACCGGCGGTCGTGCCGAGCAGCGGCGGAGGGGCGACGTCCATGGCGTCCGAGGAGATCGGCTACCGCGGTCCGACGGCCTGTGCGGCCGCCGGCATCACTTACCGCCAACTGGACTACTGGGCGCGCACCGGGCTCGTGGAGCCGAGCGTGCGGCCCGCCCACGGGTCGGGGACGCAGCGCCTGTACAGCTTCCGGGACGTCGTCGTCCTGAAGATCGTCAAACGGTTCCTCGACACCGGGGTGTCGCTCCAGAACATCCGCACCGCCGTGCTGCACCTGCGTGAGCGCGGGTTCCGGGACCTGGAGCGGATGACGCTCATGAGCGACGGTGCCACGGTCTACGAGTGCACCTCGCCGGACGAGGTCCACGCGCTGCTCCAGGGCGGTCAGGGGATCTTCGGCATTGCCGTGGGCGTCGTGTGGCGGGATGTCGAGAGCGCGCTGTCGCAGCTGCACGGGGAGCGGATCGACACCGGGGAGACCCTCGTAGGACACAACCCGGCGGACGAGCTGGCGCGGCGGCGCAACCGGGCGGTCTGAGGGCCGCTCCACGCTCGCGGCGGGGCATTGTCAGTGGCGTAGGGCAGCATCGGAGATGTGAGAACCGCGCCCACGATCCTGCATCTCGACATGGATGCCTTCTTCGCCTCGGCGGAGCAGGCGTCCAAGCCGAGCCTGCGAGGGAAGGCCGTCGTGGTGGGCGGGCTCGGGCCGCGTGGGGTGGTGGCCACGGCGTCGTACGAGGCCCGGGTGTTCGGTGTGCACTCCGCGATGCCCATGGCCCAGGCACGGCGGCTCGTGCCGAACGCCGCGTACCTTGTGCCGCGCTTCGGGTTCTACCGGTCGATCAGTGAGCAGGTGATGGGGCTGCTGCGGGCGCTGTCGCCGCTTGTGGAGCCGCTCAGCCTCGACGAGGCGTTCGTGGATCTGGAGGCCGGGGGAGCGGCCTGGGACGAGGAGTCGGCGCGGCTGGCCGGGGTGAAGCTGCGCGCCGACATACGGGCCGGCACGGGGCTCACGGGGTCGGTGGGGCTCGCGGCGTCCAAGATGCTCGCGAAGATCGCCTCCGAGCAGGCCAAGCCGGACGGGCTGGTGCTGATCGAGCCGGGGACCGAGCGGGCGCTGCTGGGGCCCAAGTCGGTGCGGATCCTGCCAGGGGTGGGGCCGGCGACGGGTGACCATCTGCGGCGGGCCGGGATCCACACGGTCGAGGAGATCGCGGAGGCGGGGGAGGACGAGCTCGTACGGCTGCTGGGGAAGGCCCATGGGCACGGGCTGTACGCGATGGCGATGGCGTACGACGAGCGGCCCGTGGTGGCCGAGCGGGAGACCAAGTCCGTGTCGGTCGAGGACACGTATGACGTGGACATCCATGACCGGATGCGGGTCGGGCTGGAGGTGCAGCGGCTGGCGGATCGGTGTGTGCGGAGGTTGCGGGGGGCCGGGCTGTCGGGGCGGACCATTGTGCTGAAGGTGCGGCGGTACGACTTCTCCACGTTGACCCGGTCCGAGACGTTGCGGGGGCCGACCGATGACGTGGCGGTGGTGCGGGAGGCCGCGGCGCGGTTGTTGGACTCCGTGGACACGACGGGTGGGGTGCGGCTGCTGGGGGTCGGGGTGAGCGGGCTTGCCGACTACACGCAGGAGGATCTGTTCGCTCAGGCTGCGGGGGAGCGTGCCGAGCTTGCGGAGGAGGAGCAGCGGGTCGAGGTGGCTGAGGAGTCGCCGGTGGTTCCCGTCGAGCGGCGGTGGGTCTCGGGGCACGATGTGCGGCATGACGAGTTCGGGCATGGGTGGGTGCAGGGGAGTGGGCTGGGGAGGGTGACCGTGAGGTTCGAGACGCCGGATTCCGCGCCGGGGCGGGTGCGGACGTTTTCGGTGGAGGATCCTGCGTTGGCGGTGGCTGAGCCGTTGCCGTTGGTGCCGGTGGTGTGTGGGGTGTCCGGTCTTCGGCCGGATTCGGATTCCCGTCCGCACCACCCGTGACGGTTTCGTTGTCGGGCGCGGGTGGCCCCTGTGGGGGCTGAGCACCGTCGTCGGCGGCCGCAGGTCTGTGTGTCTGCTCCGTCAGGCTTCCGCGTCCTCCGTGCCTGCCAGCTTGCCGAAGTCGTGGTCCGGGAAGGGGGGCGGTGGGGCCACGTCCAGGCCGTAGTGGTGGTAGAGCTGGAGTTCCTGGTCGGGGGACAAGTGGCGGCCTACGCCGAAGTCCGGGGCGTCCTTGATCAGGGCTCGTTCGAAGGGGACTCGGAGGGCGCCCTCGAGGAGTTCGCTGGGTTCCAGGGGGACGAATGCGTCCCTGCTGAAGAGGCCGGTGCGTATGGCCGCCCATTCCGGTACGCCGGTCGCGTCGTCGAGGTAGACCTCGTCGATCGTGCCGATCTTGGTGCCGTTGCGGTCGAAGGCCTTGCGGCCGATCAGGTTCCGAGGATCGATATCGGTCTGCACGGGCCCTCCACTAGGTCGCGACTCGCAACTCATCCGTAAGCACTACGAAAGAGCACATTGGGGGAGGCGGCCACTCGAGGGATCCGCGTCTGCCTCGCTGCTAGGCTGACAAGCGGCTGCTGACCCTGTGCGGGAGAGTCCTCCGGACACTGTTCGGAGGCGCCGAAGGAGCAAATCCTCCCCGGAATCTCTCAGGCACACGTACCGCATGGACGAGGCCACTCTGGAAAGCAGGGCGGGAGTACGGCTTCCGCTCTCACCGACGGTGAAAGCCGGGAGCCCTCGGGCGCCCCGGTGAAGCTCTCAGGTTGAGATGACAGAGGGGGAGGCCGTCCGGGTACCCGTGCCGTGGTGCCCCTCGCAGGTCGTGTCAGACCAGGAGGCCTCCGTAATGACCGCCCACCGCACTCCGCTCACAGAGCTCGAGCAGGGGATCCCCTTCGAGCAGCGCCACATCGGGCCCGACCAGGAGGCGCGGGCCAAGATGCTCGCGCAGGTCGGCTATGGCTCGCTGGACGAGCTCACCGCCGCCGCGGTGCCGGATGTGATCAAGAACGCCGATGACCTCGACCTGCCCGGTGCTCGCACCGAGGCAGAGGTGCTTGCCGAGCTTCGCTCGCTCGCCGATCGGAACCAGGTTCTCGGCTCCATGATCGGACTCGGGTACTACGGGACCTTCACGCCGCCCGTCATCCTGCGCAACGTCATGGAGAACCCTGCCTGGTACACCGCCTACACGCCGTACCAGCCCGAGATCTCCCAGGGACGGCTCGAGGCTCTGCTCAACTTCCAGACCATGGTCGCCGAACTGACCGGACTCCCCACCTCCGGTGCCTCGCTGCTCGACGAGGGCACGGCGGCCGCCGAGGCCATGTCGCTGTCCCGGCGCATGGGCAAGAACAAGAAGGGGCTGTTCCTGGTCGACGCGGACGCGCTTCCGCAGACCATCGCCGTGATCGAGACCCGTGCCGAGCCGGCCGGCGTGGAGGTCGTGGTCGCCGACCTCGGCGACGGCATTCCGGCCGACGTCGCCGGTCGTGAGATCAACGGCGTGCTCGTCCAGTACCCCGGCGCCTCCGGTGTCGTGCGGGACATAAAGCCGCTGATCGAGCAGGCGCACGAGCTCGGAGCGCTGGTCACCGTCGCCGCGGATCTGCTCGCGCTGACGCTGCTGAAGTCGCCCGGTGAGCTCGGGGCCGACATCGCGGTCGGAACCACACAGCGCTTCGGTGTGCCGATGGGCTTCGGCGGGCCGCACGCCGGCTACATGGCGGTGCGCGAGAAGTTCGCGCGCAGCCTGCCCGGGCGGCTCGTGGGTGTGTCCGTGGACGCCGACGGGCACAAGGCGTACCGGCTGGCCCTGCAGACCCGTGAGCAGCACATCCGCCGGGAGAAGGCGACCAGCAACATCTGTACCGCGCAGGTGCTGCTCGCCGTGATGGCCGGGATGTACGCCGTCTACCACGGGCCCGAGGGGCTGAAGGGCATCGCGCGGCGGACCCACCGCTACGCCGGCATCCTCGCCGCGGGGCTCACCGCCGGTGGTGTCGAGGTCGTGCACGGCGCCTACTTCGACACGGTGACCGCCCGGGTGCCGGGCAGGGCCGCCGAGGTCGTCGCCGCCGCGCGCAAGAACGGCGTCAACCTGCATCTCGTGGACGCCGACCGGGTCTCCGCCTCCTGCGACGAGACGACCACGCGGGCCCAGCTGAGCGCCGTATGGTCGGCGTTCGGGGTCGAGGGTGACGTCGAGGCGCTCGACGCCGCCACCGAGGACGCCGTGCCGGCCGGGCTGCTGCGGAGCGACGAGTTCCTCGCGCACCCGGTCTTCCACCAGTACCGCTCCGAGACGGCGATGCTGCGCTACCTGCGCAGGCTCGCCGACCGGGACTACGCGCTCGACCGCGGCATGATCCCGCTGGGCTCCTGCACCATGAAGCTCAACGCGACCACCGAGATGGAGCCGGTCACCTGGCCCGAGTTCGGGCAGCTGCACCCCTTCGCGCCCGCCGAGCAGGCGCAGGGCTATCTCACGCTCATCCGTGAGCTGGAGGAGCGGCTCGCCGAGGTCACCGGATACGACAAGGTGTCGCTGCAGCCCAACGCCGGGTCGCAGGGCGAGCTGGCCGGGCTGCTCGCCGTACGCGGGTACCACCGGGCCAATGGGGACGAGCAGCGGACCGTGTGTCTGATCCCGTCCTCCGCCCATGGGACCAACGCCGCCAGCGCGGTCATGGCCGGGATGAAGGTCGTCGTCGTGAAGACCGCCGAGGACGGCGAGATCGACGTCGAGGATCTGCGGGCGAAGATCGAGCAGTACCGCGACGAGCTGTCGGTGCTGATGATCACGTACCCGTCGACGCACGGTGTGTTCGAGGAGCATGTCGCCGACATCTGTGCGCAGGTGCACGAGGCCGGCGGGCAGGTCTACGTCGACGGTGCCAACCTCAACGCCCTGGTGGGGCTTGCCAAGCCGGGCCACTTCGGCGGGGACGTCTCGCACCTCAACCTGCACAAGACCTTCTGCATCCCGCACGGCGGTGGCGGTCCGGGTGTCGGGCCGGTCGGTGTGCGTGCGCATCTGGCGCCGTATCTGCCCAACCACCCGCTGCAGCCCGCCGCCGGGCCGGAGACGGGTGTCGGGCCGATCTCGGCCGCGCCGTGGGGGTCCGCGGGGATCCTGCCGATCTCGTGGACGTACGTCCGGCTCATGGGCGGTGAAGGGCTCAAGCGCGCCACGCAGGTGGCCGTCCTCGGTGCCAACTACATCGCCAAGCGGCTCGAACCGCACTACCCCGTGCTCTACACCGGCCCTGGAGGGCTGGTCGCGCACGAGTGCATCATCGATCTGCGGCCGCTGACCAAGGCGACCGGAGTGAGCGTCGACGACGTCGCCAAGCGGCTCATCGACTACGGGTTCCACGCGCCGACGATGTCGTTCCCGGTGGCGGGGACGCTGATGATCGAGCCGACCGAGTCCGAGGATCTGATCGAGCTCGACCGGTTCTGCGACGCGATGATCGCGATCCGCGGGGAGATCGAGAAGGTCGGCGCCGGCGAGTGGCCCGCGGAGGACAACCCGCTGCGGAACGCGCCGCACACCGCCCGGGCGCTCGGCGGGGAGTGGGAGCACGCGTACACGCGCGAAGAGGCCGTGTTCCCGGCCGGGGTGTCGGTCGCGGACAAGTACTGGCCGCCGGTGCGCCGGATCGACCAGGCCTTCGGTGACCGGAATCTGGTGTGCTCCTGCCCGCCGCTGGACGCCTACGAGGACTGAGCCGGTTGTTGGGATGGGCCCCGCTTTCGGCGGGGCCCATCTTTTGTGTCCGCCGTGTCCGCCGTGGTCGCTGTGTTCGCCTGGCTCACTCGGTCGCGAGGGAGACCTCGGTCGACTTGATCAGAGCTACGACGGGGGTGCCGGCGGCGAGGGCCAGGTCCTCGGCGGCGTCCTTGGTGATGGCGGCGGTCAGTTCGGTGCCGTCGACGGTCACCTTGACGGCTGCCATGGCGGGGCCCGTGGTGATGCCGGTGACCGTGCCGGGGAGCCGGTTGCGGATCGAGAGGCCCTCGACGGGGCCCGTGGCCAGGGAGATCTCCGTCGACTTCACGAGGGCGCGTACGGCGGAGCCCGCCGTGAGGGCCAGGTCCTCGGCCGCTTCCCTGGTGATCGCGGCGGTGAGGTTCTGGCCGCCGGAGAGCCGGACCTTGACCGTGGCCATCACGTCGCCGGGGGTGACCTCGGTGACGGTGCCGGGGAGTTGGTTGCGGATGCTCAGAGTCATGGCATCAACTTAGAGCTGTGTATGGCTTACGCCGGGTATGCGTGCGTTTGCGTCGCCTTCACCGTGGCCCAGACCTCCGCACCCGGGTGCAGGTCGAGTTCGGCCGCGGCGACCGTGGTGAGGTCCGCGGCGAGGGGGAGTTCGCCGGTGAGGTCGGCGCGGATCTGGTCGCCGTGGGTCTCCAGGCCGGCCACCTCGCAGTGCCAGAGGTTACGGGCGCTGGAACCGGTGGGGCGGTCGCGGTAGAGGGTCACGGCGGACGGCGGGAACGCGACGAAGGCCTCTCCCGTGAGGTCCTCGGTGGTGGTGATGTCGGGGCCGGCCTCCAGGTGGACCGTGTGGCCTTCTGACCGGCCCTTGTAGAGGTTCAGGCCTACGAGCCGGGCGATGTAGTCCGTACGGGGGTGGCGGGCGATGTCGGACGGGGTGCCCTGCTGGACGACCCGGCCGTGCTCGATCACGACCAGGCGGTCGGCCAGGACCATCGCGTCCAGGGGGTCGTGGGTGACCAGGACGGCGACGGCCTCGAAGTCGGCCAGGTGGCGGCGGAGTTGGGAGCGGACCTCCAGGCGGGTGCGGGCGTCCAGGGCGGCGAGGGGTTCGTCGAGGAGGAGCAGGCGCGGGTGCGTGGCCAGGGCGCGGGCCAGGGCGACGCGTTGGGCCTGGCCGCCGGAGAGTCTGCGGGGTTTGGCTGTGGCGTGGTCGATGAGCCCCATGCGGGTCAGCCACTCCGTTGCCTGCTGGCGGGCCTCCGCCTTTGTCGCGCCCTGGCAGCGGGGGCCGAACGCGACGTTGTCCAGGGCTGTGAGGTGCGGGAAGAGGAGGTAGTCCTGGAACACGACGCCGACGGGGCGGGATTCGGGGGGTGTGCGGTCCAGGTCGGTGCCGTCGAGGCAGAGGTGGCCGGCGGTGAGAGGAGTGAGGCCGGCGAGGGCGCGCAGGGCGGTGGTCTTGCCCGCGCCGTTGGGGCCGAGGAGGGCTACCACCTCGCCGGGGGCAGCCGTGAGGGTGATGTCGAGGTGGAAGGCGGGGTGGGCGACGACCAGGTGGGCGTGGAGGCCGTTGGTCGGGCGCGGGGGTGTTGTGGGCATCCGGCCTTCGACCGGATCTGTTTTCTCACCCGCACCACCCGTGCCGCTTTCGTTGTCGGGTGCGGGTGGCCCCTGTGAGGGCTGAGCGCCATCGGCGGCGGGACGAGTGTTGGTCATGACGCCGTCATCCAGCGGTCCCGCAAGCCCGCCAGTACCGCGATCGACACCGCCAGGAGCACCAGGCTCAGGGCGATCGCCGCTGCCGGGTCGCTCTGGAGGGCCAGGTAGACCGCGAGGGGCATGGTCTGGGTGCGGCCGGGGAAGTTGCCGGCGAAGGTGATCGTGGCGCCGAACTCGCCCAGGGCTCGGGCCCAGGCGAGGACGGCGCCGGCGGCGATACCCGGGGCGATCAGGGGGAGGGTCACGCGGCGGAAGGCCGTGAAGCGGGAGGCGCCCAGGGTGGTGGCCGCCTCCTCGTAGCGGGGGTCGGCCGCGCGCAGGGTGCCCTCCACGCTGATGACCAGGAACGGCATCGCCACGAAGGTCTCCGCGACGATGACGCCTGCCGTGGTGAAGGGGAGCGTGACGCCGAACCAGGAGTCCAGCCAGCGGCCCACGATGCCGTTGCGGCCCAGGGCCATCAGGAGGGCCACGCCGCCCACCACCGGAGGGAGGACCAGGGGAAGGGTCACCAGGGCGCGGACCAGGCCGCGGCCGGGGAACTCGGTGCGGGCCAGGAGCCAGGCCAGGGGGACGCCGATCAGGAGACTGAGGGCGGTCGCGGCCGTGGCGCACACCAGGGACAGACGTAGCGCCTGCCATACCTCGGCGCTGGTCAGCTGTTCCGGGAGGGTGCTCCAGGGGGCCCGGACCAACAGGGCGACCAGGGGGAGGATCAGGAACGCCAGGCCCAGCAGGGCCGGGAGGAGCAGGGGAAGCGGTACGCCCTTGAACGGCTGCCGGGCGCGGCGGCGCCGCGGACCGCCCTTGAGGGTGTCCGCGACGACGGTCCTGTCCAGGGATGTCATGGCTTGAGGAACCCGGCCGCGGTCAGGACCTTCTGGCCCTCGGCGGACTGGACCAGCTCGATGAACGCCCTCGCCGCGGCGGAGTTGGGGGCGTCCTTGAGCAGGGCGATCGGGTAGTCGTTGATGGCGTCGGCCGACTCGGGGAAGTCCACGCCCTCCACCTTGCCACCCGCGGCCTTCACATCGGTCTTGTAGACCACAGCGGCGTCGGCCTCCTTGAGCTCCACCTTCGTCAGAGCGCTCTTGACGTCCTGCTCGTAGGAGACCGGAGTGAGCTTGAGGCCGCCGGCGTCGAGGGCCTTCTGGGCGGCGGCGCCACAGGGGACCTCCTCGTCGCACAGCACCACCTTGAGGCCGGACTTGGTGAGGTCCTTGAGGGAGGAGATCTTGTCCGGGTTGCCCGGCAGGGTGGCGATCTCCAGCTGGTTGCGGACGAAGGTGGCGGGCGCCCCCGTGGCGTCACCCGCGTCCGTGACGATCTTCATCGTCTTGGGGCTGGCCGCGGCGAACACGTCGGCGCCGGCGCCGCTCGTGATGCTGGCGGCCAGGGTGTCGCTGCCGCCGAAGTTGAAGGTGACCTTGGTGCCGGGATGCGCCTTCTCGAACTCCTTGCCCAGGGTCGTGAAGCTCTCCTTCAGGGAGGCCGCGGCGAAGACGTTCACCGTGCCGGACAGCTTCGCCGACGTGGAGGCCGAGGTGTCGGAGCCCGCGGAGTCGGAGTCGGAGGAGGAGCACGCGGTCAGGGCCAGCAACGCGGCGGCTCCGGCACCGGCCAGTCGCAGGGTCCGGCGGGTACGACGGGTCCGGCGAGCGGAACGGGTCATCACGGTCTACTCCTTCACGTTCTTCGGGCATGGGCCGCTGGGGCCCGGCAGCGGCCTGTCGAAGACCCTGCGGCGATGATACTGCCGCATATGCAAGGCATTAGTCTCCTGTTGCATCGCATGATCCGGCCCCATGGCGGGATGGGGTGCGCATGTGCGTTTGTACGGGACTGCCGTGCGGGTACGGTCCTGCTGGGGGGCGGTGTCTCGTTGCGCGACCAGTGCTCTCCGACGCCGAGCCCGGGTTCGACCCAGGGCGTCGCAAGGACCGGTCGCGCTTCCTCATCGGGGTGACCGGCGTACGGGCATCGCGCGCTGTCGTCCTGGGTCGTGATCGACCCGGACTGCGCCCACGCGCCCGTGCTGCTGGCGGTGAGCATCGACGAGGCTCCGCTCGACCGGGCCGGAGCTCAGCTCGTGCTGCCGCAGGACCGGTGAGGGCGCGCTGTGTCAGCGGGGGTCACCGGGATGCGGGTGGACGGTGGGTACGGGGGCTGGGCCTGACGGGACCGGGGCTTGACCGGCCCGGGTCTGAGCGGCTCGGGTCCGAGGGCCCCGGGGGTCTCTCAGGTGCGGTCGATGTGTACGTTTGTCGACTTCACGCGGGCCGTGGCCTCCATGCCGACCTCCAGGCCCAGTTCCTCGACGGCCTCGCGGGTCAGCAGGGAGACCAGGCGGTGCGGGCCGGCCTGGATCTCGACCTGGGCGGCGACGTCGCCGAGCTTGATCGCGGTGACGATGCCGGGGAAGGCGTTGCGGACCGAGGTGTACGACGGCGCCTCGTCGCCGGTGTCGCCCCTGGCCAGCTCGACGGAGAACGCGGCCAGGTCCTGGCCGTCGATGAGCCGGCGCCCGCCCTCGTCGCGGTGGGTCGCCATCCGGCCCGCGTCCGCCCAGCGGCGCGCGGTGTCGGGGCTCACGCCCAGGAGTCGGGCCGCCTGGCCGATCGTGTACGACTGCATGCGGATCACGATAGGGGCATCAACGGGGAACGGGGGGTGCGGGGTTGAGCGTTGGGTGTAACGCGATATAGCTTTAGTTCGGTACCTGGGATCGGAGTGAGGGCATGTCGGGTGAGTTGGCGCGGGGTGGCGGGGACGCACCGGTCGAGCTGAGGGCCTCGCATGCGGACCGGGACCGGGTCGTGGACATACTGCGTATCGCGGCGGGGGACGGCCGGCTGACCGCTGAGGAACTCGACGAGCGCCTGGAGGCGGCCCTGTCCGCCCGCACCCTGGGGGAGCTGGCCGGGCTGACGGCGGACCTTCCGGCGGACGCGGCCGGCGAGGTCAAGAACGTCGTCCGGATCGAGCAGCAGGGCGGGTCGGCGGTGCGCGGCGACGGGTGGGCGGTACCCCGGCGGCTGGAGGTCGAGTCCTCCTGGGGTGACGTGACGCTCGACTTCACCGACGCGGTGATCACGTACGACACGCTCTACGTCGACCTCGACATGCGGGGTGGGACGCTGCGGCTGGTGACGCGGCCCGGCGTCGTGGTGGAGACCGACTCGCTGGTCGTCGAGTACTCCCAGGTGAGAACGCGTCCTGCCGGTGACTCAGGCACACCTGTCGTGCTGCGGGTGGAGGTCGGCGGGCGGCTGAGGTACGGCAAGGTCGTGGCCCGGGGGCGGCGGGGGTTCCTCAGGAGATCCCGGACGCCCTGAGTACCGACAGGGCGGTCTCGTCCTCGATCTCCTGGCCGAGGTGGCGTAGAGCGTCCGTGCTCTGGCGCAGGGTGCCGTGTTCGAGCGAGTGGCGTACGCCTGTGTCCAGTTCGTGCCAGAGGAAGGGATTGGTGATCAGGACGCGGGGGTCGCATTCCAGGCGGTTGCCGTGGGTGTCGCGGAGGATCAGGTGCGCGGAGATCTGGCCGTAGAGCTGTACTGATACCAGGGCGTCCGTGTGGACCCGGTGGTGGCCTGTGAGGCCCTGTACTTCCAGCCAGCCCGGTCCCGCGGTGATGCGTTGGGGGAAGAGGACCGCGAAGACCGTGGCGGACAGGGTGAGCCAGAGCAGGGCGCGGGTGAGGTTCAGGGTGCCCATGTCCCAGTCGACGAACAGGGTCAGGGCGCCGAAGGTGAGGGCGAGGCCTGTCGCCAGCCGGACGGCGCCGCGCCAGTGGCGGTCGTCGGCCGGGGGCGGGGGGTTGCTCCGTCCGCTCGGTCGCATGAGTCGACGGTAGGGCGAGACGGGGGTGGGTGTGCTGCCACTGACGGCGCTCTGACGTCGTTCCGTTGAAGATTGACGCGATTTCTATGGCGGTGTGTTTGCGGGCGCGGGTGAGCCCTGTGGGGGCTTGGCGCCGTCGGCGGGTCGGATGCGCGTGCGGCCTGTTCGTCCGTCAGCCCGTGTGCACCCGTGGGCGGCGGGCTCTGTCCGGCTCTGCCTCGCGGAGGACCTCTCGGGTGACCGGGGCCACCTCGCCCTGGCCGAAGAGGAAGAAGCGGAGGAAGTTGGCGAAGGGGCTGCCCTCGGTCCACTCGAAGTAGATGTGCGGGGTGCAGCCCGTGGTGTCGCGTACGTGGAGCAGCAGCGCGGCCAGGGCGTTGGGGATGGAGGAGGATTCCAGGGTCAGGATGCGGTAGCGGTTGTGGAGGACCTCACCGCGCACCGTCAGGCCCGCCTCGAATTCGGAGGGGTCCAGGACCGTGACCTCCACGAAGACGAAGTCCTCCTGGCCGGGGATGTCGTTGTCCTCGCGGATCTGCTCGATCTTGTCGCGGTACTCGGCTTTGTCGCGCTGGTCGGGCTCGTTGGCGATGAAGCGGATCTTGCGGCTGGCGATGTCCCTGATGAAACGTTCCGCCATGGGGTCGAGCGTCACGCTCGTCACGCGGAGCTCGAAGGCTCGGGCCAGGCGGGAGAGCAGGGAGACCAGGATGATGCCGGCGATGAAGCAGGCGCCGATCTTCACGCCGTCCGGGCGCTCGATGACGTTGACGACCGTTGTGTAGAGGAACACCGCCGAGATGACGGCGAAGCCGATGGTCCAGTTGCGCTGGCCGGCCTTGCGGGCGGCGATGGTCACCGCGATCGCGGCGGAGCTGATCAGGACCAGTACGCCGGTGGCGTACGCGCCGCCCTGGGCGTCCACGTCGGCGTCGAAGATCCAGGTGACCAGGAACGCGATCAGGGTGAAGACGATGACCATCGGGCGGACGGCTCTGGCCCAGTGCGGGGCCATGCCGTAGCGGGGCAGGTAACGCGGCATCAGGTTCAGCAGGCCGGCCATCGCGGAGGCGCCGGCGAACCACAGGATGGCGATCGTCGAGACGTCGTAGACCGTGCCGAAGGCGCCGCCCAGGTACTCGTGGGCGAGGAAGGCGAGGGCGCGGCCGTTGGCCTGGCCGCCGGACTCGAACTCCTTCTCCGGGATCAGGAGGGTGGTGATGAAGCTGGTGGCGATCAGGAAGCAGCTCATGATCACGGCGGCGGTGGTGAGCAGCTTCTTCGTGTCGCGGATCCGGCCGGCGGGGTTCTGATCGGTATCGCCGGGCTCACCCTTGACGTGCGGCATGACGGCGACGCCGGTCTCGAAGCCGGAGAGGCCGAGGGCGAGCTTGGGGAAGACGATCAGGGCCACGCCGATCATCACGAAGATGTTGCCGTGCTCGTTGGTCAGGGCGGTCGACCAGTCGGTGACCACGTGGTCGGCGGTGATGACGTGCCAGAAGCCGACGATCACGACGACGACGTTCAGCGCGAGGTAGATGCCCACCAGGACGACCGCGACGCCGATCGCCTCCAGGAAGCCCTTGAGGAACACCGCGCCGAGCAGGGCGACCAGGATGAGGGTGATCAGGAGCTGCTTGTCGTGCAGGGCGCTGTTCAGGTGCGGGTTCTCGACGAGGTGGGTCGAGGCGTCGGCGGCCGACAGGGTGATGGTGATCAGAAAGTCGGTGGCGGCGAAGCCGAGCAGGGTCAGGACGAAGAGTTTGCCCTTCCAGAAGGTGAGCAGGCGCTCCAGCATCGCGATCGAGCCCTGGCCGTGGGGACTCTCCTCGGCCACGCGGCGGTACACGGGCAGTGCGCCCGCCAGGGTCACGATCACCAGGACGATGGTCGCGATCGGGGAGAGCAGACCGGCCGCGAGCGCCGCGATGCCGGGCTGGTAGCCGAGGGTCGAGAAGTAGTCGACGCCCGTGAGACACATGACCCGCCACCACGGCCGGCCCTCCGGCTCCGGCTTGGACTCGGCCGGCTGGGCCGGCCGGCCGTGGTCGCCCTTGCCCATGTCGGACAGGCCTTCCAGCATCCATGCGCGCAGCCGACTGGGTGGCGCGTGTTCGGTGGTGGCCATCGGGGCTCCTGTGTGCGGCTCAGCGTGTGGTTCCGGCCATCACCGGGACGGCCGCATCAGCGTAAGCGGAGAGTGACGTCAGGGCCCACGGATGAGGGGGCTGAGGGCGTCAAGCTTCCGTTAAGACTGGCTTTTCGGATGTCCGCGGCACGGCAAGAGAGGAGCGTAGGGGCGGGTTCGGGGTGGATCGCGTCGTGGTGGGGAGCGAGGAGGCGGGGCGGCGGCAGCGGACACCCAGCGTCATGTCGTACGTCTGCGCGCGGAGCGATTCTTGGCGGGACGGCAGCGGCGTCGGCCGCCAACGTCGCGTCGACGTCGGCGACTTCGCAGCGACGGATCCGCGGACAGAATCCTGAGCGACCGCCGTACGTGAAGGAGCAGCCGGTACGTGGGTCTGTGGCCCCGGTGTCTTGTCGCCGGCCCCCTGGCCACCTACAGTGCGACTCCGTAACGTTCGCCAGATCATCCGAAAGTTTCGCCCTCGTGCGACGCTCGAAGGGACTGACGCACATGCGGACGTACGGCAATCCTGTGATCGGCGGGTTCCATCCGGACCCGAGTGTGTGCCGGGTGGGGGAGGACTACTACCTCGTCTGTTCCAGCTTCGAGTACTTCCCGGGGGTGCCGCTCTTCCACAGCCGTGACCTGGTGCATTGGCGGCAGATCGGCAACGTCCTCGACCGGCCCGGGCAGTTGGAGCTGCCCGACGACCTGCCTGCCTCGGCCGGTATCTACGCCCCCACACTGCGTCATCACGACGGCCGCTTCCACCTGATCACCACCAATGTCGGGGCGCGTGGCAACTTCATCGTCACCAGCGAGCGTCCCGAGGGGCCGTGGTCCGATCCCGTATGGCTCGACCTGGCCGGGATCGACCCCGACCTGGCCTGGGACGAGGACGGTTCCTGCTGGGTCGCCGTCGCCGGCTGTGCGGTCGCGCGTATCGACCCGGGCACCGGCAAGGTGCTGGAGGGTCCGCTTCCGGTGTGGTCCGGGTCGGGCATGCAGGATCCTGAGGCGCCGCACCTCTACCGCATCGGTGAGTGGTGGTACCTCCTGGTCGCCGAGGGCGGTACGGCCCATGGGCACAGCGTCTCGATCGCCCGGGCGCGGTCGCCGCGCGGGCCCTATGAACCTGCCCCGGCCAATCCGATCCTGACCCATCGCAGCACCGGTCTGCCCATCCAGTGCACCGGCCACGCGGACCTGGTGGAGGCGGCTGACGGCACCTGGTGGATGGTGCTCCTCGGTACCCGTCCGCGCGGGTACTTCCCGTCCTTCCATGTGCTGGGCCGCGAGACGTTCCTGACTCCGGTGCAGTGGGTCGACGGCTGGCCCAGGGCGGAGCCGGTGCTGGAGCGACACCCGGCGCCGGCGGCCTGGCACGCCGTCGAACCGTCGCCCGCACGGGACGACTTCGACGCCGCCGACCTGGCCCCGCACTGGATCTCCCCACGCCGCAGGCCGGACGGCTCGTGGTCGCTGGGGGAGCGGCCGGGATGGCTGACCCTGCGGGCGACGGGGACCAGCCTGGACCGGCCCGGGCACACCTTCGTAGGGCGCCGCCAGCAGCACCACGACTGTCGGTTCGCGGCCCGGCTGGACCCCGGGGCGGGGCGCGCGGGCCTCTCCGTCCGCCTCGACGAGGCGCATCACTACGACATCGAGGTCGCCGGGGGAGAGGCGGCCGTGTTCGCCCGGATCGGCCCGGTGCGGCAGTGCCTCGTGCGGCGGACGGTGGAGTCGGGGCCGGTCACGCTCACCGTGGAGGTCCGTACGGACTCGCCGGTGTCCCCGACTGGGCAGGAGGAGCCGGGAGTTCGCGCGGGAGGCCCCGACGCGGTGGCGCTCGGCATCGACGGCGTACGGCTCGCCGAGCTCGACGGCCGTTATCTGTCCACGCAGGTCGCCGGTGGCTTCACGGGGCGGGTGGTCGGAATGTACGTCACCGAGGGCAGCGCGGCCTTCGACTGGTTCGAGTATGTGCCCGAGCGGCAGGCGTAGTTCCGGAAAGCGTCGGAAACTCTCGGTCCGGGCCGATCGGTGCCAACCGGCCCGGACATCGGGGAAGTCGGCCGCAGATTCACCGCGTACAAGGGGTTGCCACCGTTTGGCAGCTGTCTCTAGGGTGCGGCATCAACGAACCTTTCTGGATCAACTCCGAAACTTTCGGTCCAGTGGACGGGCGTAGACGCCCCGTCCCGTACCCAAGGAGCACACCATGGGCGACCCGGCACTGTCCCGCCGCGGCTTCCTTTCGGCGTCCGCCGCGGCCGGTCTGGGCATGACCGCACTGAGTGGCTGCGGTGACTCGGATGATGAGGGGTCGTCCGACGGGACGACCACCATCGAATGGTGGAACATCTCCACCACCGAGCCGGCCAAGAGCGTCTGGGCGGCCCTCGCCAAGAAGTTCGAGGCCCAGAACCCCAAGGTCAAGCTGAAGATCGTGCAGTTGGAGAACGACGCCTACAAGTCGAAGATGACGGCACTGATCGCCTCCGGGAAGCTCCCCGACATCTTCCACACCTGGGGCGGCGGCGTCCTCAAGCAGCAGGTCGACGCGGGTCTCGTCGAGGACCTCAGCGACCGGACGAAGCCGTGGGCCGACGGCCTGCTGAAGGTGTCGAAGGAGGCCTACCTCCTCGACGACAAGGTGTACGGCATCCCGTTCGACATCGGCATGATCGGCTTCTGGTACAACAAGGCGCTCTTCAAGCAGGCTGGCATCAGCGAACCCCCCACCACCTGGGGCGCGTTCCTCGAAGCCGTCAGCAAGCTGAAGTCGAAGAACATCACCCCCATCGCCCTCGCGGGCAAGGAGAAGTGGCCCGGCATGTACTACTGGGCCTACCTCGCGATGCGCACCGCCGGCGCGAGCGCCCTGCAGAAGGCCTATGACGACAAGGACTTCACCGGCGCCGAGTTCATCCAGGCGGGTGCCCACCTCAAGACCCTCGTCGATCTCGAGCCGTTCCAGAAGGGCTACCTCAACGCCGCCTACTCCACCCCGACCGGCCAGGCGGCCACCGTCGGCAACGGCAAGGCGGCCATGGAGCTCATGGGTCAGTGGGCCCCGAACGTACAGGCCGACTCCGGCAAGGGCCTCGGGAAGGACCTGGGCTTCTTCCCGTTCCCCGCGGTCGAGGGCGGCAAGGGCACCATCACCGAGGTGTTCGGCGGCGGCGGTGGGCACGCCCTGCGCCGGGGCGCCCCGCAGGCGGCCGTCGACTTCCTGAAGTTCTTCGCCTCCGAGGCCACCGACCTGGAACTGGTCAAGAAGACCGGCACCCTCCCGGTGGTCCCCGGCGCCGAGAGCGCCATCGCCGACCCCAACATCAAGGCCGTACAGACGCAGCTGAACGCCGCCACCGGCTTCCAGCTCTACCTCGACCAGGCGTACGCCCCCGCCGTCGGCCAGGAGGTCAACGACAGCGTGGCCGCGCTCATCGCCGGTTCCAAGTCCCCCGAACAGGTCGCCCAGTCGATCACGAAGACCGCGAAGGAAGAGCAGTAGCAGGCGATGACCTCCACGTTCCTCGCAGACAAGCGGAGCGGCCCCGGCGCCGATACCCCGCCCCCGGACACCGTCAGGGCCCGGGGGCGGGCCCGGCGGCGCGTCCTCAACTGGCTCACCGCGATGGGCTTCCAGCTGCCCGCCCTGGTCCTCTTCTCCGGGCTCGTGCTGCTGCCGATGCTGTTCGCCCTGTACGCCGCCTTCTTCCGCTGGGGCGGCTTCGGGATGCCCGAGGACTACGTCGGTGTCGACAACTTCACCGACCTCTTCGACAACCCGGTCTTCCTGGGCGACCTGTGGCGCTGCCTCGTCCTGGTCGCCCTCACGCTCGCGATCCAGCTGCCGTTCGCGCTCGCCATGGCGGTCCTGCTCAACCAGCGGCTGCGCGGCCGGGCCGTCTACCGGATGCTGTTCTTCGCGCCCTACGTGCTGTCCGAGGCCATCACCGGCGTGCTCTTCAGCATGGTGTTCGCCCCGGACGACGGACTGGCCGACCATCTCCTCGGCAGCATCGGCCTCGACAGCCTCGGTGGCGAGTGGTTCGCCGACCAGTCCTATGTGATGGCGACCCTGTTCATCGTCATGACCTGGAAGTACTTCGGCTTCCACATGATGCTCCTGCTGGCCGGACTCCAGTCCGTCCCCCGGGAGTTGACCGAGGCGGCGCTGATCGACGGCGCCAATGCCTGGCAGCGCTTCCGCAGCGTCACCCTGCCGCTGCTCGCGCCCACCATCCGTATCAGCGTCTTCCTGGCCGTCATCGGCTCGATCCAGCTCTTCGACCTGGTGTGGGTGATCACCCAGGGTGGCCCCGACCACCACTCCGAGACCATGGCCGTGACCATGTTCCAGTACGGCTTCAAGCGTTACCAGGTCGGCTACGCCAGCGCGATCAGCGTGGTGATGTTCGGGATCTGCCTCGTCTTCGCCCTCGCCTACCGGCGGTTCGTGCTCCGCCGCGACCTCGAAGGGGCCACCACCACGATGAGGGGGGCCGGGAAATGAGCCGCAGGAACGCCCGCACGTTGCCCTTGCACCTCATCCTCGTCGCCGTCGGCGTCGTCATGCTCGTACCCCTGGTGTACGCAGTCCTGTCCGGCTTCAAGTCCACCGACGAACTCTCCAGCAACCCCTTCGGACTGCCGAAGCGCTGGCTGGGGAGCAACTACACCGACATCATCGGCGGAAGCGACTTCTGGAAGCTGCTCGGCAACAGCACGCTGATCGCGGTCGCCACGACCGTGCTCGTCGTCGCGGTGTCCGCGCTCGCGGCCTTCTCCTTCGC
The DNA here is from genome assembly GCF_053592055.1 of Streptomyces sp. NPDC002817. Lineage (NCBI taxonomy): Bacteria > Bacillati > Actinomycetota > Actinomycetes > Kitasatosporales > Streptomycetaceae > Streptomyces > Streptomyces sp. NPDC002817. The sequence continues at coordinate 26,464 of NZ_JBSFUY010000006.1, forward strand.
CCGGTTCGCCTTCCGGGGCCGGGAGGTGCTGTTCACCTTCTTCACGATGGGGCTGATGTTCCCCTTCGCGGTGGCCGCCCTGCCCCTGTTCCTGCTGCTGCGCTATCTCGGTCTGCTCGACAACCCGCTGGGCGTGATCCTGCCGCAGGCCGCGTTCGGGCTGCCGATGACCATCATCATCCTGCGCGCCTTCTTCCGGGAGATCCCCGGCGAGCTGGAGGAGGCGGCCACCCTCGACGGGTGCAGCTCCTTCGGCTTCTTCTGGCGGGTGCTGCTGCCCATGGCCCGGCCCGCACTCGGCACCGTCTCGGTGCTCGCCGTCGTCACCAGCTGGAACAACTTCATGCTGCCGCTGCTGGTGTTCACCGACAACACCTGGTGGACGCTGCCCATCGGCGTCCAGCAGTTCCAGGGCCAGTACTCCGCGGAGTACGCCCGTGTCTTCGCCTATCTCGTCCTCGCGATGGTTCCCGCCCTCGCCTTCTACTCGGTCGCCGAGCGCCAGCTCGTCGGTGGCCTCACCGCCGGAGCCACCAAAGGCTGACGGCGGTCGTACGGCTCACCCACCCCCGCACGTGAGGAGTCGCACCATGCGCAAGAACCGTCTGAGACTCGTCGGCGTCCTCGCCGCCGGTCTGATGGCTGCCGGAGTAGGTGCCGGTGTACCCGCCCAGGCGCACGACCAGCCGACCACACTCGCCGACCTCGCCCAGCGGCACGGCCGTTACTACGGCAGCGCCACCGACAATCCCGAACTCGTCGACGAGCCCTACAAGGCGATCCTCGGCAGCGAGTTCGACATGATCACCCCCGGCAACGGCCAGAAGTGGTACGCCACCGAGCCCCAGCAGGGTGTCTTCGACTTCTCCAAGGGCGACGAGATCGTGAACCTCGCTCGCGCCAACCACCAGCGGGTACGCGGCCACACCCTGGTCTGGCACAGCCAGCTGCCCGACTGGCTGACCAGCCGAGAGTGGACGGCGACCGAGCTGCGGGCCGTGCTGAAGAAGCACATCCAGACCGAGGTACGGCACTACCGCGGCAAGATCTACGCCTGGGACGTCGTCAACGAGGCCTTCAACGAGGACGGCACCTACCGCGAGACGATCTTCTACAAGACACTCGGCCCCGGTTACATCGCCGACGCGCTGCGCTGGGCCCACCAGGCCGACCCGAAGGCCAAGCTCTACCTCAACGACTACAACGTGGAGGCGGTCGGCCCCAAGAGCGACGCCTACTACAAGCTGGCCAAGGAGCTGAAGGCGCAGGGCGTCCCGCTGCACGGCTTCGGCCTCCAGGCGCACCTCGCGCTCCAGTACGGGTATCCGACGACCCTCGAGGACAACCTGCGGCGCTTCGCCAGGCTCGGCCTGGACACCGCGCTCACCGAGGTCGACATCCGGATGATCCTGCCCGCGGACGAGACCAAGCTGGCCACACAGGCCCAGTGGTACCGGGACCTGACCGACGCCTGCCTCGCGGTGCGCCGCTGCGTCGGCATCACGCTCTGGGACTACACCGACAAATACTCCTGGATCCCGGCGTTCTTCGAGGGCCAGGGCGCGGCGCTCCCGTGGGACGAGCAACTCCGCCCCAAGCCCGCCTACTTCGCGATCAAGGAGGCGCTCAAGAAGTAGCGGTACGGCGGTGAGACGCCCGGCGGCTGGGCAAGGAGGGGAGTCCGCCGGGGTGCGGCCCGGCCCGGCGGTGTGGCTCACCGCCGGGCCGGTGCCGGGTCAGCGTGCCGGGGGCGCGGTGCTCGCGCGGACCACGAGTTCCGTGCCGAGCTCCACCCTCGGTGAGTCCGGCTGCTCGTCGCGGGCCAGCTTGAGCACCGTGCGGACGGCCAGCTTGCCCATGTCGGCGAGCGGTTGACGGACCGTGGTGAGCGGCGGGGCGGACCAGCGGACTTCCGGAAGGTCGTCGAAACCGACCAGGCTCATGTCCTCCGGGACCCGGAGCCCGCGTCTGCGCAGCGCCTCGATCGCGCCGAGCGCCATCTGGTCGCTGGCAGCGAAGATCGCCGTCGGCGGTTCGGCCAGGTCCAGCAGCACGTTGCAGCCCTCGAAGCCGGACTCGGGGTGGAAGTCGCCGGGGACGACGAGGGAGTCGTCGACCGTGAGCCCCGTGCCCTCCAGCGCGGCGCGGTAGCCGTCGAAGCGGGCCCGGGAGCACAGCAGCCGGGGCGGGCCCGAGATCAGACCGATCCTGCGGTGGCCCAGCGACAGCAGATGCTCGGTGGCCGCCATGCCGCCCGACCAGTTCGCGGCGCCGATGGTGGGGGCGTCCAGCGCGGGGGAGCCCGCCGGGTCGACGACGACCAGCGGGACGCCGAGGATGCGCAACTCCTCGTGCAGCACCGGCTCCAGGACCGAGGTGACCAGGATGACGCCGTCGGAGGCCCGGGCCCGCAGATTACGCATCCACTCGCGGGCGTCGCCGGAGCGGCCGTGGATCGCCGAGACCACGGTGCCGACGCCGGCCGCGTGCGCCACCTCCTCGACCCCGCGGATGATCTCCACCGCCCAGGGGCTGTCGAGGTCGTTGAAGACCAGGTCGAGCAGGGCCGCACCGCTGGCGGAGGTGCTCGGGCGCTTGCGGTAGCCGTGCAGGCGGAGCAGTTCCTCCACGCGGGCCCGGGTCCTGGGCGACACGTCGGAGCGGCCGTTGACGACCCGGGAGACGGTCGGCACGGAGACGCCGGCCTGTCGGGCGATCTCGGTGATCGTGACCCGGCCCCCGGTCTCGGGCGCCCCCTCGGTGTCGACCTCGTGTGCTGTCAACTCCCCACCTCCGTCGACGGATCGAAACTTCCAGGAGTCTTCCGGAAAACGGGTGCCCATGGGAAGTGCGCCAGGGAGAAGAGCGCATTCCGCATGGGGGACTACACGGAGTGATCGCCCCCGGACATGCGTCGGGGCCGGTTCGCAGCACAGGTCTGCGGGCCGGCCCCTCAAGTCACCGGGCGGTCGGTCCCACCGCGCGGTAGCGCCTCAGGCGGCGGTCATCACCTTTTCGGTGCCCAGTGGGCGGTGCGGGGCGATGATCTTGCCGTCGGGCAGGAGCTCACCGGTGTCCTCGAACTGCAGAACGCCGTTGCACAGCAGGCTCCATCCCTGCTCCGGGTGGTGCGCCATGAGGCGGGCGGACTCCCGGTCGGCGGATTCGGCGGTCGGACACGGCGGCTGGTGCTGGCACATTGGTGGGATCTTTCGCTTTGTCGTGGTTTTCATAGCTGCCCCCGTTGTGATAAGTCGGTCGGAACCAGTGTTGCCCCACGGGCGTCAATCCGCAGGGATTTGGCAGCACCGCTACTCACAGGTTCATGACGCATCACCCGCGCGGACGGTTCATTCCAACTCCGCTGTCTCTTCGGGTGGTTCGGGATGGTCGGATGGGGCTAGTCCGGACGGGGTGCGGGCACGAAAAGGGCTCGTACGAGCTGCTTTTCGCTCGTACGAGCCCCATAATCGAAGATGTCAGGCGAGCTGTCCCAGAAGCGGGGCCGGAGTCGCCCGGTGGGTCAGCACCGGGAGCAGTTCGGCGACGCGGTGCGGCCGGTGGGCCGCGATACCGGGCGGTGCGGGCGCCAGCGGGACGAGCAGATCGGTGGCGGCGGGGTGGCCGGTGGCGCCGTCCGCCGTGAGGTCGCCGTGCAGCCAGAGAGTGAGCATGTAGAGGCCCGGGACCGACAGCAGGCGCGGCTGATAGGGCTGTTGCATGGTCTCGGCCTGGCGCAGCGCACGCTCGGTGGAGGCGATGTAGGGGCCCTCGAAGAAGTGCGAGAAGGCCCAGCCGTCCGGGGTCAGCCGGGTCTCGGCGGCGGCCACCGCGCGCTCCTGGCAGCGGATCAGGAAACGCCACCCGGTCAGTCGGGTGGCGGAGGCGCCCGCGGCGGTGATCTCGTCAAGTACGTGTACGGGCAGGGGGAGTTCGGGGGTCGCGGGTCCCTGTGCGGTGCGCAGGGAGGGAGTCCGGGCCTCGCGGACGGCGGTGGGCGAACCGAGCGCGGTGAGGACGGAGCGAAGTGCGGGCGCGGGAGCCGGGGGGACATGCAGCGGCATGGTGGGTCGCCTCTCATTCGACAGGCACAGTGGCGCGAGGACGTGGGCGGACGGCGCTGTCAGCTCGCGGGGTCAGAGAGGCGGGGCCGGGTCATGGGTGCGTGGGATGTGCGTGAGACCTGCCGTACGTCACCTCGACGACAGGATCAACAGACCGTCGGCGCCAACCTTCTGCCTCGTTCGCGGAGTTTATACGACACGTGTTCAGACGGTGTTTCGTCTACCCGTTTCCGACGTGAACAGCAAGGGTCCATTCAGTCGGCGATACGTGGGAATCATCCCGTTTTTCGGCGAGGATGCGGCGGTGACCTCGATGAATACCGAGGGCGCGGTCGGCCAATTCTCGTCGGCGTTTTTCACGAGGCGTGCGGGGAACCCGAAACTGCACAGTGCCGCATGCCCGGTGAATGTGCCGCCGGTCACTTCGAACAGCGTAGCGGGCACCAAGACCGCGCGGGACGTTATCGATCGTCTCCACTGGGCATCATCCCACGTGACCCGATACCGGCGGCCGGATCTTCGGTCCGCCCATCCAAGGAGGGACGCTCGATGGGGGAGAAGGTCGCGGCAGGTCGGTTCGACCTGTCCGATCGGCAGCTCTACCGCGGCAAGCTCCGCAAGTGCCTGACGGGACTGGAGCGGCTGCTGGCGGAGAAGCGGTTCGATCGCCCGAAGAACCTCATGGGGCTCGAGATCGAATTGAATCTCGCCGGTGCGGACGGTATGCCGAAAATGTTGAATGCGCAGGTTCTCGAGCGTATCGCAAGCCGAGATTTCCAAACAGAACTCGCCATGTTCAACCTGGAAGTAAACATAGCCCCACATCCCTTGGGTGGCCGGGTATTCGACCGGCTCGCCGAAGAACTGCGCACCTCGCTGGCATATGCCCATCGAAAAGCGGGAGAGCTCGACGCGGGAATCGTGATGATCGGCATTCTGCCGACGCTCGACCGGGACGACCTGGTCTCCTCCAACCTCTCGGACGTCGACCGTTACGCACTGCTCAACGAACAGATCGTGGCCGCCCGGGGCGAGGACTTCGTCCTGGACATCGACGGGGTCGAGCATCTCGTCTGCACCTCGAAGTCCATAGCCCCGGAAGCCGCCTGCACCTCCGTGCAGTTGCATCTCCAGGTCACCCCGGGCCGCTTCGCCGACGTGTGGAACGCGGCGCAGGCCGTCGCGGCCGCGCAGATCGCCGTAGGAGCCAACTCCCCCTTCCTGTTCGGGCGTGAGCTGTGGCGGGAGTCGCGGCCGCCGCTGTTCCAGCAGTCCACCGACACCCGGCCGCCCGAGCTCCAGGCGCAGGGTGTGCGGCCGCGGACCTGGTTCGGGGAACGGTGGATCTCCTCGGCGCACGACCTGTTCGAGGAGAACCTGCGCTACTTCCCGGCCCTGCTGCCGATCTGCGACGACGAGGATCCGCTACGGGTCCTGGACGAGGGGGGCGTCCCCTCACTCGCCGAACTCGTCCTGCACAACGGCACCGTGTACCGCTGGAACCGGCCGGTGTACGGCATCGCCGACGGTGTCCCGCATCTGCGGGTGGAGAACCGGGTCCTGCCCGCGGGGCCCACCGTCACCGACGTCATCGCCAACGCCGCCTTCTACTACGGCGTGGTCCGCGCCCTCGCCGAGGACTCCCGGCCGGTGTGGAACCGGCTGCCCTTCGAGGCCGCCGCCGCCAACTTCGACGCGGCCTGCAAGCACGGCATCGAGGCCCGCTTCGACTGGCCGCGGCGCGGACGGTACGGCGGCGGGCTGACCCAGGTCGACGCCGTCACCCTGGTGCGCGACGAACTGCTGCCGCTCGCGTCGGCGGGCCTGGACGCGTGGGGGGTCGAACCCGCGGACCGGGACCTGTACCTGGGCGTGATCGACGAGCGGTGTCGCCGGCGGGCCAACGGGGCGACCTGGCAGGCCGCGACGTTCCACCGGGCCCTGGAGTCGGGCCTCGACCGCGACGCCGCACTCGCCGCGACGACCCGGCGGTACGCCGAGCTGATGCACCTCGGTGAGCCGGTGCACACCTGGCCGGTGGGGTTGCCGGAGCCGGTGCCCCTGGGGTGAGCGGCCGGGGAAGGTGCTCGGGGAAGTCCAGGGCTGAACGGCCCCGCTCAGCCCTGCCCGCTCCCCTCCGCCCCCGCCGCCACGATCGCCTTGAGGATCACCTCGTGGATCTGGGACGGGTCGGAGACCTCCTGGCCCGTGCCACCGGTGGACTTCGCTATCTGCTGGGCCTCTTCGCGGTCGGCGTCGGGGCCGACGGCGATCATGATCAGCGGGACCGGGCGGTCGGGGTCGGTGAGTTCCTGCAGACGCCTGATGAGCGTGGAGCGGGAGATGCTGCCGGGGTCCTGGTTGACGCCGTCGGTCAGCACGACCAGGGCGTTGAACTTGCCCTTGGCGTAGGAGGCGGTGGCCTCCGTGTACGCGGCGAGCGTGGTGTCGTACAGGCCCGTCGCGCCGTTCGGGACCGGAGCCAGTTCGCTGAAGGCCGCCGACAGCTTGTCCCGTTGGGTTCCGCCGTCCTTGTTGTCGCCGAGGCGTCCGGTCGGGACGAGGACGCGGTAGTCCTTGTCGCCGTCCAGCTTGGTGGAGAACTGCCACAGACCGATCTCGTCCTCCGGCGTGAACGTGGCGAGCGCCTGGAGGAGGGATGCCTTGGTCACGTCCATGCGTGACCGGTTCGTGCCCGGGACCAGCTCGGACATGGAGGAGGACGCGTCGACGACCGTGGTGACCCGCGCGCTCTGCACCGTGATCGTCCATGTGCCGAGGGCTTCCTGGAGGGCCCCCTCCGAGGCCGGCTTGAGGGGGTCCTGCGCGTACGGCTGCGGCTTGCTGCCGCCGGCCCGCGTCACCAGCGTCTGCGCGACCTCGTCGACGGAGGTGCGGAACCCGTACTTCCCCATGAGCCGGCGCTGCTCGGGCTTGCGCAGATAGTTCATGAACTTCAGCGCCGCCCGGCTCTCGTCGGTGCTCAGCGCCGACTGGTCGACCAGCGAGTACGGGTAGTCGAGCCGGGGCGAGCCGTCCTTCGGGTAGAAGAGGTCGAGGCCCTCGCCGTCGGCCGCGGTGTTGTAGGTGAACGCCGCCTGCTCGCTGAGGATCAGCGCCTGGTTGCGCTTCGGGTTGCCCTGTTCGGTGCCCGAGGCATCGCGCGGCAGCGTGTCCAGGACCTGGGTGTCGCTGTCGGAGGTGCGCTGCGACAGGGTCTTCATCATGGCCGCGGCCTGGGTGTCCCCGTCCTTGATCTCGGCGGCGCCGGTGCCCAGCTGGGTGAGGGCGAGCAGTCCGGTGGCGCTGCGCGAGGGGTCGGCCGAGCCGAGCTTGAGGGAGTCGTCCTGCATCGTGGCGCCGACCAGCTCGATCCAGCTGTACGACTTCTTCGGCCACCCCAGCGACTTGGCGGCCTCCGGGACCATGGCCACGCCGACCGGACTGGAGGCGAAGCTGCCGACCGGGGTCACCTCCGTCGCCTTGGTGTCCGCGGCGATCCGCTGGACCCACAGCTCCGAGTCCGGTACCCACACCTGGACGTCGGTCTGCCTGCCGGCCAGCAGTGTGTCCGTGAGCTTGTACGAGTCGTGCGCGGTCACCTCGACGTCGACGCAGCGCCCGTCGGAGGTGAGGCTGATGTCACGGGCCCGCTGCGCGGCGGCGCGCAGGGCGGGGGTCATGTCGGGTGAGGCGGCGAGCTTCAGGTCCACCGCGTCGTCCTGACAGGAGGAACCGAAGGAGAGCAGTCCGCTCTGGACGGCGGCCGCGGTGCCGCCCGCGACGGTCAGGACGAGCACGGTCGCGATGGCCACCGAACGGCGGCGGGTGCGTGGGCGGGGGTCGCTGCCGCCCGCCCCATACTGATCGGGCAAGCTGTGACGTCCCATGACTGTGGTGCCCCTCCCTGTTGTCACCTTCTGCCGGTCTCACGGCCGTATGGCATGCAAAGGGGAGGTCAGCCCCGTACGGTGTCCGTCCCCCAACGGCCAGTCGCGCACGATCTTCGCAACTTCTTTCGAGACCTTAGCGGGGCGGCGATGGGGATGGGACGGGATTACTGAATTGGAGTCAGGTGTGCAGGGAGAGGCGGGCCGCGTGGCCGATTCTTTTCCAGAGGAGGGGCCTTCGCGGCGGATCTTCCGGGATGAGACGCTGCTCGTTCTGGGGCTTTCGCTCGGTGCGAGCGGAGTGTCCGCCCTGATCAGCTTTGTCGGATCGGTCACCAAACCGGGCGGCCTCAAGGACCAGGCGGCCACCCTCAACGCCTCGGCCGCGCCGGGCCGCCCCTGGCTCGATCTGTCCTGGCAGCTCTTCGGGATCGCCTCGTCCCTCGTGCCCGTCCTGCTCGTCGCGCACTTCCTGCTGCGCGAGGGCGGGAGCCTGCGCACCCTCGGCTTCGACCGCACCAGGCCGTGGCCCGACCTCGGCCGCGGGGCGGCGGTCGCGGCGGTGATCGGCAGCACCGGAATCGCCTTCTACCTGGCCGCACGCGGGCTGGGGTTCAACCTCACGGTGGTTCCGGAGGCGCTGCCCGAGGTGTGGTGGAAGTACCCGGTGCTGATCATGTCCGCGATGCAGAACGCGATCCTCGAAGAGGTCATCGTCGTCGGGTATCTGCTGCGTCGGCTGGGCCAGTTGGGCTGGACGCCCGGGTCCGCGCTGATGGCCAGTTCCGTACTGCGCGGCTCGTACCACCTCTATCAGGGCATCGGTGGCTTCATCGGCAACATGGTGATGGGCGTGGTGTTCGTCTACCTCTACCGCCGGTGGGGGCGGGTGGGGCCCCTGGTGGTGGCGCATTCGCTGCTCGACATCGGGGCGTTCGTCGGCTACGCGCTGCTGGCCGGGAAGGTGGACTGGTTGCCGACGGCGTAGCCGCCGGCAGCCCGCGTCGGGGGTCAGACGAGCAGGTCGCCCTCGATCGTCGTGACCGCCCGGCCGGTGAGGAGCGTGCGGTCGCCGGCCAGCCGGGTGCGGACGCGGCCGGAGCGGGGCGAGGCCTGCAGACCGGTGAGTTCGGTACGGCCCAGGCGCTCGGACCAGAAGGGCGCGAGGGCCGTGTGAGCGCTGCCGGTGACCGGGTCCTCGTCGATGCCGACGTTGGGGAAGAAGCAGCGGGAGACGAAGTCGTAGCCGAGCGCCGGGTTCTCGGCGCGGGCGGTGGCGATGATGCCGCGCTCCGAGTAGGCGCCGAGGGCCTTGTGGTCGGGGGTGAGGGCGTGGACGGTCTTCTCGTCGGCGAGCTCGACGAGGAGGTCGCCGACGTTCGGACCGGTGTCGAAGGCGATGAGCGGCTCGGCGCCGAGGGCCGTCGCGACCCCCTCCGGGGGCTCGACCGGGGTCAGCGGCGCGGTCGGGAAGTCCAGAGTGATCGACCCGTCCGCACCGGGCGTCGCGATCAGCACACCGCTCCGCGTGGCGAACCGCACCGGCCCCTCGTGGGCACCGGTGGTGTGCAGCACATGGGCCGTGGCCAGCGTCGCGTGCCCGCACATGTTGACCTCGGCGGCCGGCGTGAACCACCGCAGCGCCCAGTCGGCCTCGCCGCCCTCGGGAAGACGGTGGGCGAACGCCGTCTCGGCGTGATTGACCTCGACGGCGATGTTCTGCAGCCGGTTGTCGTCCGGGAAGGCGTCCAGCAGCAGGACCCCGGCCGGGTTGCCGGCGAAGGGCCGGTCGGTGAAGGCGTCGACGATTCGAATACGCATGACACCGACGCTAGGCCGACCCGAAGTCGCAGGCCAAGGCCAATTCCGGGTCACTGGACCGATTTGGGGACGGCCAGCACCCGCACCAGCGCCCCGACGGCTGTCGTGGCATCCGGCGTGGTGAGCACGAGCACGGGATCCGGGGTACGCAGGAGCCGCCCGCGCCAGACCCGGAAGACGGCACTCCCCCCGGGCCCGTTCGTGTCGTAGGAGATGCTCCCCGGTACTTCACGGCCGAGTCCTCCGCCCGGCTCCCAGTAGGGCAGTCCGTCCTCGAAGCGCAGGTAGTTGTGGCTGATGTACGGATACCACCGGCGCAACGGGCTCTCGCGGGCGGCGAGCACGAGTTCCTCCGCGAGCGGCGGTACCCAGGACGGCCCGCTCCGCACGGCGTCGTCGTCGCTTCTCGCGACCCGCACCAGCCAGTCCCACTGCTCGCGCAGCACCCGCGCACCGTCGTCGTCCCCCACGGACCGAGTCTGGACGCGCCCCCGGAGATGGTGCAACGTCGTCAACGCGTCCCGTGCTCAGACCAGTTCAGGAGGTCACCATGACCAAGCCGTCCGTTCTCGCCGCGCTGTTGTCCGGGCTGCGGAGTGGCGCGATCGAGGTCGTCGACCTCACGTCGACGCTGTCGTCGGAGACGCCGGTGATCCGGTTGCCGGAGGGGTTCGGGCAGACGCAGGTGTTCGAGTTGGAGGAGATCAGCCGTTACGACGACCGGGGGCCGGCCTGGTACTGGAACAACTTCCGCACGGGTGAGCACACCGGTACGCACTTCGACGCGCCCAACCACTGGGTGACCGGCAAGGACCTCGCGGACGTGGCCTCCGTACCGGTGAGCCGGCTGATCGCTCCCGCCGCCGTGATGGACTTCTCCGCCCTGGCCGCCAAGGACCCCGACTTCCTCGTCGAGGTGGACCACATCAAGGCCTGGGAGGCCGAGAACGGCCCGTTGCCCGAGGGCGGGTGGCTGCTGCTGCGCACCGGCTGGGACGCGCGCTCGCACTCGCAGGAGGAGTTCCTCAACGCTGACGAGAACGGCCCGCACACCCCGGGCCTGTCCCCGGAGTGCGCCCGCTGGGTCGCCGAGGAGTCGCCGGTGATCGGCCTCGGCACCGAGACGGTCGGCACCGACGCCGGAGGCGCCCACTCCTTCGACCCGGCCTTCCCGTGCCACTCCTACCTGATGGGCAACGACAAGTACGGCCTGACCCAGCTCCAGAACCTCGCGGAACTGCCCGCCACCGGTGCCGTCGTCATCGCCGGTCCGCTTCCGATCCTCAAGGGCTCCGGCTCACCCGCCCGCGTCCTCGCCCTGGTGGAGCGGTCATGAAGGTCGCCGAAGCCGTCGGCCGGGCCCTGACCGCGGCCGGCGTGGACCATGTGTTCGGCGTGGTCGGCTCCGGCAACTTCCACCTCACCAACGCCATGGTGGCCACCGGGGCCCGCTACGTCGCCGCCCGCCACGAGGGCGGAGCGGCCACCATGGCCGACGCCTACACGCGGATGACCGGGAGGGTCGCCGCGCTGAGCGTGCACCAGGGGCCCGGGCTGACCAACGCCCTGACCGGCATCGCCGAAGCCGCCAAGAGCCGCACGCCCCTTCTCGTGCTCGCGGCCGAGGCGACCCGGCCCACCTCCAACTTCCACGTCGACCAGGAGGCGTTGGCCCAGGCCGTCGGCGCGGTCACCGAGCGCGTGACCTCCCCGCACTCCGCGGTCGAGCAGGCCTGCGACGCCGTACGACGCGCCCTGCACGAGCGCCGTACCGTACTGCTCAACCTCCCCCTGGACGTGCAGGCCCTGGACCTGCCCGACACCGCCGCCATCGCCGCCGCCCCGCCACCCGCGCGGGCCGCCGTCGAGCCGACCCAGTCCGATGTGGCGGCCCTGGTGGCCGCCCTCGAACGCGCCCGCCGCCCCGTCTTCGTGGCCGGCCGGGGCGCCCGCTCACCCGGCGGCCGCGACGCCCTCACCGCGCTCGCCGACCACCACGGCGCGCTGCTCGCCACCTCGGCCGTGGCCCACGGTCTGTTCCACGGCGACCCCTGGTCGCTCGGCATCTCCGGCGGCTTCGCGTCCGACCTGACGGCCGAACTGATCCAGGGCGCCGACCTGATCGTCGGCTGGGGCTGCGCTTTGAACATGTGGACCATGCGGCACGGCCGCCTCATCGGTCCGGACGCCACCGTCGTCCAGGTCGACGACGACGCGTCGGCCCTCGGCGCCCACCGGGAGGTCCACCTCGGTGTCGTCGGTGACGTGGCCCGCACCGCCCGGCGCGCACTCGACGCGGGCGGCGCACGGCGGGAGGGGTACCGCGGAGCGGCCATCGGCGTGGGGGTGCGCCGACGGGACGTGCCGTACGAGGACGAGAGCACCCGGGACCGTATCGACCCGAGGACGCTGAGCATCGCGCTGGACGACATCCTCCCGGCGGAGCGGGTCGTCGGCGTGGACTCCGGGAACTTCATGGGCTACCCGAGCGCCTATCTGTCGGTGCCCGACCAGGACGGCTTCTGCTTCACCCAGGCTTTCCAGTCGATCGGCCTGGGTCTGGCGACCACGATCGGCGCGGCCCTGGCCCGGCCCGACCGGCTGCCGGTGGCCGTGCTCGGCGACGGCGGCGCGCTGATGGGCGCGGCCGAGCTGGACACCGTACGCAGGCTGGGGCTGCCGATGGTGGTGGTCGTCCACAACGACGAGGGCTACGGGGCGGAGGTGCACCACTTCGGGCCCGACGGCTTCCCGCTCGACACGGTCACCTTCCCGCCGACCGACATCGCCGCCATCGCCCGCGGCTACGGCTTCGAAGCGGTGACCGTGCGGACGCGCGCCGATCTCAAGGCGGTCGAGGACTGGGTGGCGGGGCCACGGTCGGTGCCGCTGCTGGTCGACGCCAAGGTGGCGGGGGAGCACGGGGCCTGGTGGCTGGAGGAGGCCTTCCGAGGGCACTGAGGGTCGGCCGCGTTGTTCGGTCGGGCTGTCAGTCGAGCTGGATGAGTCCCCGGCGCGCGGCCTCCGTCACGGCGGCCGCGCGGTTCTCCACCTTCAGCTTGCGGTAGACGCGCACCAGGTGGGTCTTGACGGTCGCCTCGCTGAGGAACAGGGCCTGGGCGATGGCCCGGTTGCTCAGACCCTCCGCCGCCAGCCGTACGACCTCGACCTCGCGCCCGGTCAGATCCACGTCGGGGCTGACCACCTGGCCGACGAGTTCGCCGACGACCTCGGGGGCGAGGGCCAGGGCGCCGGCGGCGGCGCCACGGACCGCCCGGAAGAGCTCCTCGGGCGGCCCGGCCTTCAGTACATATCCCCGGGCGCCCGCCTCCAGCGCCCGCACGACGTCGGTCCGCCCGGAGAAGCTCGTCAGCATCAGCGCGGGCACGGCCGGGGCCTCGACGGTCAACCGGCGGACCGCCTCGATGCCGTCGACGGCGCAACCGGCGAACCGGAGGTCCATCAGCACGACGTCCGGCTTCAGCTCCGCGGCGAGCCGTACGGCTTCCTCGCCGCTGCCCGCCTCCGCGATGACCTCGAGATCCGGTTCCCCCTCCAACAGGGCCCGTAGCCCGGCGCGTACGACGGCGTGGTCGTCCGCGATCACCAGCCGTACGGTCATCCGGCGGTCGCCGAGGTCAGACGGGGAGCCGCCGCAGGCAGCACGGCCCGGACCCGGGTGCCCCGGCCGGGCGCGCTGGTGACCCGCAGGTCGCCGCCGCACTCGAGGAGCCGGGCGCGCGCGGCGGGCAGGCCGAAACCGCGGGTCGGCCGGGCGAGAGCCCCGGCGCCCGCCGGGTCGAAGCCCACTCCGTCGTCCTGTACGTCGAGTTCGATCCGGTCCGCCTCGTGGTGAAGAGTGACCAGGACGTTCACCGCGCGGGCGTGCTCGCGGACATTGGCCAGCGTGCCCTGCGCGACCCGGAACAGGGCGGCGGCCGCCTGCTCGTCCAGGACGGGACGGGACTCGCCCGCGGACCGGAATCGCACCTGGGCGGCCGACCCCTGCTCCGCCTGGACGCACAGCAGCCGCAGCGAGCCCTCGAGCCCCTCCTCGGCGACGGCGGACGGTGTGAGGTCGTGGATGATCCGGCGGGTCTCGGCGAGATTGCCGTCCAGGCCGTCGGCCACCGCGCGCACCCGGGTACGGGCAGCGTCCGGCCGCCGGTCCCAGTCCCGCTCGGCCGACTGGAGCAGCATCAGGCTGCCCGCGAGTTCCTGGGCCAGTGTGTCGTGCAGGTCGCGGGCGATCCGGGTGCGTTCGGCCAGTACGCCGGCCTCGCGCTGTTGTCCGGCGAGGATGTCGCGGGTGCTCCGCAACTCGTCGAGGAGGCGCTGGCGTTCGGCGGCGTCCCGCTGCTGCGTCCGGTAGAGGGCCACGGTGCCCCAGACCGCCGCGACCGGGATCAGTGCCATCTCCAGGTCGAGCCGGCCGGTCGAGCCGACCAGCCGCCAGCCCAGTACGACGGAGATCGCGGCCACCGCGACCAGCGCCGCCCGCTTCCCCAGAGCCCGCAGGGCCGCGCACGCCAGCGGTACGCCGCACCAGGCGTACGCCCAGGTCACCGGCGCCTCGGCGAGGAACACGAGGAAGCTCCAGAGACCGATCAGCGTCGTGATCCAGGCGAGCCGGAGGGCGGCGCCGAGCCGGCTCCACAGGCCCAGACCCGCCCCGTACACCACGGCCAGCAGCCCGCTGAGGCTGACCATGTGCCAGCACAGCGGGCTGTTGAGATCGACGAGCCGCACGGCGGCGGCGCCGACGACCAGGAAGAACACGAAGTGCGGGGCGTGTTCCAGGGCGTGTCGGGTGCCGCGGACGGGAGCGCGGTCGGTCACGGCAGATCCCCTTGGACTCACTGATCCACTTGGACAGGGCGTCCGAGTCTATCCGGGGGCTGTATGACCGATGTGAAGAGCCGGGGCGCGCTGTCCGCCCCTACGCGCCGGGGTGCAGTCCCGGCCAGCCGGGCGTGGGGTCGCCCTTCACCTCGCCGAAGTACAGGGCGAAGGTCTGCTTCCAGCGCTCGATCGCGGCACGGTCGGCCATGAAGCGGGGGAAGCCGTCGAGGTGCGCGTTGGGGTACTCCCAGACCGGCTTGAGGCCTGCCGGGGGAGTGACGTCGGTACGCACGGACCAGCCGTTGAAGGACCCCTGCTGGGTGGCGAGCGACAGCTGCCAGTTGAGGTACAGCTTGGCCGCGGTCGGGTTCGCGGCCTGCTTCAGGATCGCCGCGCGCTGGCCCCACGCCATGAACGGGGCGCTGTCCGGGACGACCCACTTCACGGGCCCGGTGGCGAGGGGGGCGCCCGATCCGCCGACACCGATCGCGTGGGTGCCGGCGCGGACCGCGTCGCCGGGGGAGTTGCTGCCCCGCGCGAAGCGCACGTCCTGGGCGGCGAGCTTGGCCACCCACTCCCAGCCGTACTTCTGGGCGTAGAGCGAGTAGAGGTAGAGGACCGCGTCGTCGTCGTGCGGGTAGGAGGAGGCGATCCTGCCCTTCCACTTCGGGTCGACCAGGTCCAGTGGGGTACGCGGGGCGTCCGAGCCGACCGCCGAGGTGTCGTACATGAAGCTGAAGCCGATCGCCCCGATGGCGACCCAGGCGCCGTGCGGGTCCTTGAACCTGTCGTACACCTTGGAGAACCCGGCGGGCTTGTAGCGCAGGAGCCTGCCCTGCTCCTTCCAGCGCGTGAAGTCCTGGAGGGTCTGCAGTTGTACGACGTCGGGGACGAGGGTGTCGGTCGCGAACTGGTTGTCGACGCGGACGTCGTGGTACTTGCTGTAGTCCACGACCAGGGTCAGGTCGATGTCCGGGAAGCGCTTGAGGAACGCGGCCTTGGTGAAGTCCTGCTGGGTCGGGGTGTCTCCGCCGGCGTAGAGGACGAGCTTCCCGCCCTCCGCGAGGGCCGCCTTGTAGAGCTCGTCGAGGGTCCTGGTCTCCTCGGATCCGGTGGTACGCGCGGTGGGGGCGGCCTGGGCCGGGTTGGCGCCGAGCGCACCGATACCGATGGCCGCACCGGCGCCGGTGGCGAGGACACGTCGTCTGCTGGGGAAGCTGGACATGCTGCGGGGGCCTCTCTGCTGGGGGGTGAGGTACGCAGCTTGCTCGTTCCCGGTGGGTGTTCGCGTCCGCCGGGCGGAGCGATGGGCGCGCCGGAGTGGTATCCGCGGTTCAACCGAACGATTGACCAGGCCTTTCGGTAGAGGCTTGCCTTGCGAACTATTCCGATATATCGTTGACGCATCGCGACAGATCAACGATGGATGGAGTGATTGCGATGCGTTCCCATGGATTCGAACGTGGACACGGTGGACCCGGCCCCCGCGGCGGCCGAGGCGGCTTCGACGGACGGCGTGGTGCCTTCGGCCCCTTCGGGCCGGGTGGCGGCCCCGGTGGTTTCGGCGGACCGGGCTTCGGCGGCCCGGGCCCCTGGGGGCCTCGAGGGCGTGGCGGACCGAGGGGGAGGGCGCGGCGCGGCGATGTACGTGCGTCGATCCTGGCCCTGCTCAGGGACCGGCCCATGCACGGGTACGAGATGATCCAGGAGATCGCCGAACGCAGCGGCGGGGCGTGGAAGCCCAGCCCGGGTTCGGTGTACCCCACCCTCCAGCTGCTGGAGGACGAGGGTCTGATCGCCAGCGAGAGCGAGGGCGGCAAGAAGCTGTTCGCGCTCACCGAGGCGGGCCGCACCGCGGCCGAGGAAGGCCCGGACGCGCCCTGGGAGGAAGCCTCCCGCGGCGTCGACTTCGAGGCGCTGAACGAGATCCGCCAGGCCGGCTTCGGGCTGATGGAGGCTTTCGGCCAGGTCTGGAAGACCGGCAGCAAGGAGCAGCGCGAGAAGGCCCTCGCGGTCATCACCGATGCCCGCAAGAAGCTGTACCTGATCCTCGCCGACGAGGACTGACGGTCACGGAGCCGTGAAAAAGGCGCCCCGCGGAGCGATCCGCGGGGCGCCTTCGTGTCCGCTGCCGGGCTGCCGTCAGGTCACCAGCCCGGCCAGCTTGCGCAACGACTCGTTGAGCGCGGCGGTCGCCGAGTCCTTGAGCTTGCCCGCCATCAGCGCGACCGCGGCGCCCGTGAACTCGCCGTCGATACGGACCGTCGTCGCGTCGCCGTCCGGGGTGAGGGTGTAGCGGTTGGCGACGGTCACCGCCATCGGGCCCTTGCCGCGGATGGCCAGCACCCGGGCCGGCTCCAGTTCCTCGATGGTCCACTCGACCTCGGCCGGGAAGCCCATCAACTTCATGTTCTCCTGGAACGTGGCGCCCACCTCGAGGGCCGTGGGGCCGCCCTGCGGGAAGCTGGTGTGGGTGGCGTTCCACTGCCCGTACGCGGGCCAGTCCGTGAGCTGTGCCCACACCTTCTCGGCCGGTGCCTCGATGCGTGCCTCCGCGCTGACTTCGGCCATGCGACCACCCCTTCGACTCGGGCTACGGTGTCGCGGAACGTAGCCGCAGGGCCTGAAACATTCAATGCTGATGAACCGTCAGAAAGTGTGGAGACCCCGGACCGGGGGTGCCGCTCAGGCCACGAGCCGTATCACCGCCGCGTCGAACAGGTCCCACGCCCGCGGGAAGGCGCTCTCGTCGTGGCAGTGCCACGCCTCCCAGAACAGGTCGGCGAGCAGCGCGTCCTCCGGGGCGTACACCCGGTACACGTACTGCCTGCCGTCGATGGCCGGCAGAGCCACCAGCCAGTACCTGCTCTCCATGTCCGTGTTGGACGAACGAGGGAGCACAGTGGTTGCGTGCGGGGCGCGGGGCAAGGAGGCACGCGCCGCCGCGGGGTGAACGGCCTGATCTCATCCGTAAGGAGGAGATTCCGGCCACCGGGGTCCACTCTGTGTGGGACGCGAAGATGGTTCCCTTCGGGGATGACCCGGGTCGGCGTGGCTGATGAGGTGGGGGATGTGCCACCCCGTATCCCCCGGCAATCCGTGAACGAGCCGGGCAGCAACCGCGCGGACATCGATGCCAGGCTCGGCGAAGAGCTGGCGACGGTGGTCTCCGGAGCGCGCCGCCGATCGGTCCGGGACGGGGACCGGCAGATCGACACGGCCCATCTGCTGCACTCGCTCCTGGAGTACGACCCCGAGGTGCGCGCCGTCTTCGAGGACGGCCCGCAGCTCGCACGGCTGCTCGGCTATCTCGTGCAGCGCAGCATCGGCTACGGACTGCGCTGGCAGGGCAGCGTCGAGGACTCCGGCGCGGTCCCCGTGGTGACCGAGGCGGAAGGCCTCTCGCCGCTGGCCGCGGGCGCGATGGAGTACGCCGGTGAGCGCGCCGTCCACCGCGGCGCCGACCGCGCGAACGGGATGGACCTGCTGGCGGCCCTCCTCGTCGACCCGCAGGCCCGCGCTGTCGAGGTCCTCACCCGCGCGGGCATCGACGCGGGCGCGGTGCCGGGCCGGATCGAGAGCCGGGCGCAGAGCGCTTCCTGAGCTCGACGCGGCACCCCCTGGTCTGCCCGCGGGCGCCCCCTTGTCCCACTCATGGGCCACCCCTTTGCCTCTGCTGCGCCGGTCCAGCCGCTGAGACAGGTGTCATCGGGGATGACGCTCCTGTCATCGCCTGTCATCATGTGTCGGTGCATACGACTGACAGCAGGGGCGGCAACCGCGGAAAGGGCGTCGGGCTCGGGCTCGCGCTCGCGTCGGCGGTCGCCTTCGGAGGATCCGGTGTCGCGGCCAAGCCGCTGATCGAGGCGGGACTCGACCCGCTTCATGTGGTGTGGCTGCGCGTGACCGGCGCGGCGCTCGTGATGCTGCCGCTCGCCGTCCGGCACCGTGCCCTGCTGCGCAGTCGCCCCGCGCTGCTCGCCGGGTTCGGACTGCTGGGCGTGGCCGGGGTCCAGGCGTTCTACTTCGCCTCGATCTCCCGCATACCCGTCGGCGTCGCGCTGCTCGTCGAGTACCTCGCCCCCGCCCTCGTCCTCGGCTGGGTCCGCTTCGTGCAGCGGCGACCGGTCACGCGGGCCGCCGCGCTCGGGGTGGTCCTCGCGGTCGGCGGGCTCGCCTGTGTCGTGGAGGTCTGGTCGGGGCTGAGCTTCGATGCCGTGGGCCTGCTCCTGGCGCTGGGTGCCGCCTGTTGCCAGGTCGGCTACTTCGTCCTGTCCGACCAGGGCAGCGACTCCGGTACCGACGCCCCCGATCCGCTCGGCGTCATCGCGTACGGCCTCCTCGTCGGCGCCGTCGTGCTCACCGTCGTCGCCCGCCCCTGGACGATGGACTGGTCCGTCCTCGGCGGCACCGGGGACATGAACGGCACCCCGGTCGCCGCCGCCCTGCTGCTGTCCTGGATCGTCCTCGTCGCCACGGTCGTCGCCTACGTCACCGGCGTGGTCTCCGTACGTCGCCTCTCCCCGCAGGTCGCCGGAGTCGTCGCCTGCCTCGAAGCGGTCATCGCGACCGTCCTGGCCTGGGTCCTGCTCGGCGAGCACCTGTCCGCCCCGCAGATCATCGGCGGCGCGGTCGTGCTGGCCGGCGCCTTCATCGCGCAGTCCTCGGCCCCCGCGCACCCCGCCCCTGAGCCGGTGGCGAGCGGCGGCCCGGAAAGGGAGTTGTCGGCCCGGTCGAGCGCCTCCTAGGCTGCCGATCATGCATTCCCACCGCGTCATCCTCGCGCCGCCCGCCGCCTGAGGCGGGCCCTCCGGAGATCACGCCCGGCTGTGCGCCGGGCGCAACGGTGCTGCCCGCGGACGAAGTCCACGGATCCCGCTGAGCCGGGTTCCTCACTTCTCCATGTCTGCGGAGACGACAAGTGTCGAATGCTGCTTCCGGCCTGCCCATCGGGCGAGGCCTTCTCTATCTGATCATCGCCGGTGCCGCCTGGGGCACCGCGGGCGCGGTCGCCGCGCTGGCCTACGGGGTCAGCGACCTGGGACCGGTCGCCCTTTCCTTCTGGCGCTGCGCTTCCGGGCTCGTACTGCTCACCGCCGTACGCCTGGTGCGCCCGCGGCGCCGGACCGCCGTACGGGAGCCGTTCCGTCGCAAGGGACTGCGGGCGGGTGCCACGGGTCTTGGGCTCGCCGTGTTCCAGACCGGCTATTTCGCGGCGGTGGAATCCACCGGACTCGCCGTGGCCACGGTCGTCACGCTCGGCGCGGGTCCCGTCTTCGTCGCGCTCGGCGCACGACTGACCCTGGGGGAGCGGCTCGGGCGCGGCGGGGCCGTCGCCGTCGCCGGCGCGCTCGCCGGTCTCGGGGTGCTGACGCTCGGCGGCGAGGGTTCGACCCTCCGTCCGTCGGGCGTTCTGCTCGGGCTGGTGTCGGCGGCCGGAGGGGCGTCGATGACGCTGCTCACGCGCCGCTGGGGTCGTGACGGCGGAGCGGACGCCGCCAGTACGTCCTTCGGGGCGTTCGCCGTCACCAGCGTGCTGCTGCTGCCGTTCGCCCTGGCCGAGGGCCTGGTACCGCACACCGCGCGGCCCGGCCCGCTGCTCGTGCTGCTGGTCTACCTCGCGGCCGTCCCCACGGCCCTCGCATACGGCCTCTACTTCGCGGGCGCGGCCGCCGTACGGTCGGCCACCGTGTCCGTGATCATGCTGCTCGAGCCGGTAGGCGCGGCGGTGCTAGCCGTCGTCCTGCTCGGCGAGCGGCTGACGACGCCGACCCTCGCCGGCACTCTGCTCATGCTCGGGGCTGTCACGGGGCTCGCATGGGCGGAGGCGCGCGGAGCGCAACGGCCGGTGGTCTGACGCCGAGGGGCCCTCGCCTTGTGGTGAGGGCCCCTTCGCTCAGGCTCCGCGGCGGCGCAACAGATGCTCGCGCGCCGCCGCGTCACCCGGCGCTGACCGTTCCGTCAGCCTCTCCACGATCCGGTCCTGCACCTCCGGCGTCCGATGGTTCGCGTACTTGAACTTCGCGCGTACACCGGTGACTTCGAGCCGCACACCTCGCAGACCGGAGAGCAGTCGGCCGTACGGCGCCTCGCCGACCGCCACCTCGGCGGAGCCGCCTTCCGGCTGGAAGTGGCCGACCTGGCGGTTGAGCAGCGCGGCCTTCTCCGCCGGGTCGTCCACGACATGGGCCCGGCAACGGAGTTGGACCGCCGCGTAGAAGCTGGTCGGTGTGCCGTGTTCGGGTGGGCTGTCCGGGGGCGCCTGCCAGGGGCCGGGGACGTACACGTAGTCGTCGACCACGCTCAGCACGACCTCCGGGTCCGCAAGCAGCGCGGCCCACACCGGGTTCGGCCGGGCCAGATGTGTCAGGACCACTCCGCCCGGGGCGTCGTACGTGAAGTGCAGCGGCTGGGCGTACGGCGGCTCGCCGTCCAGGCCGTTGACGACCAGCGTGCCGAAGTCGTGCACGGCCAGCCACTGTTGCCATTCGGCGTCGTCGTGGGGCGCGTCCCAGGGGTGGATCAGCATCACAGAGCCCCGAGATAGTCGGGCAGTTCGGTCCCGGGGGCCAGGAGCGGGTCGGCGACCGGGGTCTCGTAGCCCTTGCGCAGCGGGACCACTCCGGCCCAGTGCGGGAGGTCGAGGTCCTCGGGCTCGTCGTTCACGCCACCGGTGCGGATCTTCGCGGAGACCTCGTCCAGGTCGAGCCGGATCACGGCGGTGGCGGCCAGCTCCTTCTTGTTGGCGGGCCGCGAGTCCTTGGAGCGGCCGGCCACGACCTGGTCGACGAGCGCGTCCAGGGCGAGGAGCTTCTCCTGCGGGTCCGTCACGTCGTACGCGGTGCCGTGCACCACCACGGAGCGGTAGTTCATCGAGTGGTGGAAGCCCGAGCGGGCCAGGATCAGCGCGTCGACATGGGTCACCGTCAGGCACACCGGCAGCCCCGGGTCGGCCTGGCCGGTCATCCGCAGCGGACGCGAGCCCGTCGAGCCGTGCACATAGAGCCGTTCGCCGATCCGGCCGAAGAGCGTGGGCAGCACGACCGGCGCGCCGTCCCGGACGAAGCCGAGATGGCAGACGCAGGCCTCGTCGAGTATCGCGTGCACGACCTCCCTGTCGTACGACGCCCGGTCCGCCGAGCGGGTGGGGACCGTGCGGTCGGTCGCCGGGTAGGCGGTCGGCTGAGACGTCGGCTGCTGGGTCCCCTGCATGACTCTCTCCATTTGCGGTCCATGTTGCACTAGTGCATAATCTGCTTTGTGCTAGGAGGATACAAGATCCAAGGGCGTCGCGCAGCTGAGATCGCGGCGAGCGTCGAGCGAGCGGTGGGCTCCGGCGAGCTGGAACCGGGTCAACTGCTGCCGCCGATGAGGGAGTTGGCGGTCGAGCTGGAGGTGAATCCCAATACCGTCGCGGCCGCCTACCGGATCCTGCGGGAGCGCGGGGTCATCGAGACCGCCGGGCGCCGGGGCAGCAGGGTGCGGCCCCGACCGGCCACGACCGGGCGCGAGGCCGTCCGGGTGGATGTGCCCGAGGGGGTGCGCGACGTGGCGAACGGCAACCCGGACCCGGGGCTGCTGCCACCGCTGGCGAAGGTGTTCGCGGCGGCGGCCGAGCGGAACGACCGGGAGCCGGTCCTGTACGGCGACGCCGCCGTCGAGCCGGAGCTGGCGCGCCTGGCCCGGGCCGGCCTGGACGCCGACGGGGTCCCGGACGGGCCTGTCCACGTCGCCTCCGGCTCGCTCGACGTGGTCGAGCGCGTCCTCGCGGTCCACCTCAAGCCCGGCGACACCGTCGCCGTCGAGGATCCCGGCTGGGGCAGCCTGCTCGACCTCGTCCCGGCGGTCGGGCTGCGCACGGCTCCCGTCCGCGTCGACGACGAGGGGCCGCTCCCGGACGATGTGCGTCGGGCGCTGGAAGCGGGGGCGCGGGCGCTGATCGTGACCGACCGGGCGCAGAATCCGACCGGGGCGGCGGTGACGGCGGGGCGGGCGAAGGCGTTGCGGGCGGTGCTGAAGGAGTACCCGCAGGTGCTGCTCATCGAGGACGACCACGGGCACGGCATCGTGGATCTGCCGCTGCATCCCTTGGCCGGTGTCACTCACAGCTGGGTGTTCGTGCGGTCGGCGGCCAAGGCGTACGGGCCGGATCTGCGGTTGGCCGTGTTCACCGGCGACGCCGTGACGGTCGACCGGGTGCGGGGACGGCAGCGGGTGGGGCCCGGTTGGGTCAGCCGTATCGGTCAGCGGGCCCTGGCGGGGCTGTGGGCCGAGGGTGCGGTGGACACCAGGGCCGTGTCGGCGGCGTACGCCGGGCGGCGGGACGTGCTGATCGGGGCTCTGGCGGATCGCGGCATCGCCGCGCACGGCCGCAGCGGCATGAACGTGTGGATTCCGGTGCCGGACGAGACCGGGGCGGTGGCGCGGCTGCTGCACGCGGGGTGGGCGGTGGCCCCCGGGGCCCGCTTCCGGATGGGTGCGGGTCCCGGGATCCGGGTCACGGTGTCGACGTTGACGCAGAGGGAGGCGGTGTCGCTGGCGGAGGCCGTCGCCGCGGCCGTCGGGGCCGGGCCGGTACGGGGGTATGCCTAGCGCGCCGCGAGGTCGTGATGGGGGTGCGGCTCGGCGGGGGCCGGTCGTGCCCCGCGGCGGAGCCGCGCAACGACACGGCCCCGCGCCCCTGACGGGGCGCTGTGGCGCAACTGCGTCAGAGCCGCCCCCGCCAGGACGATCACCGCTCCCACCGGTGTCGACCAGCTCAGCGACTCGCCGAGGATCGCGACGCCCGCGGCGGTGGCGATGACCGGGATGAAGTACGTGACCATCTGAGCGGTCGTGGGGCCGACCTCCGCGACCAGGCCGTACTGGATGAGGAGGGCCAGGCCCGTCCCCAGGGCCCCCAGGGCGGCGATCGCCAGCAGGGGCGTCACGGCGAAGCGGCTGGGCAGGTCGGTGAACAGCGGTGTCACGACCGCCAGTTGCAGTGTCGCCAGCAACAACTGGGCGCCGGTCATGGAGAGATGGGAATGACCGCCGCCGGCCAGCGTGCGGCGGACGTAGATCCAGCCGATCGGGTAGCTCAGCGAGGCCAGCAGGGCCATCGCGGTGCCTCGCGCGTCCAGGCCGTGGAAGCCCTGCCAGGCGCCCAGGACCGTCAGGACGCCGAGGAAGCCGAGGCCGAGACCGGCGACCCGGGTGCGGGTCGGGCGGTCCTCCGACAGGGCGACCAGTGACAGGACCATGCCCCACAGCGGCGAGGTCGCGTTGCAGATGCCCGCGAGCGTGGACGGGATCGTCAGCTCCGCGTAGGCGAAGAGCGAGAAGGGCAGGGCGTTCACCAGGAACGCGGCCACCGTCAGATGGCCCCAGGTGCGCGCCCCGCGCGGCAGCCGCTCCCGCTTCACCGCCATCGCCGTCGCCAGTACCGCCGTCCCGAACAGCAGCCGGCCCAGCGTGACCTGGAAGGGCGCGTACCCCTCGGTGCCCACCTTGATGAGCAGGAAGCTGAAGCCCCAGATCAGCGAGAGGGCCGCGAAGCGCAGACGCCAGTCGAGGGTGCGGGTCCGGGTGTGGATGGCGGTGGTCATGGGGACCACCCTGGCGCCGAACATCGCGTAGCACAATCGAGATTTTCACCCCGGTATCTCGTAGCATTGCTTACATGTTGAACCTGGAGCGCCTGCGCACCCTCGACGCCCTCGCCCGGCACGGCTCGGTGAGCGGCGCCGCCGAGGGGCTGCACATCACGACCTCGGCCGTCTCGCAGCAGATGTCCAAGCTGGAGCGTGAGGTCGGCCAGCAGCTCCTCGCCAAGAACGGCCGGGGGGTGCGGCTCACGGACGCCGGCCGGCTGCTCGCCGAGCACGCGGCCCGCATTCTGTCTCAGGTCGAGCTCGCCCAGTCCGACCTGGAGGCCCAACGCGGGCAGGTCGTCGGAGAGTTGAGGCTCTCGGCGTTCCCGACCGCCGCGCGCGGACTGTTCCCCGCCGCACTCGCCGCCCTCAAGGCGGAGCACCCCGCACTGCGGGTCCGCTCGTGCGAGCTGGAGCCCGAGCTCGGTATCGCGGGGGTGGTCCGCGGCGACCTCGACCTCGCCGTGGTCCTGGACTGGTACAACAAGCCGATGCCGCTGCCGGACGGCCTCGTCAAGGCGTCCGTCCTGGACGACCCGGCGGATGTCGCGATGCCGGTCGGGCACCGGCTCGCCGACCGCGACGAAGTGGACCTCGCCGAGTTCGCCGGGGACGAGTGGATCACCTGGGGGCAGGGCGAGTTCTGTCACGAATGGCTGATGTTCACCCTGCGCTCCAAGGGCATCGAGCCCATCGTCGGCCACCGCGCCGCCGAGACCCACACCCAACTCGGGCTCGTCGCCGCGGGGTTGGGCATCTGCATCGCCCCGCTGCTGGGCCGGCACCCGATGCCCGACGGGGTCGTCACCGTCCCGCTCAAGCAGCGGGTCCGGCGCCATGTGTACGTCGTCTGGCGCGCGGACGCCGACCGCCGCCCGTCGATCAGGGCGGCGGTCGAGGCGCTGCGCGAGGCCGCGGCGAACGTCGGCTGAACCGCCCTACAGGACAGCGAGCTTGCGGAAGTCCCAGGACACGATCTTGTCCGGCGTCAGCCGCATCCACGCATGCCGTCCGTCGTGCGGCATCTCGTCGAGCCTGAAGTTCTTGCGCGCGAACAGCGTCTCGGGGACGTCGAGTTCGGCGTACAGATCCCCGACGCGCGGGGCCTCGCCCACGAAGTCCACGGCCCCGGACAGCTCGACGCCGCGCAGCTCGTCGTACTCCTCACCGGTGTCGACCACTATCGCGACCCGAGGATCGCGGCGCAGGTCGGTCCAGCGCTTGCTCTTCACCACCGAGTACAGCCAGAGCGAGGTGCCGTCCCAGGCGAACCAGAGCGTGCTGACATGCGGGGCGCCGCCCGTGGACACGGTGGCGACCCGGCAGGTGCGCTGGCTGGTGAGGAACTCGTCCAGCTCGCCCGGCGTCATCATGATCTTCCGGCCCCGGCGCTGAGTGACGGTCATGCGGCCCCCTCTTCCTTCTCCCACGTCGTGCCAGAGGAGAGATCCTCTGACATCACGTCAGAAAAGGATGCGGCGTCTTCCGTCCCCACGCAATGGTGGTTACGCTCCCGGCTCCACCGTCGGCGACCAGGGGGCGACCGTGCCGTCGAACGAACAGCTCAGCCAACTCCTCGAACCGCACTCCACGGTCCTGCTCACCGTCGAGTGCCAGCAGGGTGTCGTGGGCCCGGACAGCGCGCTGCCCGAACTCGCCAAGGAGGCGCGGTCGTCGGGCGCCCTCGCCAACGTCGCCCGGCTGGTGGCCGCCGCCCACGAGAGCGGGATCCAGGTGATCCACGCCCTCGCCGAACGCCGCCCCGACGGCCGCGGCGCCAACCGCAACGCCCGACTGTTCCGCGCCGCCGAACGGCTCCCCGTCCAGCAGCTGTCCGGCACCACCGCGGTCCGGATCGCGGCCCCGATCGAGGTCACCGAGGAGGACTTCGTCGTACGACGACTGCACGGGCTGTCGCCGATCCAGGGCACCGACGTCGACCCCCTGCTGCGCAACCTGGGCTGCCGCACCCTCGTCGTCACCGGTGTCTCCGCCAACGTGGCGATCCCCAACGCCGTGTTCGACGCGGTCAACCGCGGCTACACCGTGGTCGTACCGACGGACGCGATCGCCGGGGTGCCCTCCGACTACACCGCCGCGATGATCCGCAACACCCTCGCCCTGGTGGCGACCCTGGCGACCACGGCCGACGTGGTGGCCTGTCTCACGCGAGCGCGATCGAGTCGCCGCTCACCGTGATCTTCTGCTCGGGCAGCGGCTGGGTGGCGGGCCCCTTCTTCACGCTGCCGTCGCTCACCGAGAACTCGCTCTTGTGGCACGGACAGGTGATGACCCCGTCGGAGACCCCCGTCACCGCGCATCCCTGATGGGTGCACTTCGAAGAGAAGGCCTTGAACTCGCCCGCCGCGGGCTGGGTGACCACCACGCCCGCGTCCTTGAAGATCTTGCCGCCGCCCTCGGGTATGTCCGACGTCTTCGCTAGCGCGGTGCCGGAGGCGGCGTCGGACCCGTCGTCGTCCGACCCGCACGCGTTCAGCGTGAGGGCGAGCCCCGCCGCCCCCACCGCCGCCACGACGGTGCGCCGACTCGGTGCCGAGGTGGGATGAAGCGATTCGCTGGACATGGTCACGTCCCCTTCCACGGATATCTCGTGAACTGCCCAGGGGTACGGACCCGGCGTGCCCGTTGTTCAGACACCCCTCGGTAACCTGGGGCGATGCTCAAGGAAGCCATCGCGACCCGCTTCATCACGCCCCTGCGTGAGGGCGGCTCGCTGCCGGGGCTCGTCGAGGCCGACGATCTCGGGACCTACGTCATCAAGTTCACCGGCGCCGGGCAGGGCCGCAAGACGCTCGTCGCCGAGGTCGTCGTCGGTGAACTCGCCCGCCGCCTCGGCTTCCGGGTACCCCGGTTGGTGACGCTCGCCCTGGACCCGGTGCTCGGCCTCGGCGAACCCGAACAACAGGTGCAGGACCTGCTCCGCGGCAGCGGCGGCGCCAACCTCGGCATGGACTTCCTCTCCGGCGCCCTCGGCTTCGACCCGCTCGCCTTCACGGTGGACCCGGAGGAGGCCGGCCGGATCGTCTGGTTCGACGCGCTGGTCAACAACGTCGACCGTTCCTGGCGCAACCCCAACCTGCTGATGTGGCACGGCGATCTGTGGCTCATCGACCACGGCGCGACCATGATCTGGCACCACAACTGGCCCGGCGCCGAGGCCTCCGCGGCCCGCCCGTACGACGCCTCCGACCACGCCCTCGCACGCTTCGGGCCGGACGTCGAGGCCGCCGCCGCACACCTGGCGCCCCTCGTCACCGAGGACCTCCTCGCCGAGGTCACCGCCGAGATCCCGGACGTCTGGCTGGCCGACGAACCCGGCTTCGACACCCCGGACGACCTCCGCCGCGCCTACGCCCGCCCGCTGCACGCCCGTGCCGCCGTCATCCACGACCGCATCAACGGCATCGAGGGAACCACGTGACCGAGCGCCACATCATCCGGGGGAGCGAGCGCAACGACCGGGACGTCTACGAGTACGCGCTGCTGAGGGTCGTCCCCCGCATCGAGCGCGGCGAGTGCATCAACGCCGGGGTGCTCGTGTACTGCCGTGCCAAGGCCTACGTCGGTGTCCGCACCCACCTCGACGAGGCCAAGCTGCTGATTCTCGACCCGGACGCGGACGTGGCCGGCGTGCGGGCCGCACTGCGTGCCGTCGAGAGCGTGTGCGCGGGTGGCGAGGAGGCGGGTCAGGCCGCGTCCGACGACGCCGGGCGGCGCTTCCGCTGGCTGATCGCGCCCCGCTCGACGGTTGTCCAGCCCGGCCCCGTGCACACCGGACTCACCGCCGATCCGACGGCCGAGCCGGAGCGCCTGCTCAACCTCCTGGTGAGGTAATGGATCACACTCGGCTCATGTGACGTTGACACCGGGTGCCAGGGCTTCTAGCGTCACGTCTGCTGAAGGTACTAAGCGGTCGCTCACCAGATGGGCGTCCTTCTCGAGGGCGAGGAGAACCAGCAATGTCCACCACTGAGCAGCGGGTCGCCGTGGTCACCGGCGGAGCGCGGGGCATCGGCGCCGCCACCGCCGTACGACTGGCCGCCGAGGGCCGCGCGGTCGCCGTGATCGACCTCGACGAGGCCGCCTGCAAGGACACCGTCGAGAAGATCACCGCGGCGGGCGGCAAGGCGATCGCGGTCGGCGCGGACGTCTCCGACGAGGCCCAGGTCGAGGCGGCCGTCGCCCGGGTCGTCGCCGAGCTCGGCGCCCCGACGATCCTCGTCAACAACGCGGGCGTGCTCCGCGACAACCTGCTGTTCAAGATGAGCGTCGCGGACTGGGACACCGTCCTCGGCGTCCACCTGCGCGGCTCCTTCCTGATGACGAAGGCCGTCCAGAAGCACATGGTCGACGCCGGCTTCGGCCGCGTGGTCAACCTGTCCTCCTCCTCGGCGCTCGGCAACCGCGGCCAGGCCAACTACTCCGCGGCCAAGGCAGGCCTCCAGGGCTTCACCAAGACCCTCGCCATCGAGCTCGGCAAGTTCGGCATCACCGCCAACGCCGTCGCCCCCGGCTTCATCGCCACCGACATGACCGCCGCCACCGCGGCCCGCGTCGGCATGGGCTTCGAGGAGTTCAAGGCCGCGGCCGCCACCCAGATCCCCGTCGCCCGTGTCGGCTACCCCGAGGACATCGCCAACGCGATCGCCTTCTTCACCGACGAGGCCGCCGGCTTCGTCTCCGGCCAGGTGCTGTACGTGGCCGGCGGACCGCTCGACTAGGGATCACGGACATGACTGAACTTCCTGAGCTCTCCGGCAAGGTCGCCCTCGTCACGGGCGCCAGCCGCGGTATCGGCTACGGCGTCGCCGAGGCGTTCGTCGCCCGGGGCGACCGCGTGATCATCACCGGCCGCAACGAGGACGCCCTGAAGGAGGCCGTCGAGCAGCTCGGCGCCGACCGGGTCGTCGGCGTCGCCGGCAAGGCCCACGACGAGGAGCACCAGGCCGTCGCCGTCGCGCGTGCCATGGAGGCTTTCGGCCGCGTGGACTACCTGGTCAACAACGCCGGTACCAACCCGGTGTTCGGGCCGATCGCCGACCTCGACCTGAACGTGGCCCGCAAGGTGTTCGAGACCAACGTGATCTCGGCGCTCGGCTTCGCGCAGAAGACCTGGCACGCCTGGCAGAAGGACAACGGCGGCGCGATCGTCAACATCGCCTCCGTCGCGGGCGTCGCGCCCTCGCCCTTCATCGCCGCGTACGGCGTCAGCAAGGCCGCCATGATCAACCTGACCGCGCAGCTCGCGCACGAGTTCGCGCCCAAGGTGCGGGTCAACGCGATCGCCCCGGCCGTCGTGAAGACCAAGTTCGCGCAGGCGCTGTACGAGGGCCGGGAGGCCGAGGCCGCCGCGTCCTACCCGCTGGGCCGGCTCGGTGTGCCCTCCGACATCGGCGGCGCCGCGGCGTTCCTGACCTCCGCGCAGTCCGACTGGATCACCGGCCAGACGCTCGTCGTCGACGGCGGCATCTTCCTCAACGCCGGGGTCGGCTGACCGACCCCGCACGCATCACGGGCGCCACTGGACACCAGTGGCGCCCGTGTCCATGTACAAGACCCGCACAGACCTCTGACAATGCCGCCACAGCAGTACCGGCCACGAACATGCCGGAGGGCCCGGTTCAGGCCGAGTAAAGCTGCGGTATGGTCTGCCAACCCTTGGTATGGCAGCTCGAGGAGCGTGCGCGTGTTCAACCGGATCAGAGGCCTTTGGCGGATGGCAGCCATCGCATCCATATCGTCGCTGGTGGCCGGATGTGGTGTGTTCTCCTCGGACTCCTCCGATGGCGGGGACCCGATCGTCGTCGGTACCACCAGTGCCCCGGCCACGCTGGACCCCGCGGCCTCCTGGGACAACTCCTGGGAGCTGTTCCGCAACGTCTATCAGACGCTCCTGAACTATTCCCCCGGTGGCACCGACCCCGAGCCCGACGCCGCCGAGAGCTGCGAGTTCACGGACACGTCGAGCACCGAGTACAGCTGCACGCTGCGCGAGGGCCTGAAGTTCTCCAACGGGCACACACTGGACGCCAAGGCCGTCAAGTACTCGATCGACCGGATCAAGAAGATCAACGTCAACGGCGGCCCCGCGGGCCTCTTGGGCACTCTCTCCCGGGTGCAGGTGAAGAGCGATCTCGAGGTCGTCTTCCATCTCAGCCAGCCCGACGCCACTTTCCCCCTGGTGCTCACCACGCCCGCCATGTCGATCGTGGACCCCGAGGAGTACTCCGCGGCCGAGATCCGCAAGGACGGCAAGGTCAGCGGCTCGGGGCCCTACACCCTCGACGCCTACGACGAGGGCAAGAAGGCCGAACTCGTCAGCAACGACAACTACAAGGGCATAGCGGATCTCCAGAACAGCGCCGTCACCATCCGCTACTTCCAGCAGTCGGACGACATGGTCGACGCCCTCAGGAACAAGGAGATCTCGGTCGTCTACCGCGGTCTCGCCGCCTCCGACACCGTGGACATCGAGGAGAACCAGCGCAAGGAGGGGCTCCAGCTCGTCGAGAACGCCACCTCCGAGATCAGTTACCTGGTGTTCAACCCCAGCGACCCGTGGGCCGCGAAGCCCGCGGTCCGCAAGGCCGTCGCCCAGATAGTCGACCGCGCGGCGCTCGTGCACAAGGTCTACAAGGACACCGTCCAGCCGCTGTACTCGATGGTCCCGGCCGGACTCACCGGCCACACCACGGGCTTCTTCGACGACTTCGGAAGCCCCAGCGTGGCCAAGGCCAAGCGGCTCCTCACGCAGGCGGGGATCACCGAGCAGGTCCCGCTGACCCTCTGGTACGCCACCGACCGCTACGGCTCGACGACCAAGCCCGCCTTCGAGGAGCTGAAGAAGCAGCTGGAGGCCTCCGGCCTGTTCACGATCACTCTCAAGAGCCGCCCGTGGAAGACCTACGTCGAGGGCTACCAGAAGGGCGAGTACCCGGTGTTCGGGCGCGGTTGGTTCCCCGACTTCAACGACGCCGACAACTTCATCGCACCCTTCGTGGGTGAGCAGAACGCGCTCGGCACCCCGTACGACGCCCCCGAGATCACCGGCAAGCTGCTGCCGGAGTCGCGCGCGGAGAGCGACCGCGGGGCGGTGACCCGGCAGATCGAGGACGCTCAGCAGATCCTCGTGGACGACGCACGGCTG
Source organism: Streptomyces sp. NPDC002817 (assembly GCF_053592055.1). Lineage (NCBI taxonomy): Bacteria > Bacillati > Actinomycetota > Actinomycetes > Kitasatosporales > Streptomycetaceae > Streptomyces > Streptomyces sp. NPDC002817. Next base: position 57,881 of record NZ_JBSFUY010000006.1, read on the forward strand.
CTGCCGCTGTGGCAGGGCAAGCAGTACGTGGCCGCGGACGAGGAGGTCGGCGGTCTGGAGAACGTCATCGACCCGGCGACCATGATGACGATGTGGGAGCTGTACCGGAAGACCAGCTGGTAGTCCCGCGTTCCAGGGGAGTGGAGTGCGTTGTCAGTGGTCGCCTGTAGGTTCTGAGACCTGAAGTGACCGCACGACATAAGGACGTTGACGTGACCGACATCGCCATGCTGCCCGAGTCCTGGCGCGAGGTCCTGGGCGACGAGCTCCAGCAGCCCTATTTCAAGGAGCTGACCGAGTTCGTCGAGGAGGAGCGGGCGAAGGGTCCCGTCTATCCGCCGCGCGAGGAGGTCTTCGCCGCGCTGGACGCGACGCCGTACGACAAGGTGAAGGTCCTGATCCTCGGTCAGGACCCGTACCACGGCGAGGGCCAGGGCCACGGCCTGTGCTTCTCGGTGCGCCCCGGGGTGAAGACCCCGCCCTCGCTCCGCAACATCTACAAGGAGATGAAGGAGGAGCTGGGCACACCGATCCCGGACAACGGCTATCTGCTGCCGTGGGCCGAGCAGGGTGTCCTGCTGCTCAACGCGGTGCTCACCGTCCGGGCCGGCGAGGCGAACTCGCACAAGGCCAAGGGCTGGGAGAAGTTCACCGACGCGGTCATCCGCGCGGTGGCCGACCGGCCCGACCCGGCGGTCTTCGTGCTGTGGGGCAACTACGCCCAGAAGAAGCTCCCGCTGATCGACGAGGGCCGTCACATCGTGGTCAAGGGCGCGCACCCCTCGCCGCTGTCGGCGAAGAAGTTCTTCGGCTCCCGTCCGTTCACGCAGATCAACGAGGCCGTGGCGCTCCAGGGCCACGAGGCGATCGACTGGACGATCCCGAACCTGGGCTGACTGCCGCCGGGCCGGTTCCTCGTCGGGCCGGCCCGGTGCCGCCTGACCGGGATTGTCGGTGGGGGCCGTTAGCGTCGGGTGGTATTGACCGACGAGTGCCCGGAGGACGCGGTGGCGGAGCGACAGGAGCAGACGGCGCCCGATGCCGTGATGACGCGGATCGGGCAGGTCGTCATGCTGCATCACGCGGGGGACCGCGAGGAGGCCCGGCACCGCTTCCTGGACCTGTGGGCGGAGATCGGCGAGGACGGCGACCCGCTGCACCGCTGCACCCTCGCCCATTACATGGCCGACGCCCACGACGACCCCTCGGACGAACTCGCGTGGGACCTGAGGGCGTTGACGGCTGCCGAGGAACTCACGGACGATCGTCTCGCCGAGCATGAGAGCGAGCTCGCGGTCAGGGCGCTGTACCCCTCGCTGCATCTGAACCTGGCGGCCGACTATGTGAAGCTCGGCCGCCCCGACGCCGCGCGCACGCATCTGCGCCGGGCGCGACGGGCGGCGGAATCACTCGCCGACGACAGCTACGGGGACGGGGTACGGGCGGCGATCAGCCGACTGGAGCTGCGGCTCGGGGAAGACGGTTCCTCCGCCACCGGAGGGTGGGGACCGCCGCGGCAGCGGCCCTGAGGCGGCGGAGGCCGGGCGGCGCGGCCGGTGCGGCGGCAGTCCGACCGGCTGACACCCGGCGGCTCTCGGTCCGGAATCCTTGTGGCGCCTTGCCCGGCATCTCGCGGCGCCTTGCGGTGTCTCGCTCGGCATTCCGCGGCTTCTCGCTCGGCACCTTGCGGCGGTTCACCCGGCGCCCGGGGCGCCGCGGCCGGCACCGTCGGGTGGCTCGGCAGATGCCCGCCGCGCGCGTGTGTGACGGACGCCGGCCGCTCAGGTCTGGTAGACGCCCGCCACGTGGCCTCGGCTCATGCCCGCCACGTGGCCTCGGCTCATGCCCGCCACGTGGCCTCGGCTCACGCCCGCTCCGCAGCACCGGCTAGCGCCCGTACGTCCGCTCGCAGATCACCGCTTCCGGGCTGTCCTTGCGCCACCCGCCGTACTGCTTGCCGAGTTTGCAGACGTCAGGGTTCTTCGGGACCTGGGCGGCGACGTCGGGAATCCCGACGTGCGGCCGCGGGGCCTCGGGGTGTCCGGGCTGGGGATGGGCCGGCCGGGCGTGCGGCTGTGAGCGCGGCGCCTGTTGCCCGGGCGCCGGTGCGGCGGCCGAGGAGGGGGGTGCCTCCTTCGGCCGGGGCGCACTCCGTCTCGACTTGCGGGACGACTCGATCAGTTGCAGGGCCTCCTGGGCCGGTGCCTGCACGACCTGCGGCTCCGCCCGGCCGTCGGGCCGGGGCGCCGCCGGCTGGGACGGCACCACCGGCGGCCCCGGGGCGACGGATGGGTGCTGGACGGTCACACAGCCGGAGAGGGCCGAGACGGCCACGGTGACCAGGAGCGTTGCGGTCGTCGTCGTTCGATGCACCCGCGCAACTCTGCTGGGTCGCGCCGGCTTTGGGACACCGGACAAGCGGAGGTTGCCCCGCACGGGTGATCTCCGGCCCCGTACGGAGGGCGGGCCCTGCGCGAGGGTGACGTCAGTCGCCGGTCGCACCGTCGAGGCGCTCGCGGATCAGGTCGGCGTGGCCGTTGTGGCGGGCGTACTCCTCGATCATGTGGGTGTAGATCCACCGCAGGTTGAAGCGCTCGCCGGTGCGCCGGTGCTTGCCCGCGGACAGGTCGTCCAGCCCGAAGCCGGCCGCGTTGCGCCGGGCGACCTCGATCTCGGCCTGCCAGGTGGCCTGGGCCTCCTCCCAGGTGTCCGCCTCGGTGAGATGGAACTCGCCGTCCGGGTCCTCGTCGCTGTAGTAGAGCGGCCCCTGATCGTCGTCGGCCAGCACCTTGCGGAACCAGCCCCGCTCGCACTCCGCCAGATGCCGCACCAGCCCCATCAGGGACAGCTCGGAGGGCTCCACGGCGGCGGTCCTGAGCTGGGCGTCGGTCAGGCCCTCGCACTTCCAGGCCAGGGTCTGCCGGTGGTAGTCGAGCCAACCCTCCAGCATGGTCCGCTCGTCGGCGTCGGTCGCGGGTTCACTTCGCTGCGTCGTCATGCCCGCATCGTGTCCCAATCCACCAGGTCCGGCCACGCATTTCAGGTGCCGAGCATCCCGTCGAGCAGTTCCCGCAGCCCCGCCCGCACCTCCTCCGGCCCCGGCACCCGCGTACTGAACGACCCGGCCACGCAGGAGAACATCAGACCGTCCGCCCAGGCCACCAGGGACAGCACATGCCGGTCCGGTTCGGTGGAGCCCATGGCCGTGACGAGGACGGCGAGCTGGTCCCGGAAGCGGGCGCCGGTGGCGTCGAAGTAGGCCCGCAGCTCAGGGCGGCGCGTGGCCTCCAGGGCCAGTTCGTAGCGGGCGAGGGTCAGTTCGCGGTGGTGGGTGAGGGCGCGGTGCGTCGCCAGAGCCAGGGCCTCCACCAACGCGGGGAGGCCGGCCTGCGGGTCCGGCATCTCGTCGAGCGCCAGCACCTTCGCCTCGCGGTCGGCCAGCCGGCGCACCGCCAGCTCCAGCAGCGCCTGTCGGGTACGGGCGAGATTCGACGTGGAGCCCTGGGGCAGCGCGGCCACCTCGTCGACGGCCCGGTGGGTGAGCCCCCGCATTCCGCGCTCGGCGAGCAGCGCGAGCGCGGTGTCGGCGACGAGGTCGGTACGGGAGGCCGGGGCCGGTTCGGTGCGTACGGGCATGGAGCTCAATCTACCCGGCGCACTACAGCTGTAGTACGGTCGATGCGGAACTACATCTGTAGTGAGGAGTGGTCATGACACAGACCCGGCGCGTAGTCGTCATCGGCGGCGGCATAGGCGGCCTGGCCGCGGCCGCCGCACTGCATCTGAGCGGCCGGCAGGTCACCGTCCTGGAGCGGGCCCGCTCCCTGGAGCCGGTCGGTGCCGCGATCTCCCTGGCCCCCAACTCCCTGCGCGCCCTGGACGTCATCGGTATCGGCGACGAGATCCGCGACCTCGCCGCCTGGACGGGTGACGGCGGCCTGCGCACCCCCGGCGGGCGCTGGCTCTCCCGTTCCAGCGCCGCCGCCGCGGCCGAGCGCTTCGGCGACCCGCTCGTGCTGCTGCACCGGGCCACCCTCATCAACAGCCTGGCCGCAGTGCTCCCCCCGGACGCCATCCGCACGGCAGCGGAGAGCACCCTCGTCGACCCCGGCGACGCCCGCCGCCCGGCCCGCGTGCGGACGCCCGACGGCGAGCTGGAGGCCGATCTCGTCGTCGCCGCCGACGGCGTCCGCTCCGCCGTACGCGCCACGCTGTTCCCGGACCACCCCGGCGCCGTCTACTCCGGATTCACCACCTGGCGTGTGGTGATCCCCGTGCCCGCCACGGAGTTCGCCTCGCACGAGACCTGGGGCCGGGGCCGCATCTGGGGCACCCACCCGCTCAAGGACGGCCGGGTCTACGCGTACGCCGCCGCCCTGGCGCCCGCGGGGGAGCGGGCCCCGGACGAGAGGGCCGAACTCGTCCGCCGCTACGGCGACTGGCACGACCCCATCCCCGCGGTGCTCGCCGCCGCCCGCCCCGAGGACGTCCTGCGCCACGACGTCCACCACATCGCCGAACCCCTGCCCGCCTTCCACCGCGGCCGGGTCGCCCTCCTCGGCGATGCCGCGCACGCCATGCCCCCGACCCTCGGCCAGGGCGGCAACCAGGCGATCGAGGACGCGGTCGTTCTGGCACACCACGCGGACGACCTGGCCGCCTATTCGGCGGCACGCCTTCCCCGTACGACCGCCATGGCCCGCCAGGCTGTCAGGATCGGACGCCTCAACATGACGCCGAACCGCGCCCTCATGGCCGTACGCAACTCCGCGATCGCCGCACTCTCCCTCGCCGGCCCGGCCCTCTTCCTGCGCGGATTCGACGGCATCGCCGACTGGCGGCCGCCGCAGCCGCCGTATGCTTCGGTCGTGTCAGAGGCGGGCAAGCGGTAGGGAGAACCCAGTAGTGAAGGTCGGCTGCATCGGACTCGGCGACATCGCCCGGAAGGCCTATCTGCCGGTGCTCGGCGGTCTGCCCGGCGCCGAACTCCATCTGCAGACCCGCACCCCGGCCACGCTGGCCCGGGTCGCCGACGGCCTCCATCTGCCCGGGGCCCAGCGCCATCAGGACCTCGACTCACTTCTCGCGGTCGGGCTCGACGCGGCCTTCGTGCACGCGCCCACCGTCGTGCACCCCGAGATCGTGACGCGGCTGCTGGAGGCGGGCGTACCGACGTACGTCGACAAGCCGCTGGCGTACGAACTCGCCGACTCGGAGCGGCTGGTGGCCCTCGCGGAGGAGCGGGAGGTGTCTCTCGCGGTCGGCTTCAACCGGCGCTACGCGCCCGGGTACGCGCAGTGCGCCGACCATCCGCGCGAGCTGATCCTCATGCAGAAGAACCGGATCGGGCTGCCGGAGGAGCCGCGGTCGATGATCCTCGACGACTTCATCCATGTCGTCGACACCCTGCGCTTCCTCGCTCCGGGCCAGGTCGACGACGTCACCGTGCGCGCCCGGGTCCAGGACGGACTGCTGCATCACCTCGTGCTCCAGCTCTCCGGCGACGGCTTCACCGCGCTCGGCGTGATGAACCGGCTCAGCGGCTCGGCCGAGGAGATCCTGGAGGTGTCCGGGCAGGACACCAAGCGTCAGGTGGTCAACCTCGCCGAGGTCATCGACCACAAGGGGCAGCCGACCGTGCGACGGCGCGGGGACTGGGTTCCGGTCGCCCGGCAGCGGGGCATCGAGCAGGTCGTCATGGCCTTCCTGGACGCCGTGCGCGCGGGGAAGGTGGTCAGCGCCCGGGACGCGCTGGCGACCCATGAGCTGTGCGAGCGGGTGGTACGCGCGGTCCAGGAGCAGGCCGCCTGAGCCGCAGGGCCCGGACACCCTGCCCCGCGCACCAGACGGCGACGATGAGCAGCGCCGCGTGGGGCACCCAGTCGCCGAAGCGGACGTACGGGGTGACGCCCGTGGCCAGCGGCACCTCGTAGACCGCCGTCGCGCTCGCGCTCGTGCCGAGCCATGAGCCGACCCGCTGTCCCTCCGGGCCGTACACGGCCGAGACGCCGGTCAGGGTCGCGTGCACCATCGGGCGGCCCGTCTCGGCGGCGCGCAGGGCGGCGAGCGAGGCGTGCTGCTCGGGGGCCCAGCTGTGCTGGAAGGACGACGTCGACGACTGGGCGATCAGTACCTCGGCACCGTCCTCGGCAAGATGCCTGCTCATGTCGGGGAACGCGGACTCGAAGCAGACCATCGGACCGACCCGCAGCCCGTGCCCGACGTCCATCACCACCTGCTCGGTGCCCTGCCTGCGGTTCTCGCCCGCCGCCTTGCCGACCGAGGTCGCCCAGCCGAGCAGTGAGCGGAAGGGGATGTACTCGCCGAAGGGCACGAGCCGCATCTTGTCGTAGCGATCGCCGGTGAGGCCGTCGGCGCCCACGAGCACGGAACTCTTGTAGATGCCGGGCTTGTCGGAGCGCCGGGCGTCCACGTTGACGAGGATGTCGGCGCCGGTCTCCCTCGAGAGCGCGGCGAGCCTGCGGGCGAGGTCGGGCCGGGCGACGAGGTCGAAGCCGACACTGCTCTCGCCCCACACGACCAGGTCGACGTCCTGCCCGGCCAGTTGACGGGTGAGCTGTTCCTCGCGGACGAAGCGCCGGTCGCCGCCCTCGATGACACCCGGCTGTACGACGGCGATCCGTACGCCGCCGTCGGCGTCCGGGCGCGGCGACCACATCCAGGCCGCCGAGGCGGCGGCGGCCGTGGCCACGAGACCGGCCAGCGCGGGCACGCGGGACTGCCGGACGGTGATCAGCACGGCGACCGCGACGTTCACGGCCACCACCAGGAAACTGATCAGCCACACCCCGCCCACCGAGGCCAGCCGCAGCGCCGGCGCCACCTCCCACTGACTGGCGCCGAGCATCCCCCACGGCCCGCCGAGGCCCTGCCAGGAACGGACGAGCTCCACCAGCAGCCAGCCCGAGGGCAGGACGAGAAGGGAGCCGAAGATCCGGCCGCGCGAGGGCGTCCCGGCGAGGAAGCGGCGGACCAGCCATCCCCAGGGCGCCCACAGCGCGCCGAGGAGGGCCGCGATGACGAACGTGAACACATGCAGGCTCGGCAGCAGCCAGTGGTGCATGACCAGCATGAAGCCGAGCCCGCCGAACCAGCCGTCGTACGCCGCCCTCTTCGCGGTCGCGGCGGAGCGGACCAGGGCGATCCAGGGGACCAGGGCGACGTAGGCGAACCACCACAGGGACGGGGCGGGGAAGGCGAGCACGGGCAGGGCGCCGGCCAGCGCGACGACGGTGGAACGCCGCCAGGGGGAGGTGAGCCAGTGGTCGAGCGTCTTCATACAGCGACTCCTACCCCGTGCGCCCTCCAGTGTGCGTGGTGCGGACGCCCCGGGGACAGAGGGCGTCGGCTCAGTTGATCATGGACGTGGGGCGGGGGCCGGGAGGCGACGCCATTTCTCCTGTACGACGACCTCGCGGAGCCGCCAGCCGTCGTGCGTGCGCAGCAGCCCGAAGGCGTAGCGGCCGCCGCAGATGAAGTCCGGGGCCGCATCGGCTCCGTCGCCGTCCCGGTCGATGCGCATCGGATTGACGTAGTCGGCCTGGACGCGGGCCGTGTCGCCCGTGTCGTGGTCCCACTGGCCGAAGGTGATGCGCCGGTTGACGATCAGATGCTGCCGCATCGAGAACACCCGCAGGCTCTCCGTGAGCCAGGTGGCGACCTGCCCGGCGTCTCCCTCGACACCGCCGGCCGAGCGGTAGTCCGCGCGCCCTTCCGGGGCGAACAGTTTTCGGTACCCCTCCCAGTCGCCGTCGTCCACGGCCACTGCGTACTCGGTGATCAGTTCGTCGACGGCCAGCCGGTCCATCACGGTGGCGAGCTCCACACGCTGCGTCATCGGCTCAGTGTTGGGCACGGGGCGGGCGGGGCCAAGAGGCGTGCGGTGACATTCGGGTGGCGGGCCGGGTGGCGGCTGATGGCATCGCCTGCTCGTCGAGGTCGTCGGCCGCCCATGTGGTCGCCACCGGCAGGAACTCGTGTTCGGCCGCATGCGTCGCGGTGAGGCCGGCGCGGCCCGGCGGGAGGCCCTCGCGTACCTGGCCGAGCTGGACCTCACAGGGGAACCCAGGAGCTGGAGCAACATCCTTTCGTGGTGGAGCACGCTGTTGGCCCTGTCGGGCCGGTCGGCGGAGCCCGCACCGTCCGCGGACGCGCCGGTGCCGGCGTTCGGTTCGGCACTTCTTCAGTGGTCGCCCGATGTCACACAGGCGTACTTCGAAGGGCTGGGTCCTCTCGAAGACCAGGTCGAGGCGCTACGGCAGGACCCGTCCGCCTCCCTCCCCGAACTGGTCGCCCTGCACCGCAGGCTGACCATCCGCACCGCCGTGCACCGGGAGCACCGCAACTACCGCATCCTGAAGCCGCTGCGCCCCGTCTTCGACGAGAGGGTGACCCTCGCCCGCCGTCTCGCCGAACGGGAGGAACTGGGCCGGGCCTTGACGGACCGTTCCATGTTCCTGGTCGCGGCCAAACAGTACGGGCAGGCCCATGACGACTTCCGCGAGGCCTGCGCCCTGCTGGACGGGTGATCCGGCGGGTCAGAGCAGCGCGCGCAACCGCTCGAACGCCGTCGGTGTCGGGCGGTCCGGCAGGAACTCCTTGATGCGCAGGGCGCATTCCCTCGGGGTGGCGCTGTCGGTGTCGCACTCGACGTCGTAGATCCCGTGGGAATGCACTTGCGCCAGTTGGCCGGCCGCGAGCCCGGGCGGCCGGTCGCCCCGCTCACCCTCCCGGCGCGCCAGCTCCAGGGGCGGGCAGTGCACGCCGACGAACACCACGCCGCGGGGTGCGAACAGCGACAGGCAGTCGTCGAGTCGCCACCGGGCGCTCAGCACATGGTCGACGACGACGTTGTTCCCCGCGGCCGCCATCCCCGCGACCGCGCGGTGGAAGCCCTGCCAGGTGCGGTGCAGGAGGGTGCCCACCTGGTCCGGCGGCACGGGGGCACTCGACCGCATGGCGTGGAACGCGTCCACGGGCATGTGGAACCAGGGTTCGTCGAGGATCGACAGCAGCTCGGTCGCGATGCTCGACTTGCCCGAACTGGAGGTGCCGTTCAGGAAGATGACGAGGCCCTGGCGCGGGGGGACGCTGTCGAGATGCTTCATGGGGTGGATCTTAGGAGGCGCTTCGGCGACCCGTGAGGGATCATCGTGCGATGACGCATGCCGCTTCGTTCCGCCACCAGTTCTGGGCCCAGGGCTTCTACGAGTTGGCCATCGAGGTCGGCTCGACGGATGACGCGGGCCTTCAGGCCGTCCTGGGCGCGGTGTGGGCGGCGGCGGATGTGCAGGGGTGCTACGGACACGGGGACCGGGAGCCGGAGGAACAGGAGGCCGTGCCCTGCACGGTCGCCTCGCTGGAGGAGTTCGGGCATCTCCGCGGCCGCGTCCGGTTGCCCACAGGGGACCTCGCGGCGTGCGGAGTCATGACGGTCCGTGGTGGTGACGACAGCAGTGACTGGCTGGACTTCTATGTGCCGGAGAGTGCGCTGGACGCCGCCGGAGTCGCCTACTGGGACGGTCGGCCCTTCTACCGCTCCGCGCTGATCGACGACTGGCTGGCCGCCATCGCCATCGAGGCGTTCCGCAGCGCGGCCTTCAGTTGTGCCGCCGTCGGATGGGAGGTCTCCGGATGCATCGACGCGGCGTCACTGGCCGGTGAGCTGCCGGAGAAGCGGGGCGTGGGGTATCTGGTGCCCCACGACGGTGTCCTCCGCTACGGTCCCGCCAACGACTGAGCCGCAGGCCTTGGTTCAGGCCGCCTTGATGACGGTCCCCCGGATCGCGGCCGCCCACTCGACCACCAACAGCTCGTATTCCTTGCGCTCCTGGGCCGACAGTGATCCGCCTGCCCGCATCCACAGCGCACGGATCTGCTCGTTCACTTCGGCAGCAGACCGCACGGAACCAGAGGCCACGGAATAGGGGGGCATGCGGACAAGCCTAAGGGCAGGAACTGACACTGCGCTACCGAACGGCTACACACAACGTATGTGATGGGTCACGGTGTTCGCTGTGTGAACGTGTTGACTCCGCTGTCGTAGGTGTCAGCCGGCCGACTCCGCGGCGTGCGGGCTCAGCCCGCCGAAAGTCACCAGCAGGATGATCACGATGCCGAGCGCGATGCGGTACCAGACGAACGGCATGAAGCTCTTGGTCGAGATGAACTTCATGAACCACGCGATGACCACGTATCCGACGACGAACGCGATGATCGTCGCGAAGATCGTCTGGGGCCAGTCGACATGGCCGCCCTCCATCGCGTCCTTGGTCTCGAAGAGGCCGGACGCGAGGACCGCGGGGATGGCGAGGAGGAAGGAGTAGCGGGCCGCGGACTCGCGCTTGTAGCCCATGAAGAGGCCGCCGCTGATCGTGGCGCCGGAGCGGGAGACGCCCGGGACGAGGGCGCAGGCCTGGCAGAGGCCGAAGATCAGGCCGTCCCGTACGCCCAGGTCCTCCAGGCCCTTGCGCTGCTTGGCCGCGCGGTGCTTGCCGCCGGTCTCGTCGCGGGCCGCCATCCGGTCGGCGATGCCGATGATGATGCCCACCACGATCAGCATCGTCGCCGTGATCCGCAGATCGCGGAACGGCCCCTCGATCTGGTCCTTCAGTGTCACGCCGAGTACACCGATGGGGATCGAGCCGACGATCACCAGCCAGCCCATCTGGGCGTCGTGGTCGCTCCGCAACTCCTTGTTGAACAGCGATCTGGTCCACGCCGAGATGATCCGCCCGATGTCCTTGCGGAAGTAGATCAGTACGGCTGCCTCGGTGCCGATCTGCGTGATCGCCGTGAAGGCCGCACCGGGGTCCTCCCATTCGGCGAACGCCGCGGTCAGGCGCAGATGCGCACTGGAGGACACGGGGAGGAACTCGGTCAGCCCCTGGACGAGTCCGAGGATGAAGGATTCAAACCAAGACATGAAGGTAGGGAGTCCAAGCGCTGATCGGAGGAGGAGCGACGGGCACACCGAGCCGTCCGGGCGCGGTGATCACAGGTGTGGAGGGCAGCCTAGCGGCCTCGGACGACAGGCCTGGCACGGGGTGCGGGCCGAGCGCCGGTGAGCAGGGCATGCGCGCTGTTGACCGGCCAGGGTGCGGCCGCTTAGGTTGCTGCGGAGAGAAAGCGCTTGCTGCTCCTATGGCAGGTGTCGGCGCTGTCCGCCGTTCGTTCGAGGAGTGCTGATCGCGTCCATGTCACCCACCACTCCCTACGACGGCCGCCGCATCCGGGCAGCCGTCATCGGTACCGGCGCCATCGCCCGGGGCTCCCACCTGACCGCGCTCGGCGCACTCGCCGAGGAGGGCGAGGTCGAGGTGGTCGCGGCGGTTGACATCGATGCCAAGGCCGTCGAGGAGTTCTGCGCGGCGGGCGGTGTCCCGCACGGCTACACCGACCTCGACCGCATGCTGCGCGAGCAGCGCCCCGACCTCGTCAGCATCTGCACCCCGCCGACCCTGCACCGCGACCAGACCGTCGCCGCGCTGCGTGCCGGGGCCTGGGTGTGGTGCGAGAAGCCGCCGGTGCCGACCCTCGCCGACTTCGACGCCGTGGAGGCGGAGGAGGGCAAGGAAGGCGGCCCGTACGCCTCGATCGTCTTCCAGCACCGCTTCGGCTCCGGCACCCGGCATGTGCGCCGGCTGCTCGACGGGCAGGACCTGGGCCGCCCGCTCGTCGCGCACTGCCAGACCACCTGGTACCGCGACACCGCGTACTACGCCGTGCCCTGGCGTGGCCGCTGGGAGACCGAGGGCGGTGGCCCGGCGATGGGCCACGGCATCCATCAGATGGACCTCCTCCTCGACCTGCTCGGTCCCTGGAGCGAGGTGCGCGCCATGGCCGGGCGGCTGGTGCACGACGTACAGACCGAGGACGTCTCCACCGCGCTGGTCCGCTTCGAGAACGGCGCGCTGGCGACCGTCGTGAACAGCGTGCTGAGCCCCGACGAGGTCAGCCGCATCCGCATCGACTGCGAGCGCGCGACCGTCGAGCTCACCCATCTGTACGGTCACAGCAACGAGAACTGGACCATCACCCCGGCGCCCGGCGTACCGGACGAGCAGACCGCCGCCTGGCGGGACTTCGGCGCGGACGTGCCCAGTTCGCACACGGAGCAGCTGCGCGAGCTGGTCGCCAGCATGCGCGCCGGGGAGCGGCCGCGCAGCAGCGGTGCCGACGGACGTGGCAGCCTGGAGCTGATCGCCGCGCTGTACAAGTCGGCGTTCACGGACGTCACGGTGAGGGCGGGCGAGATCGGCCCGGGCGACCCGTTCTACACGGCCATGCACGGGAACGCGCCCGGCTGGGCCCCCGTCGTCAGCGAGGAGGTGCCCGTATGACCGGGCTGCGCATCGTCCACGCGCACGGCGACCGCGTCACCGTGACCGACCCCGCCACCGGCGTGGAGCTGCTTTCCTACGTCTACCGTCCGGAGGCGGCCTGGGAGGCCCCCAAGCCGTACATCCACCCGCTGCGGACCCTGGCCGGCGACGTCGTCACCGACTACCGGCCCAACGACCACCGCTGGCACAAGGGCCTGTCCCTGACCGCCTCGCACCTGTCGGGCGCCAACCTGTGGGGCGGCAATTCGTACGTGCACGGCGAGGGCTACCTCGAACTCCCCGAGCGCGTCGGCTCGATGGCTCACGTCGGCTTCGACGAGGTCTCCGCCCACGACGACCGGGTCGTCATCGCCGAACGGCTGACCTGGCACCCGTACAGCGGCGAACTGTGGGCCGAGGAGCAGCGCCGGATCGAGATCCACGACGTGGACCAGGAGTGCGGATCCTGGGCGCTGACCTGGACGAGCGCCATCACCAACCGGCGCGACGAGCCGCTGGTCTTCGGCAGCCCCACCACCGCCGGACGCGAACTCGCCGGGTACACGGGCCTGTTCTGGCGCGGCCCGCGCGCCTTCCGCGACGGCCGCATCATCGCGCCGGACGCGGAGGGCCCCGGCCTGCTCGGCGCGCAGGCCCCCTGGCTGGCCCTGTCCGGCGAGCACGACGGCACGGACGGCCACGCCACCCTCGTCTTCGAGCACGCCCCGGAGAACGACCACCTCGGCGCCGAAGGCGCCCACCCGGCCCACTGGTTCGTCCGCAACGAGCCGTTCGCCGGCGTGGCCCCCTCGTGGGCCTTCTACGACGAACTCGAACTCGCCCCCGGCGACACCCTCACCCGCCGCTACCGCGTCGTCGTCGCCGACGGTGCCTGGCAGCGGGAGGAGATCGCCAAGTACCTGGAGGCACACCCGTGGTGACCGCCTTCGAGGGACTGCCCGGCGGGGTCGCCGTCTCGCATCTGTGCGTGTACGACTGGCCCGCCGCCGACGGCGCCTCCGGCGGAACCCCCCATATGCACCTGACCTGTTCGGAGGCGTACGTCGTCACCGGCGGCCGGGGTTCGGTGCAGACCCTCACGACGTCCGGGTACGAGGTCACGCCCCTCGTACCCGGCACGGTCGCCCGGTTCACGCCGGGCACCGTCCACCGGCTGGTCAACGACGACGATCTGCGCATCACCGTCCTGATGCAGAACAGCGGGCTGCCGGAGGCGGGGGACGCGGTGCTCACGCTGCCCCCGGAGTACCTGACCGACCCGCAGACGTACGCCGCCGCGACCGCCATCCCCGCGGACGCGCCCGAGGCCGCACGGGAACGCGCCGCACGGGCCCGCCGCGACCTCGCCCTGGAGGGGTATCGGGTGCTGCGGGAGGCTCCCGAGGGGCTGGCCGACTTCCATCGCGCGGCCGCCGCGCTCGTACGGCCGCGACTGGCCGAGTGGCGGGAGCGCTGGCGCAACGGTGCGGCGGCCGCCGCCGCGGCGACGGGGGAGCAGCTCGACCGCCTCGAACAGGGCGACCTCTCCCACCTCGCCGACGCCGTCGTACGGTCCGAACAGCCCTCGGAGCACGGCAGGTTCGGGATGTGCGGGCGGCTGGACGTCTACAAGGGCGGCTGAACCGCGCTCCGGTCGACGGGACACCGCTCGCGGGGGCGTCTAGCCTGGAGTCATGGCCACGGTGCAGGTGGGCGGGCTCGAGATCGCCTACGACCGCGTCGGCCAGGGCCCCCTGCTGGTCCTCGTGCACGGCGCGGGCGTCTACGCCCGTATGTGGCAGCCACAGCTCACCGGACTGGCGGACGAGTTCACGGTCGTGGCCTGGGACGAGCCGGGGTCCGGACGTTCCTCCGGCATCCCTCCCGGGTTCGGCCTCGCGGACTACGCCGACTCCCTCGCCGCGCTGATCGAGGAGCTGCGGCTCGGCCCGGCCCATGTCGCCGGTCTCTCCTGGGGCGGGACGGTCGTACTGGAGCTGTACCGCCGTCATCCGGCGGTCGTCAGGACATTGCTGCTGGTCGACACCTATGCCGGCTGGAAGGGCTCCCTGCCCGCGGGAGAGGTGGCGGCCCGGGTCGAAGGGGCGCAGCGGATGCTCGCCGTGCCCCGCGAGCAGTTCGATCCGAGGCTCCCGGGTCTGTTCGCCGGGGAACCGCCCGCCGAGTACGTGCCGCTGCTCGACGCCATGGCACGCGACGTACGGCCGGAGACGCTCGGTGCGCAGCTGTTCATGATGGCCGGGACCGACCAGAACGACCTGCTGCCGCGCATATCGGTGCCGACGCTGCTGCTGTGGGGGGAGCTGGACGTGCGTTCACCGCTCAGCGTCGCCCATGCCTTCCGTGACGCGATTCCGGGGGCCGAGCTCGTGGTGATCCCGGGTGCGGGGCACATGAGCAACCTGGAGCGGCCGGCGGAGTTCAACCGGGCGGTCCGTGCGTTCTGCCGCGCGCACCGTTGATCAGTCGTTGCGTCTCTACGCCGCCGCAGGCCCCGTCACGGTCCAGCCGGCCGCCTGTGGATGGGCCGTCAGGTCCTCGTGACGGACCTGCTCGCCGCATGCCGTGCAGGTGACGACCGGGGCCAGTTCGTTGCCGCAGACGTGCTCGACCACCATGGGGCGGTCGTCGTCGTTGCGGAGGTGGCGGTCGCCCCAGGCCATGAGGGTGATCAGGACCGGCTCCAGTTCGAGTCCCGCCGGGGTGGGCCGGTACTCGAAGCGCTGCGGCCGCTCGCTGTAGGCCCTCTTGGTGAGGATCCCGGCGTCGACGAGCCGGCGCAGACGCGTGGCGAGGACGTCGCGCGGGGCGCCGATGTTGCGCACCAGCTGGTCGAAGCGACCGTTGCCGAGGCAGACCTCGCGCAGGACGAGCAGCGAGTACTTCTCGCCGACGAGCGCCAGGGTGTCGGCGATGGAGCAGGGGCGCGGGTGTTTGGTGGCGGCCATGGTGCCGATTCTAGAGGAGGGTTTGAATTTCCAACTCACAGAGTTATGGTGAGTTCGGATTTCCTACTGACCGGTAGTGCCCGAATTCCCAGTGCTGGAGGCCGTCCATGCGTGACGCAGTCATCGTCGAAGCCGTACGCACCCCGATAGGCAAGGGCAAGCCGAACGGTGCCCTCGCGCACGTCCACCCCGTCGAGCTCCTCGCCCACACCCTGCGCACCCTCGTCGAGCGTTCCGGCGTCGACCCGGCCCTCATCGACGACGTCATCGGCGGTACCGTCGACCAGGTCGGCGAACAGGCCATGAACACCACCCGCTACGCCCTCCTGTCGGCAGGCTTCCCGGAGACGGTCCCGGCGACCACCGTGGACCGCCAGTGCGGCTCCTCCCAGCAGGCCGTGCACTTCGCGGCCCAGGGCGTCATGTCCGGCGCGTACGACCTCGTCGTGGCGTGTGGCGTCGAGTCGATGAGCCGGGTGCCGATGTGGTCCAACGTGCCGCCCGGCAAGGACCCCTTCGGCCCCGGTGTCGCCGAGCGCTACCCGGAAGGGCTCGTCCCGCAGGGCATCAGCGCCGAGCTCATCGCGGCGAAGTGGTCGATCGCGCGCGAGCAGATGGACGCGTTCGCGGTGTCGTCCCATCTCAAGGCGGCCGAGGCCTGGGAGAAGGGGCTGTTCGACGCGGAGGTCGCGCCGTTGGAGGGCGTGGCGCGCGACGAGTGCGTACGGCCGTCCAGCACGGCCGAGGTCCTCGCCGGGCTCAAGCCCGCGTACTACGACCCGGCCTTCGCCGAGCGCTTCCCGCAGATCGAGTGGAACGTCACGGCGGGCAACGCGAGCCCGATCAACGACGGCGCGTCGGCTGTGCTGATCACGTCGAGCGAGACCGCGGCCCGGCTCGGCCTGCGGCCGCTGGCCCGGCTGCACAGTTTCGCCGTCACCGGGTCCGATCCGATGCTCATGCTCACCGGCGTCGTCCCGGCCACGGAGAAGGTGTTGCGGAGGGCTTCACTGACCCTGGACGACATCGACCTGTTCGAGGTCAACGAGGCGTTCTCCAGCGTGGTGCTGGCGTGGCGGCAGGAGACCGGTGCGGACCTGGACAAGGTCAATGTGCACGGGGGCGCCATCGCGATCGGGCACCCGTTGGGGGCGAGCGGTACGCGGCTCACGACGACGCTTGTGCATGCCATGCGAGAACGGGGCGCTCGCTATGCCTTGCAGACCATGTGTGAGGCGGGTGGGCTCGCCAACGCCATGGTGCTTGAAGGTGTGTAGGCGGCTGCCGGTCGGTGAGGGCTGGTCGCACAGTTCCCCGCGCCCCTGAAGGGGCGCGTCAGCGGCCCCGCAGATGATGGCGCTTGCGCCACGCCACCACCGCTCCCACCAGCGCCGGGACCGCGATCGTCGCCATCGCGATCAGGAACGCCGGGGACGTCGGTGTCGACGCGCGGGCCCCTGCCACGACGTACGCGGCGGTGTTCGGGATGGAGCCGAGCGCCGTCGCCAGCAGGAACGGCACGTAGCCCATGCGCGAGACCGCGGCGCAGTAGTTGGCGGCGGCGAACGGGACGCCGGGGAACAGCCGGATCGCCAGCATCGAGCGGAAACCGTGGCGGCTGAGCTGGCCGTCCGCGCCCTGCAGCAGACGACCGCGCAGCAGCGGGCGGAGGGCGTCCTGGCCCAGTACCCGGCCCAGCGTGAAGGCGATGCCGGCGCCGAGCACCGTGCCCGCCAGTGCGGCGCCGAGGCCCAGCTGCGAGCCGAAGAGAGCGCCTGCGGCCAGGTTCAGCAGCGGGCGTGGCACGAACGCCACCGAGCACAGCCCGTACGCCACCGCGTACACCAGGGCGGCCGCGGCTCCGCCGAGCTCCGGTGGCCAGCCGTCGGCCAGTAGCCGCTGTGGCTCCAGGAGCAGCACGGTCGACCCGGCCGCCACGAGGAGCGCGACGAGCAGGGACAGCCGCGACCAGGGCGAGAGCAGCACTCTCGAGAAGCGGGCGGCGAGGCCGGCCGTGACGGGTGCCGCGAGGGCGAGCTCCGTGGCGGTGGCCGGGGGAGCGGCCGTGGCGGTGCCCCCAGAGCGGGTGGTGGCATCGAGCATCCGGTGACACTAACCGACCAATGTGTGTGATCGCCGTATGGTTCGTCTCATGAGCGTCACAGGTGTGGGATCTCCCTCACTGCCGCAGAGCACCCTTGCGGACACCGTCCTGGGGCGGCTCACCGCCGTCTACGGCGCCGCGGCCGACCCCGAGCGGGCCGGGCCCATGCGCGCGTACATGAAGGACGTCGCCCCCTTCCTCGGCCTCACCACGCCCGTGCGCCGCTCGCTGTCCCGCACCGTCCTGGAGGGCGCGCCCCGCCCCGACGAGGCCGACTGCACCGCGATCGCCCTGCGCTGCTGGGAGCTGCCCGAGCGCGAGTACCAGTACTTCGCCGTCGACTATCTGCGCCGCCACGCGCGCGTGCTCCCGTCCGGTTTCCTGCCGGTGGCCCGGCACCTCGTCTCCACGGTCCCCTGGTGGGACACCGTCGACCTGCTCGCCGCGCACGTCGTCGGCGCGATGGTGACCGCCGACCCGAAGCTCACGGCCGACATGGACGCCTGGATCGTGGACGACGACCTGTGGATCGCCCGCACCGCCCTGCTCCACCAACTGCGTTACAAGGAACACACCGACGCAGACCGCCTCTTCACGTACTGCCTGCGTCAGTCCGGGCACCCCGACTTCTTCATCCGCAAGGCGATCGGCTGGGCGCTGCGCGAGTACGCCAAGACCGACCCGGAGGCCGTACGGGCCTTCCTCGCCAGGGAGAAGGGCCGCTTCGCGCCGCTGTCGGTGCGGGAAGCACTCAAGAACATCGGCGCCTGACGTCCCGTAGCTCGAAAAACCATTCGACGCCGAGCCGGGCGTCGGCAATGATCGGCCTCATGTTCCGGCACGCCTTCCTCTTCGCAGCATCCGCAGTCGCGGATGCACCGAAGGCTGCCGTTGAAATCCTCCTGGCTGCTGTCGACGGCGCCCGAAGCTGACCCTCTCCGGATTGTCCGGCGGACCCCGCAGGGGGAGGGTCGGCCAGTTCCCCGGGGTCCCCGACACCAACGAAGAGGCTTCGAGGAATCGCCATGCCCAAGACGGCATACGTGCGGACCAAACCGCATCTCAACATCGGCACCATGGGCCACGTCGACCACGGCAAGACCACCCTGACCGCCGCCATCACCAAGGTCCTCGCCGACCGCGGCACCGGCACTTTCGTCCCGTTCGACCGCATCGACCGGGCCCCGGAGGAGGCCGCGCGCGGCATCACCATCAACATCGCGCACGTCGAGTACGAGACCGACACCCGGCACTACGCGCACGTGGACATGCCGGGCCACGCCGACTACGTCAAGAACATGGTCACCGGCGCCGCACAGCTCGACGGGGCGATCCTCGTCGTCTCCGCGCTCGACGGGATCATGCCGCAGACCGCCGAACACGTGCTGCTCGCCCGGCAGGTGGGCGTGGACCACGTGGTCGTCGCGCTGAACAAGGCGGACGCGGCGGACGACGAGCTCGTGGAACTCGTCGAGCTGGAGGTCCGTGACCTGCTCACCACGCACGGGTACGGCGGCGACGCGGTGCCTGTCGTACGGGTCTCCGGGCTCAAGGCGCTCCAGGGCGACCCGCGGTGGACGGCGTCCATCGACGCGCTGCTCGACGCGGTGGACACGTATGTGCCCATGCCGGAGCGGTACTTGGACGCGCCGTTCCTGTTGCCGGTGGAGAACGTGCTCACGATCACCGGCCGCGGGACGGTCGTCACCGGTGCGGTGGAGCGGGGCACGGTCCGGGTGGGCGACCGGGTCGAAGTGCTCGGGGCGGAGGTCGAGACCGTCGTCACCGGGCTCGAGACCTTCGGCAAGCCCATGGACGAGGCGCAGGCCGGCGACAACGTGGCGCTGCTGCTGCGGGGCGTCCCCCGGGACGCCGTACGGCGTGGGCATGTGGTGGCCGCGCCGGGCAGCGTGGAGCCGCGACGGCGGTTCTCGGCGCAGGTGTATGTGCTGTCCGCGCGTGAGGGCGGTCGGACGACGCCGGTGTCGACGGGGTACCGGCCCCAGTTCTACATCCGTACGGCGGATGTGGTGGGGGACGTCGACCTGGGTGAGGTGGCTGTCGCGCGGCCGGGGGAGACGGTCGGGATGACCGTTGAGCTGGGGCGTGAGGTGCCTCTGGAGCCCGGGCTCGGATTCGCCATCCGTGAGGGTGGCCGGACCGTCGGCGCGGGGACCGTGACAGCCGTCGAGTGAGGGTGGCTGACGTCGGTGGGGGACTGCGGGGCCGTTGTGGCCGGCCGCGCAGTTCCCCGCCCCTTCGGGGCACGTCCCTGCCGGCGCGGGACAGAACGGTCACCGGCACAATGACGGGGTGACCGAGCCGATCCCCGTCGCCCGTGCCGTCGATCACGGGTTCGCCAAACTCATGCCCGACGTCGACCGTGCGCGGGCCTGGCTGCTCACCGTCGACGGGGCGCCTCAGTCGTACGTCGATCTGGACGAGCCGACGCATCTGGAGTTCGAGTACGCCCGTCGGCTCGGGCATGTGCTGGACACCGTCGCGGAGGCCGGGCGGCCCCTGGACGCGCTGCACCTCGGGGGCGGGGCGCTGACGTTGCCGCGCTACCTCGCCGCCACCCGGCCCGGGTCCCGGCAGGATGTCGTCGAGGCCGATCAGGAGCTGTTGCGGTTGGTCGCGGAGCATCTGCCGCTGCCCGACGGGGCCTCGATCGCCCTGCACGGCGCCGATGCGCGGGCGTGGCTGGAGGCGGCTCCGGCCGACTCCGCGGACGTGCTGGTCGCCGATGTCTTCGGAGGCTCGCGGGTGCCCGCGCACCTCACGTCCCTCGGCTACGTCCGGGAGGCCGACCGGGTGCTGCGGGACGGGGGCGTCTACCTGGCCAACCTCGCCGACGCGGCGCCCTTCGCCTTCCTGCGGTCCCAACTGGCCACCCTGGGCACGGTGTTCCCGGAGCTCGCGCTGATCGCCGAGCCGGGGGTCCTGCGGGGCCGGCGGTTCGGGAACGCCGTGGTGGTCGCCGCCCGGAAGCCCTTCGACACGGCCGCGGTCGCCCGGCTCACCGCCTCCGACGCCTTCCCCGCCCGTGTCGAGCACGGGGCCGCCCTGCGGGACTTCACCGGCGGTGCGCGGCCCGTGCGGGACGAGGACGCCGTGCCGTCACCCGAGCCCCCCGACGGGGCGTTCGGCATCGGCTGAGTCGGCTGAGTCGACTGCCGCGGACTGTGCCACCGGCTTGCTGCGCCGCCCGAGGTTCCGCACGTCCGGTACGCACAGCACCGCCGCGGTCACCACCACGACCAGCGCCGCGCAGCCCCACAGCGCGTTGGAACGGCCGAACGCCGACTCCGCGGGACCGGCCAGCGCGGTCGCCAGCGGCACCATGGCGACGGAGCCGAACCAGTCGTAGGCCGAGACCCGGGAGAGCTTGTTCTCCGGGATCTCCTGATGGAGGGCGGTCATCCAGCTCACCCCGAAGACCTCCACCGTCACGCCGGTGAGGAACATCACCGCGCACAGGACCCCGGCCGACGTGGGCACCGCGAGGGCGGCCGAGGGGAGGGCCAGGGGGAAGACACCGAGGGTGCCCCAGAGCAGCAGGCGGCGTGGCTTCCAGCGGGTCATGAGCAGGGCGCCGGCGACCGTGCCCGCGCCGAAGAAGCCCAGGGCCAGGCCCCAGGGGCCCGCCCCGCCCAGATGGTCGCGGGCGACCAGCGGGCCGTAGACCGCGTCGGCGGCGGCCACGACCGCGTTCGCGATCGAGAACTGTACGACGATGCCCCACAGCCACGGCCGGCTGCTGAACTCCTGCCAGCCCTCCCGGAGGTCGGCGAGCAGGCCGTCGCCCGGCGTGCGTGGCGCGATATGGCTCACGTCCAGGAAGGAGCGCAGGGCTCCGGCCACCGCGAACGCCACCGCGTCCGCCGCCAGCACCCAGCCCGGGCCGATCGCGGCGACCATCGCACCGCCCAGCGCGGCCCCGCCCACGGTCGCACCCTGCATCGCCATCCGGAACACCGCGAAGGCCCGGCTCACCTGCTCGCCGGAGACCGAGGACATCAGCATGCCCTCGGCCGCCGGGCTGAAGAACGCCTGGCCGGTGCCGCCCAGCGCGGTGAGCAGCATCATCTGCCACAGCTGCGGATCCCCGGCGAGGACGAGCACCGCGAAGACGCCCTGCGACACACAGTTGAGGGCGTTCGCCGCGACCATCACCCGGTGCCGGGGGAGCCGGTCCGCGATCGCGCCGCCGATCAGCAGGAACACCACCAGCGGCAGCGTCCGCGCGGCGGCCACGAGTCCCACGTCACCGCCGTCGCCACCGGTCTCCAGGACGGCGAACGCGGCGGCGATCAGCGCGCCGTGGCTGCCGAGGTTGGTGACGACCGCCGAGGCGGTCAGCAGGCTGTAGTTGCGGCCGGCCCAGTCGGGTCTGCGGCGGCGTATCGGGGCGTCGGCGGAGGTCACCGGCCGACTATCCCCGTACCGCCCCCGACTTGCCAAACCGATTCCCGGCCTTTGACCTGCTGGTCAGCCCGTGGGTTCGCCGTGCAGCCGGACCGTGCCGAGGATCTTCTGGACCGTCGCGTCCGGCACCTCGTCACCGGTGCCCTTGACCCCGTGGAAGGTCCAGGAGACGAAGTCACCCGTGGAGTTCTTGAACGCGAACGTGGTCGCCTTGCCGTTCGTGTCGCACTTGTCCGTCTTCGGCACACCCGTCGAGTAGGTCGTGGCGACGCTGCCCTCGATGCCCGAGGCCGTGGTGTACGCCTTCGCCTTGCCGATGGTGAGCAGTTTCTTGGAGGCGTCCTTCTGGTCGGTGTATCCGCCGAACACCCACCAGGCCGAGTCGTTGCGGGCGACGTCGGCGGTGTTCTTGGCGCCGTTCTGGCCCTTGGTGCCGGCCGTGCCGAGCGCCTTGTCGCTGGTGGTGCCGTCCTTGTCGGAGTCGGAGGTGCACCACTTCTCCTGGACGTAGGCCGGTGCGGACATGCCGATGAGGGCCGAGCCGTCGCCCTTCTTCTCGTCCTCGTAGCCGATGAACACGCCGGGCGACTCGACCTGCCAGTCCGCCGGGACGTCGAAGGCGGTGCCCCACTTCGGGTTGACCACGACCTTCCAGCCGTCGACGGTCGCTTTCGCCCCGTCACCGCCCCGCGGATCGTCCCCGGTGCTCGGGCTCGCCGAGGTGGGCGCAGGGGTCGTGGCGGTCGGGGTCGGGTCGCCGCCGCCGTCCGCCTTGTCGTCCTTGTCACCGCCCAGGACGAGGAAGCCGGTCACACCGGCGGCCACGACGACGGCCAGGGCGGCCACGATCGCCGTGATCTTCGTACGGCTGCCACCGCCGCCGGGACCTCCGGGCTGCGGTGGCCGGGGTATGTCCCACTGGGGCTGCTGCCCGTAGGGGTTGGCCTGCTGATAGCCGGGTTGTTGGTACGGATTGGGTTGCTGGTACCCGGGCTGCTGGTACGGGTTGTGCGGGTTCTGCTCGCCCCCGGGCGGCTGCTGTTCTGGCCACATGGCCGACAACCCTAGGGGGGCGGGGAGGCCGGTGCCGTGCACATCCGGCAAGCGGCCGGCCTCCCCACGGCTCAGCCCGTCGGCTCGCCGTGCAGCCGGACCGTGCTCAGGATCTTCGTGATCGTGGCGTCCGGGAGCTCCTCGTCGACGCCCGTGGCCCCGTACAGGCTGAACGCCACGAAGTCACCGGCGGAGTTCTTGAACCCGAACGTGACCGCCTTGCCGTCGCTCGCGCACTTGCCCTTCTGGGGCGTGTTCTTCGAACGGGCCCAGGCGATGCTGCCCTCGACGCCCGACGTCGTCGTGAACGCCTTGGCCTTCTCGTCGAGGGCGATGCTCTTCTTGTCCGGCTGCGTGTAGCCGCCGTACACCCACCACGCGACCTGGTTGAGGGCGACCTCGTCGGTGTCCTTGGCTCCGTTGGCGCCCTTGGTGCCCGCGGTGGCGAGGGCGGTCTCCTCCTTGTCACCGTCCTTGTCGTCGTCGGAGGTGCACCACTGTTCCTTGAGGTACGC
Source organism: Streptomyces sp. NPDC002817 (assembly GCF_053592055.1). Lineage (NCBI taxonomy): Bacteria > Bacillati > Actinomycetota > Actinomycetes > Kitasatosporales > Streptomycetaceae > Streptomyces > Streptomyces sp. NPDC002817. The sequence continues at coordinate 81,294 of NZ_JBSFUY010000006.1, forward strand.
CGGCGCCGACATGGTGATGATGGGCTTGTCGCCGGCCTTGGCGTCGTCCTCCTCGAAGCCGATGATCATGCCCGGAGACTCGACCTGCCAGTCCGCCGGGACGTCGAAGGCGGTGCCCCACTTGGGGTTGATGACGACCTTCCAGCCGTCGATCGTCGCCTTCTCCTCCTCGCCGCCCCGCGGGTTGTCGTCCGAGCCGGAGGCCGACGCGGAGGGATCGGTCGAGGCGGACTTCGACGCGGGCGCGGACCGGCCGGTCTGCTTGTCCGAGCCGCCGTCCGCCTCGTCGTCCTTGTCACCGCCCAGCACGAGGAAGCCGGTCACACCGGCGGCCACGACGACGGCCAGGGCGGCCACGATCGCCGTGATCTTCGTACGGCTGCCACCGCCGCCGGGACCTCCGGGCTGCGGTGGCTGGGGCGTGTCCCACTGGGGCTGCTGCCCGTAGGGGTTGGCCTGCTGATAGCCGGGTTGTTGGTACGGATTGGGTTGCTGGTACCCCGGCTGCTGGTACGGGTTGTTCTGGTCCTGCGGGTTCTGCTCGCCCCCGGGCGGCTGCTGTCCTGGCCACATGGGCAGTCACCTTAGTGGCGCCGGTGCATCGATTCGGTCACCGCCCCTTGTCAGGGACGTAGCAAGTCAGGACTCCTCGGGCGTGAACACGCGTACCGTGCTCAGGATCTTCTCGACCGTGGCCTGCGGAACCTCCTCGTCGACGCCCGCGGCGCCGAAGAACGACCACGACGCGAAGTCACCCTCGGCGTTCTTGAAGGCGAAGGTCGTCGCCTTGCCGTCCGTGTCGCACTTGTCCTGCCGCTCGACCCCGGAGGACTCCGAGGTGGCGACGCTGCCGGTCAGGCCCGACGCGGTGGTGAAGGAGGTGGCCGTCGCGGTGGTCACCTTCTTCTTGTCCGGTTGGGTGTACATGCCGTAGACCCAGGCCGCGGAGTCGGCGCGGGCGATCTCCTCGGTGCTCCGCGCGCCGTTGTTGCCCCGTGATCCGGCGCTCGCCAACGGGGTGTCGTCGGTCGTGCCGTCCTTGTCGTCGTCCGAGGTGCACCACTGCGCCTTGAGGACGGCGGGTCCCTTCATGGCGACCAGCGGTGTCTCGCCGGGATCGTCGTCCTCCGTGACGTAGGACACCCAGTCCCTCGACTCCAGCGCCCAGTCCGCCGGAACGTCGAAGGCGACGCCGAGGTCGGTGTTCACCACGGCCTTCCAGCCGTCCACGGTCGGCTTCTGACCGTCGGCCGTGCGCGGGTTGCCGGACGCGGACGGCGACGCCGAGGAACGCGTCGGGTCCGGCGCCGCCTCGTCGTCGCTGCCGCCCCCGAGGAACACGGCACCGGTCACCAGGGCGGCGACCACGACGGCCGCGGTCGCGGCGAGGGCGACGGTTCTCGTACGCCGGCTCCCGCCGTCCGGTGCGGGCGGCGGTTGCGCGGTGTACGGGTTGGGTTGCTGATATCCCGGCTGCTGATAGGGGTTCGCGTCCTGCTGCGGATTCGTTCCGCCCCCCGGCGGTCGCTCTCCTGGCCACATGGGGCGTAAGGATACGACGATCACCGCACCGACCTGGCCATGCCAGGCTACTCGTGGGTAACATGCCCGTCATGAGCGCAGACCAGATGTCGATCGGCGAGATGCTGTCCGCCACCGTCCCCATGGCCCGGACCCTGCACCTCGAGTTCCTGGAGACCACGCCGGAGAAGGCCGTGGTGTCCCTGCCGGACCAGGGCGAGTACCACAACCACGTGGGCGGCCCGCACGCCGGCGCGATGTTCACGCTCGGCGAGACCGCCAGCGGCACCATCGTCCTCGCCGCGTTCGGGGACCAGCTCTCGCGAGCCGTGCCGCTCGCCGTCAAGGCCGAGATCGCGTACAGGAAGCTCGCGATGGGAGCCGTCACCGCCACCGCGACCCTGGGCCGCCCGGTCGCCGACGTGGTCGCCGAGCTGGACGCGGGGGAGCGCCCCGAGTTCCCGGTGGCGATCGAGATCCGCCGTGCCGACGGGGCGGTGACCGGTGAGATGACCGTGGTCTGGACGCTGCGTCCCAACGGCTGAGCCGCGCGTCCTGACGAGGCCCCGGCCGTCGGTCGGGGCCCCGGTGTGAGATCAGGCCGCGAGCCGCCGGCGTTCGGCTCCGCCGCTCTCGGCCGCCGTGACGAACTCCTTGAGCCAGGCGAGGAATTCGGGCCCCAGGTCGGGCCGGTCGCAGGCGAGCCGGACCACCGTGCGCAGGTAGTCCGCCTTGTCGCCGGTGTCGTAGCGCAGTCCTTCGAAGACGACCCCGTGCACCGTGCCGCCCATGGCGAGTTCCTGGAGGGCGTCGGTCAGTTGGATCTCGCCGCCGCGGCCGGGCGGGGTGCGCTCCAGGGTGTCGAAGACCGCGGGGTCGAGGACGTAGCGGCCGATGACCGCGTAGGTGCTGGGCGCGTTCTCGGGCGACGGCTTCTCCACGAGCCCGGTCACGCGGACGACGTCCTCGTCGTCCGTCCTTTCCACGGCGGCGCAGCCGTAGAGATGGATCTGTTCGCGGGGCACCTCCATCAGCGCGACGACGCTCCCGCCGTGCTCGTCGCGGACGTCGAGCATCCGGCTGAGCAGTGTCTCGCGCGGGTCGATGAGGTCGTCGCCGAGCAGGACGGCGAACGGCTCGGCGCCGACGTGCCGACGGGCGCACAGCACCGCGTGGCCGAGGCCGAGGGGTTCGCCCTGCCGGATGTGGTGGATGTTGGCGAGGCGGGCCGGGTCGCGTACGGCGTCGAGGCGGACCGTGTCGCCCTTCGCCGCGAGGGCCTGCTCCAGCTCGAAGGCGTGGTCGAAGTGGTCCTCGATGGCCCGCTTGTGGCGACCGGTGATCATCAGTACGTCGTCGAGGCCGGCCGCGGCCGCCTCCTCCACGACGTACTGGATGGCCGGCTTGTCGACGACCGGGAGCATCTCCTTCGGCGTCGCCTTGGTCGCGGGCAGGAAGCGCGTGCCGAGCCCTGCGGCCGGGACGACCGCCTTGCGTACGGGGCCGCCGGGGGAAGGGGTCGCGGGGTCGGTGGGGGTGTGGGGGACGATCATGCGGCCCATGCTGGCCGACGGGAATGAGAGCTTCCAGAGAGAGACGTGGGAGCGCGCTGTGTGTCGGGCCCGGGGTTGCGAAAGTTGGAGATTTCGTGTGCCAACTGTCTTTGCTTGCACACAACTTGGGGTCGGCCGGTTCGGCGCTTCGAATGCGGGTGCGGATACCGCCGGTAACTTATCTGAATTCACTGCGTTTTGAACTTTGGTCACTCGAACTTCTTGTTTCCTGTGTTTCACGTGTGCGAAAGTGACCGCCCCGAATGACCGCACCGTACCTGACGCGGCATAGGTATGCACCAATCACGCACCTGCTTTCCGGCGGACGCGCAATAGCCATGCCGTCCTGCGGCTTGGAAGGAAATGGTTCAGTGCAATCCCCTTACCCCCCAAGGCCCCCCTATCCGCCGCGCCCCGGAGCGACTCCGGGGGAGACCGACCGAAATCTCGTCGCCCAATTGGGCGGTGCCGAGGGCGGTGACCGTGCTGTCGCGCTGCTGATGGCCCGGCACTGGCGGGCCGCGCATGACTACGCCGTCATCTGTCTGGCCTCCTCGTCCGGTTCGGCGGAGCTCGTGGCCGCCGCTGCGTTCCACCGGGTGCTCGGGCGGGCGGGCGGGGGTGCGGTGCGGCCCCAGCTCCTGGCCGCCGTACGGGACACGGTGAAGGAGTGGGCCGCACAGGACCGCATTTCCGCGGCGCTGCCGGAGCTGGGCAAAACGACCGGCGGCCGTGGACTGCGTGCCGCGCGGGGCGCCACCCCTGAAAGGCGGCAGCTCGCCGAGCGTGCATTCCGGGCCCTTCCGGGTGCCTCGCAATGCCTGTTGTGGCATGTCGAGGTCGAGGCCGAGCACATATCCGTACCGGCCGGTCTGCTGGGGGTCGACATCCCCCAGGCGGCGGACGGGTTGGAACGGGCGCGCGACCAATTCCGGGAGGGCTGTGTACGAGCCCACCGGGAACTCGCGCCCTCCAAGGACTGCCGCTTCTACAACCGCCTCCTCGACGTCCCGATTCGCCGTGGCGGCGCCCTGCTCCCCGATGTGCAGCAGCATCTGATGGAGTGCCGCCACTGCCGGCACGCTGCCGAACAGCTCAGCCATTTCGAGGGCGGCCTCGAGGCGCTGCTCGCCGAGACCGTGCTCGGCTGGGGAGCCCGGCGCTATCTCGACTCCCGGCCCGGCCGCGGCGGTTCGAACCAGTCGCCGGCCGCCCGTCCGCGCGGCGGCCGGCACCGGCCCACGCGTGTCGCCGCACCGAGACGGCACACCAAGGCGGCGATGGTCGTGGGTCTGACCTCCTTCGCTCTGCTCGCGACCGTCCTCGTCGCCAAGGGCTGGTCCGATGACAACGGTGTCCCCGACCCCGGTGTCACCTGGGGCGCGCCCAGCGGCAACGACACCGTGCCCAGCCCCGACTCGGTGCCCTCGTCCGACGGTTCCCCGTCGGCCGCCTCCGCGAGCGAGCCCGTGGAGATCGGCCAGGGCCGACTCCGCAGCCGCGCCGCCGACCTCTGCCTCGACATCCGTGGGAACAAGGTCCAGGCCGGCTCCACGACGGTGCTCGGGGCCTGCTCCTCGGCGCTGTCCCAGCAGTGGTCGTACCAGGACGACGGCCTGCTGCGCAGCCTCGCCGATCCCACGCTCTGCCTCGGCGCCGACACCGACGACGGTTCGGTCGTCCTCGCCGGATGCCTGGTGCACACCGGTGAGGTCCAGTACGACCTCACCGTCCGCGGTGAACTTCTGCTGCGCTGGGGCAAGGGGCTGGTCGTCGCACCCGACAAGGACCTCGACGTCGTAGTGGTCGAGCGCGACGGCTCCGCGGACCAGGGGTGGCTCTTCGAGACGGCGGACACGCCCACCGCGGAGACGCGGAAGAAGGGCGAGACGGAAGAGAAGGAAGACAGGACGGAGAAGACGGAGAAGGGCGAACCGAAGGAGAAGGGGGAGAAAGAGGAGGACGGGGATCGCCAACTCCCGGACACCGCCTCGAAGTCACCCACCGCCGCGCCGGTGCGCCCCGATGACTCCGACGGCCACGCTCCGGGCGAGGTGGAGGAGTACGAGCCGCGCGCGGCCCAGGTCGACCACCGGGACGAACCCGAGGACCCGGGCGTTCTCCAGGACGTGCCGGTGGCGGGAACCGTCGTCACCGCGGTCGGATCCCTCCTTCACTGACCCAGGGGCCGCCTCGTCGAGGCGGCCCCTCCTTCGGTTCTTGTCGGCATCCGGCCGCTTCTTTTTCACCGCATTGACACGAGTCACCAACGGTCATAGTTTTCCCGCCGCGCCCATGGCGTTTCTCACCGGATGTGTTCACCAAGTCGTGCCCGCACACCGAAGGAGTGACGGCTCATGACCGACACCGTCTCCCGGCGACCGGCCCCGCGTCGGCTGGGCGGGGCGATCGCCGTCGCCCTGACGGCACTGGCGGCCGCGCTCGTGGCGCCCGCACCCGCTCGGGCAGCCGGCTCGTCCGATCCCGTGGTCCGTACGGAAGCCGGTCTGGTACGAGGCGAAGTCACCGCCGAGGGACGGCAGTTCCTCGGCATCCCGTACGCCGAGCCGCCCGTCGGCGCGCTCCGCTGGAAGGAACCGAGAGCGGTCCGGCCGTGGCACGGGGTGCGTACAGCACAGGACTTCGGCAACAAGTGCGTGCAGGCGTCGAGTTGGGACCCCGGGTACGAGCGGCCCTCGCACACCGAGGACTGCCTCGACCTCAATGTGTACGTCCCCGAAGGCAACGGGCACCGCGCGGTCATGGTCTGGTTCCACGGCGGCGGGCTCACCGCCGGGGCCGGACAGGACATCGTCCCCGACACCTTCGCCCGGCAGACCGGCACGGTCGTGGTCACCGTCAACTACCGCCTGGGTGCGATGGGTTTCCTCGCCACCGCGGGGCTCGACGACGAGGCCCGCGACGGGGTCTCCGGCAACTTCGGCATGCTCGACCAGCAGACGGCGCTGCGCTGGGTGCGCGCCAACATCGGACGCTTCGGCGGCGATGCGGGCCGTGTCACCATCGCCGGTGAGTCCGCGGGCGGCCGCTCGGTCTGCACCCAGCTCGCCTCACCCACGGCGAAGGGACTGTTCCGGGCGGGCGTCGTCGAGAGCGGGGCGTACGACGACTGCGCCGCCCGGACACGGGAGACGGCCGTGAGCCAGGGAGCCGCGTTCGTGCGGCAGCTCGGGTGCGAGACGGTGGCCTGTCTGCGCGGCAAGTCGGCCGCCGAAGTCCTTGCCGCACAAGGGGAGTTCGACTGGGGTCCGGTGGCCGGTGGACGCTTCCTGCCCACGCAGCCCTCGGACGCCTTCGCCCAGGGTGCCGCCACCGGGGTGCCGGTGATGAACGGGGCGAACCAGGACGAGGGCCGGCTCTTCGCCTTCGCCCGCTTCGACCTCGGCGGGGCTCCCCTCACGGCCGAGCAATATCCGACGGTCATGCGGGAGGAATTCGGCGAGCAGGCGCTGCGGCGCTACCCGGTCTCGGCGTACCCGACGCCCACGATCGGCTATGCCACGGCCCTCGGCGACCAGCTCTTCGCGTGCAGCGCGCTAAGGCTCGACGGCGTGCTCGCCGGCCGCGGACCGGTCTACGGGTACGAGTTCGCCGACCGCACCTCCCCGGCGTTCGCCTCACTGCGCAATCTGGGGACCGACTTCGACTTCGGGGCCACCCATGTCAACGAGTTGCAGTACCTCTTCAAGCACTTCGGCCTCCGGTCCCCGCTGAACAGCGAGCAGAAGGTACTGGCGCGGCAGATGGTCCAGTACTGGGGATCCTTCGTCCGCGGAGGAGTGCCGCGGGCCGACGGACAGCCCTCGATGCCCGGCGGTACGGGGACGGTGCTCTCGCTGCGGACGGCGTCCGCCGGGGGTAACGCCGTGAGTGCGACCGTGCACCGTGAGCACCGGTGCAACCTGTGGGACGCCGCCACCGTCTCACTCAACGGGTAGGCTGCCCCGGCGCACGCTCGTGTGGAGCGTGCGCCGGGAACACAGGACAACGGGAGGAACCGGCGGTGCACGTCCAGGAGTGGCTCGAGACCGTACCCGCGGTCAGCATCTATCTGCTGGTGGGCCTGGTCATCGGCCTGGAGAGCCTGGGCATTCCGCTGCCGGGCGAGATCATCCTCGTCTCGTCCGCGCTGCTCGCCTCCCAGCACGGTGAGATCGACCCGTTCGTCCTCGGTGCCTGCGCCAGCGCGGGAGCGATCATCGGTGACTCCATCGGCTACGCGATCGGCCGCAAGGGTGGTCGTCCACTGCTGGCCTGGCTGGGCAGGAAATTCCCCAGGCACTTCAGCGAGGGGCACATCGCCACGGCGGAGCGGTCCTTCGAGAAGTGGGGCATGTGGGCCGTCTTCTTCGGCCGGTTCGTCGCCCTGCTGCGGATCTTCGCGGGGCCGCTGGCGGGTGTGCTGCGGATGCCGTACTGGAAGTTCCTGATCGCCAACGTTTTCGGTGGGATCCTCTGGGCGGGCGGTACGACGGCCGTCATCTACTACGTGGGGATCGTCGCGGAGTCGTGGCTGAAGCGGTTCTCGTGGCTGGGGCTGGTGCTCGCCGTGCTGATCGGGCTCACGTCGATGCTGGTGCTCAAGCGCAAGGCCGCGAAGGCGCAGGGCGCGGTGCGTGAGGCTGAGACCGTAGGGGCTGCCGAGTAGTTTCGGGCGCGGGTCGGCCGTGGCTGGTCGCGCCCACGCGGCGGAGCCGCAGATCGATACAGCCCCGCGCCCCCAGGTCCGCTGCTCTAACCGTGGATTTCGTTGTGCGCCTTCGCCAGATCCGCGTACAGCGTGCCGTTCAGTGTTACGCCCTGACGCTCCTCCTCCGTCAGCTCACGCCTCACCTTCGCCGGTACCCCCGCCACCAGTGAACCCGGCGGCACCTGCATGCCCTGCGGGACCAGCGCCTGTGCCGCCACCAGCGATCCCGCGCCGATCACCGCGCCGTTCAACACGGTCGCGCCCATGCCGATCAGACAGTCGTCCTCGACCGTCGCCCCGTGCACCACCGCGTTGTGCCCCACCGACACCCGCTCGCCGATCGTCACGGGGAATCCCGGGTCGGCGTGCAGGGTGCAGTTGTCCTGGATGTTGCTCTGCGCGCCGACGGAGATCCGCTCGACGTCGCCGCGGACCACGGCCCCGTACCAGAGGCTCGCCCCCGCCTCCAGCGTCACGTCGCCGATCACCGAGGCGGTGGGGGCCACGAAGGCCTCGCCGTCGATCTTCGGTTCCCGGCCGCCGATGCCCGTGATCAACGCCTTGTGCGTCATCGCCTTCTCCTCGTCGTCGCTGACACCGGCACCGTACGCCACGCGCGTGGGGCGAAGATCACAGGCCCGGTCGCTCATCGCCCCACCTCACCCTGAGTACGGTGACCTCGTGCCGAAGAAGAACACGTTCTCATCCTGGTGTCGCGGCCTCACGCAGCGTGCCGTCCACGCGGGCTGGGCCTGGGTGCAGCGCACGGGTTCCGTGACCGCCGAACACCCGGGACGGTTCCGCTTCGGCGCGCTGGGCGAGCACTCGCGGCTCGCGTTTCCGCTCGGCACGGTCTTCGGGGAGCCGTGGATCCAGCTGGGCTCGCACTGCATCGTCGGTGAGCAGGTCACCCTGACCGCCGGTCTGATGCCCGACCTGGACCTCGGTCCGGAGCCGATCCTGCGGATCGGGGACGGTGTCGTCCTCGGCCGTGGCAGCCATGTCATCGCCGACACGACGGTCACCATCGGCAGCGACTGCTACTTCGGGCCCTATGTGTACGTCACGTCCACGAACCATTCCTACGACGATCCGCACGAGCCCATCGGCAAGCAGTGGCCCCGGATGGAGCCGGTGGAGATCGGCCCCGGCTGCTGGATCGGCACCGGTGCCGTGATCCTGCCGGGGGCGCGGATCGGGCGGAACGTGGTCGTGGCGGCCGGGGCGGTGGTGCGCGGTGTGGTGCCCGACCACGCCGTGGTGGCGGGGGCGCCCGCCAGGGTCGTACGGCGATGGACTCCCGAGGCCGGCTGGCAGCCGCCGCTGCGGACCCCGGCGCCCAGGCCGATACCCGAGGGGGTCACGCCGGAGCAGCTCAACGCGCTGGCCGGGCTGGACGAGGAGACCGCGGCGAAACTCGCCGAGCTGGACTGATCCGGGACGGCTCAGCCGGTCGCCAGCAGCAGTGTGCCCACCAGGGCCAGGCCGGCGCCGGCGGCCTGGACCGCCCGCAGCCGTTCGCTGAGGAAGCCGCGTGCGGCGAGGGCGGTCACCACGGGGTAGAGCGAGGCGAGCACCGCCGCCACGGTGACCGGGCCCAGTCGGGCGGCGATCGCGTAGGTGCCGTTCGCCGCGACGTCCGCGAGGCCGACGAAGGCCAGCGTCGGGAGCGAGGCCCAGGGGAATCCGCCCGGCGGGAGCGCGGGGACGCCCTTGCGGACCGAGACGTACAGGGCGCCGCCGCCCACGGCGACGTTCACCACGCGCTGCACGAAGAGTGCGAGGAACAGCCCGGTGACCGTGGTGGACGCCTCCGCGATCAGCGCGAACACCGTGCCGAAGCCGAACGCCGCGACCAGGGTGAGCAGGATGGTCTGCCGCTGCACGGGGGCGCCCCTCAGCTGCGGGCCGCCCGCGAGGACGACACCGAGGACGGCGACCCCGATCCCCGCGAACTGCACCGGACCAGGGCGCTCGCCGAGGTAGAGACCCACGCCGACCGGGACGGCCACGCCGAGGGTGCCGAGCGGGGAGACCACGCCCATCGGGCCCAGGGCGAGCGCCTTGTAGAAGCAGATCAGGGCGACGGGGCCGACGAGTCCGGCGGCGACCGCGAACCACAGCCGCGGTCCGGTCTCGCTCCAGCCGCCGGTGGCGACCACGATCGCACCGAGCACGACCGTCGCGATCGCCTGCGAGACGACCACCACCGTGAGCGCCGGGGTGCGCCGGGTCAGCAGTCCGCCGCCGAAGTCGGCCAGCCCCCACAGGAGACTGGTGGCCAGGGCGAAGAATGCTGTCACGGGGTGCCTCGCAGTACAGTTCGGTGAACAATCGGGTGCATCTCACCGTAGTTCAACCGAGTGCACTGTGTCATACAGAATATTGGACGTGATGTGTCGGACCTCGATCTGCTGACCCAGTCCCTGGCGCGCAACGTCAAGCGCTGGCGGGCCGAACGCGGCTTCACCCTGGATGCGCTCGCCGCACGCGCCGGAGTCAGCCGCGGCATGCTCATCCAGATCGAACAGGCCCGGACCAATCCGAGCATCGGCACGGTCGTGAAGATCGGCGACGCCCTCGGTGTCAGCGTCACCACCCTGCTCGACTACGAGCAGGGTCCGAAGGTGCGTATCGTCCCGCCCGAGCAGGTCGTCCGTCTGTGGCACACGGACGCGGGCAGCTACAGCAAGCTCCTCGCGGGCACGGAGGCCCCCGGCCCACTGGAGATGTGGGGGTGGAAGCTGATGCCGGGTGAGAGCAGCTCCTCCGACCCGCACCCGGTCGGCACGGTCGAGATCGTGCACGTCACGGTCGGCGAACTGACCCTCACCGTCGACGGCGTCGAGTACCGCGCCCCGGCCGGTTCCAGCGTCACCTTCGAGGCCAACGCCTCGCACACCTATGGCAATCAGGGTGACGTCCCGATGGAACTGCTGCTGGCCATCTCGGTGCCGGCCGCGCCCTGAGCGGCTGTTAGCGTGCGGCCATGGACGCACCCATCGGACACTTCGACAACGCCCGGCCCGCCCCCGACTGCCTCGACGAACTGACCGCCCCCGTCGCGGACGCCGTACGCCGCTGGAGCGGCAGTGTCCCCGCCGGCGAGATCATCTACGTCGAGACCGACCCGGAGTGGGCCGACACGGCCGTCTTCGTGCAGCACTACGGGCAGGAGCTGCTCGAACAGTCCGCGAACTGCGTCGTCGTCGCGGGCAAGCGCGGCGGAGAGTCCCAACTGGCCGCCTGTGTCGTCCTGTCCACCACCCGCGTCGATGTCAACGGCGTGGTGCGCCGCCAACTCGGTGCCCGCAAGGCCTCGTTCGCCTCGATGGACACGGCGACGGGGGAGAGTGGCATGGAGTACGGCGGCATCACCCCGGTGGGACTCCCCGCCGACTGGCCCGTGCTGGTGGACTCGGCCGTCGTCGACCTGCCCTACGTACTGGTGGGCAGCGGACGTCGGCGCGGCAAGCTGCTGGTGCCGGGGAAGGCGTTCGCGCAGCTGCCGGGTGCGGTGGTGCTGGAGGGGCTGGGCGTGGTCTGAGCCCCTGGGTTCAGGCCGGCGTGTGGTGGGCGAGGGTGAGATGCGGGTCGTCCTCGCCCGGCAGTGGTGCGGGGTCGGCGTGCACCAGGGCCGCGGTGAGCCGGGGGACCGCGTGCAGCAGGGCGTGCTCGGCCTCGACGGCTACCGCATGGGACTGACGTACCGTCATGTCGCCGTCGACGACCACCGCGACCTCGGCGCGCAGCCGGTGCCCGATCCAGCGCAGCCGCAACTCACCGACCTCGCGCACGCCTTCGACCTCCCGCAGAGCATGCTCGGCCCGGTCGACGAGCGCCGGGTCGACGGCGTCCATCACTCGCCGGAACACCTCGCGCGCCGCGTCCCGCAGCACGAGAGCGATGGCGGCGGTGATCGCCAACCCCACGACGGGGTCGGCGAGTTGCCACCCCAGGGCCGAACCACCGGCCCCGAGCAGCACGGCCAGTGACGTGAATCCGTCCGTACGGGCGTGCAGCCCGTCCGCGACCAGCGCGGCCGAACCGATGTCCCGGCCGACCCGGGTCCGGTACCGCGCCACCCACTCGTTGCCCGCGAAACCGACCAGCGCGGCGACGGCGACCGCCCCGACGTGCTGGACCGGACGCGGGTCGAGGAGCCGCTCGATGGCCGTCCACCCGGCGAAGGCCGCCGACGCGGCGATCGTCAGCACGATCGCGATGCCCGCGAGATCCTCGGCCCGCCCGTACCCGTAGGTGAAACGCCGTGTCGCCGCACGGCGGCCGAGCACGAACGCGATCCCCAGCGGAACGGCGGTCAGCGCGTCCGCGGTGTTGTGCACGGTGTCCCCGAGCAGCGCGACCGACCCGGACATCACCACCACGACCGCCTGCGCCAGCGCCGTCACACCGAGCACCGCGAGCGAGACCCACAGGGCGCGCATGCCGCGCGCGGAGGACTCCAGGGCGGAGTCCAGCTTGTCGGCGGTCTCGTGGGAGTGGGGGGTGAAGAGATGGGTGAGGCGGTGGCGGAGGCCGGAAGGGGTGTGATGGTGGTGTCCGTGTTCGTGGTGATGGCGGTCGCTCACGTGTTTCCCCTTCCGGCGCGTGTAGTGGACGTTCCCCGCCCACGGCGCCATTATGTGCGTATGAGCGCACGCATGCACCTATCACCTGCGCATCATGCGCACCCGCGTACCCCCGGCGACGAACAGTTCGCCCTCGCCGCCGAGCTCCTCGCCCTCCTCGGCGACCGCACCCGCCTCACGCTGCTGCACGCCCTGACGGCCGGAGAGGCCGACGTCACGACCCTCACGGAGGCCTGCGGAGCGGCGCGTCCCGCGGTCAGCCAGCACCTGGCCCGGCTGCGGCTGGCCGGGCTGGTGAACACACGGAAGGAAGGACGACGGGTGATCTACTCACTGCGGGACGGGCATCTGCGGCGGCTGGTGGACGAGGCGCTGAGCGTGGCGGACCACCGGCTCGACGACCGGCCGGTTCACGACTGAGAGGGGCTCAGTACCCGGACCCCTTGCCCAGGTACTGCTCCGCGAAGGCCGACGCCGCGGACGGCGAGCCGAAGAGCCGACGCAGGCGGGCCAGGGTGGTGCCCGCGCGGTAGGGGTCGCCGGAGGAGGTGCCGTGGTAGATGTCGGAGAGCCACTGGGAGAACTCCTGGTAGTCCCAGACCCGGCCCAGACACGCCGCCGAGTAGCCGGACAGACCCGTGCCGTCACCCTTGCCGAGCTGTGCGATGAGCGCGTCGCCGAGCAGGAACGCGTCGTGCAGGGCGAGGTTCATGCCCTTCGCCGCGATGGGTGCCGTGAGATGGGCGGCGTCCCCGGCGAGGAAGAGGCGGCCGAAGACCATCGGCTCGACGACATGGCTGTGCATGTCGAGGACGCGCTTCTCGATCAGCCGGCCCTCTGTGAGGGGCGGTGCGCCCGCCGCCCCCAGGCGCTCCCGCAGCTCCGACCAGACGCGGTCGTGCGACCAGTTCTCCGGGTCGTCGCCCGGCGGGCACTCCAGGTAGTAGCGGGTCACCTCCGGGCTGCGGGCCATGTGGCCGGCGAAGCCGTTCGGGTGCATGCCGAACACCACGCAGTCGTTGGACGGCGGCGCCTCGGCGAGCAGCGCCAGCCAGCCGATGCCGTAGTCGTAGCGGGAGATGTGCGCGCGGTCCGGCGTCAGTACCGCGCGGGTCGCGCCGCGAGCGCCGTCGCAGCCCGCGACGAAGTCGCAGTGGATCAGCACGCGTTCGCCCGACTCCGGGTCCGTGTACGACACCGACGGGCGGTCCGTGTCCAGGTCGTGCAGCTCCACGTCCCGCACACCGAACCGTATGTCGCCGCCGCGCACGTCGGCGTACTCGCGCACCAGGTCGGTCACCAGCAACTGCTGTGGATAGATCCAGTGGTGATGGCCCGTCAGCCCGGCGTACTCGAACCGGTACCGCTCCCCGCCGAACCGGAACTCGCACTCAGCGTGCCGCTGCGCCCGCTCCAGCAGGTTCACCGCGAGGCCCCGCTGCTCGAGACCGCGTACCGCCCACTCCTCCAGAACCCCGGCCCGGGGCCGCTGTTCGATGAACTCACGGGTCTCGATCTCCAGGACCACGCAGTCGACGGAGGCGGCCCGCAGAATGTTTCCGATGGTGAGCCCCGCGGGCCCGGCGCCGATGACGACGACCGGACTGCGCCGCGCGGCACCGGAGTCGGAGTGGGGGGTGGGGGAAGTCATCCGAGCATTATGTCCGCGCCCTGTCGCAGCCGGGAACCGAGTACCGTGGAAATCCGGGTGACCGTGCGGTGCTCGTGAGCGGGGTGATGGGTTGGACGGGGTGGTCGCTTGGGTACCGGCCGACTTCTACCGTCCCGTCGCCGGTGGCCTTCAGTGCACCCTCTGCCCCTTCCGCTGCCGGCTGCGCGACGGTGACACCGGCGCCTGCAAGGTGCGCCGGCGGGAGGGCGACCGGGTCCTGACCGCCACCCGGGGAACCACCGTCGAGCACTGGTCGTCGGTCGAGCGCAAGCCCTTCTACCACTTCCGGCCCGGCCTGCCGCTGCTGACGCTGGCCCCGCCGGGCTGCTCGTTCCGCTGCGACTACTGCGTCAACCACCGTGTCTCCCAGTACGGCAGGGACCCCGACAGCCGCGTCGCCCCGCGCGACACCGACCCCGAGGCACTGGTGCGGGCCGCGGCGGAGCGGGGCGGCGGCATCGCCCTGTCGTACTCCGAGCCCTCCCTCGCGGCCGAGCTGACCCTCGAACTCGGCGCGCACGCGCGGACGTCGGGCGTCCCGGTGGTCTGGAAGAGCAACGGCTTCCTCACCCCCGAAGCCGTGGAGCGCGTCGCGCCGGTCCTCGCCGCCGTCAACATCGACCTCAAGGCGGCCGGTGAGGAGGAGCACCGCCGGCTCACGGGTGCGCCGCTCGCCCCGGTCCTGGAGACACTGCGGCTGCTGAAGGCCGCGGGGGTGTGGGTGGAGGTGAGCACACCGCTGATCCCCGGGACCAGCGCCGAGGACGAACAGCTCGCCAGGATCGCCGAGTTCGTCGCCGGACTCGGCCCCGACACGCCCTGGCATCTGCTGCGCTTCACCCCGACCTATCGGATGAACCGCCAACGGCCCACCACGCCCGAGCGGTTGGGGCGTGCCGTGCGGATCGGACAGGCTGTGGGACTGCGGTATGTGTACGTCGAGCGGGCGTTGGGCGCCGAGGGACGGGCCACTCGCTGCCCGGGGTGCGATGCCGAGGTGGTGTCGCGCGGGGTGTGGGAGCAGGCCGGGAGCCGCTTGCGGGACGGGCGGTGTCCCGGGTGCGGGGAGCCGATCGCGGGTGTGTGGAGCGACGTCGACGTGAACGAGGGGAGCCGAGGATGAGCACCGAGTACCGCTTCGTGGAGGACCTGCCGGACCTGATCGACGCGTCCGAGTACGACGAGCATCCCGACGGACGGCTCGTACGGCTGCGGATCACCTGGGACGAGCAGGGTGTTCAGGTGCTGGGCGACGCCTTCCGGCCGGACCTGCTGGAGGCCCTGCTGGAGAAGATGGGGCCGGACGCGGTGGAGCAGATGCTCTGCGGGTGACCTAGAGCCGGCCCAGGATCCGCGTGAGCACCCGCCGCAGCTCCTCCCCGCCCGGTTCCGGTGCCAGCACCCATGCGTCCGGACCCTCGGGCGGCACCGGGTGGTGCGGATAGTGGACCCGCAGGGTCAGCGCGCCGGGCACGGGGAGCGGGGGCTCGTGGGCGTGGGTCAGCAGCAGGGTGCGGGGCTCGCCCGAGTCCACCGCGGCCAGGTCGCGTGCCGCTTCGCGGGCCAGCGCCGCCGCACGTAACGGGGCCGCGGGTTCGGGCATGACCGGCGTCCACAGCCGGCGCAGGTCCGCCGCCGACGTCAGCCGGTCGGCTGTGCCGAGTCCGTCGAGACGTACCAGCGCCACCGCCCGCTCGGCCTCCAGCAGCGCCGCCGCCAACAGGTGCGCGCACAGCCGCAGACAGCTGCCGACCTGCCCCTGCGCCGCTGCCCCCGTGTCGAGCACGAGCACGGCGTCCCGCTCGGTCCACGGCAGCCGGCCGCGCCGCGTCCGGTACAGCAGGGCGTCCTGGGCCCACAGGGCGTTCACCAGGGGTGCCGGGAGCGCCATCTGACCCGGCACCAGACGGTCCGGCGGGCCGTGCCGGGCCCACTGGGCCGGGGCCCCGGCGGTGGTCGGACCGGGCACGTCGTCACCCAGCGGCACGGGCAGCCGCGACGGCAGACCGGGGAGCCGGGCGGCGGCCTCCGCGGCCGAGGCCCACGGTCCGTCCGCGAGCCGTAGCGGCAGCGCCGGGTCCTGGCACACCGCGTCCGGGCCCAACAGGGCCAGCAGCGGAAGGAGTTCGCGGTGCACCCGGTCGAGTGCGGTGGCCAGCCCGTCCGCCGTGACCGAGGACCGCTCCGGCTGCTCGCCGCTGCCGCGCAGCCCCCACTCCAGCGTCGTCCGCAACTCCTGCAACGGGATGCCCGGGGGCGGGACGTAGCGCGGGTCCGGCGGCAGCCGGGACGCCACCACCGCGCTCAGCGCCGGATGCGCGCCCCGCGGCCAGTCGAGGTCCCGCAGGGCGCGGGCCGCCCGACCTTGGTGCAGGAGCCGCCGCCCCGCGGGCGCTGCCGGTCGCAGCAGTGCCGAGATGTCGACGAGCGCGTCCAGCGGTACGGCGGCGTCGACCGCGGCGGCCATGGTGCCCAACTCGGAGAGATACTCGGGTGATTCGGGCAGCGGCGGGCCGGGTTCCGTGGTCTCCTCGGAGGTCAGCACGTCCCACAGGACCGTACGGCCGCCGCTGTACGTCGTCGCCAGCCGCCGTCCGTCGGGGGACCAGCGCACGGACCACACGGGTCCCGGCGAGGGGCCGTCGGGCTCCAGGGCCATCGCCACCGCGCCCCGGGCCACGTCCCACACCTCGACCACCGAGGTCGCCTCGCCAGGTCCCGGCGCGGCCAGCAGCGACCCGTCCGGCGACCAGGCCAGGGCCGGCGCCCAGCCGCGTCCGCCGGGGGTACCGAACTCCCGCTGCACCCGCCAGGTGAGCGTCGACCACACCACCGACGGCCCCTGCCCCGCGGGCGGCGTCGCCGCCAGTCGGCTGCCGTCCGGGGACCAGGCGACCCGGGTGGCGAACGCGCCGGAGGGCAGGGCCAGCCGCCGGGCGCGCTCCAGCCGCGGCATGTGCCACAGCACCACCGCGCCCGCGGTACCGGCGGCGAGCAGCGTCCCGTCGGGGGACCAGGCGGGGCGGCCCGTGCCCTGGGGCAGATGCAGACTCCTGGGCTGCCGCGCGGGGGTGCCCCGGGCGTCGAGGGTGTGCACGTACAGATGGGTCGGCGCCGGCCCGGGCTCGGGCACCGCGAGCGTCGCCGTACCGTCGTGGGACGCCGGACACCACGCGGGCGCCTGGCCGCCCTGGAGTACGGCACGTGTCTCACCGCTGTCCAGGTCGAGGACCGTCAGCCCCGTCTGCCCGTCACGGGAGGAGCAGGCGAGCAACTCGGGTGACCCGGTGGAGAGTTCGAGGTCGTGGGCGCCCCCCGGTCCGGTGGCCGCCGTGGCCGTCCACTCCGTGCCCGGCCGACCGGGGGTCCGGGCGGCGAGGGTGCCCGGTTCCGTCTCCAGCACGCAGCGGCCGTCGCGCGCCGACCAGGCGACGGCGGGGGCCCACAGCCGCTCCCCGCCGTCGTACAGCGGCGTCGGCCCGGAGATCCGGGGCGCGCGGTCGCGCAACGACGGCAGCGCGCGGCCGACGGACCGGCACATCGCAGCGGCCCAGCTGCGCAGCAGTACCCCGACCCGGCGCTCCGAGGGGTACGGGGCCGCGTCCGGCAGCTCCCACAACTCCCGTCCCGCCAGCACCCGGCCGGTGGGCGACACACTCAGGTCGCGGGCCGAGCCCGCCCGCGCGGGGAGGAGGGCGACGGGCTCCAGCGCACGGTCCAGGACGAGCAGCGCTCCCTGGTCCGTGGCGGTCACCAGGAACCGTCCGGTACGGCTGAAGCCCAGCCCGAGCACGGCACCGGACACCGCGGCGTCCGCGAGCGCACGGCCCGTGGCGCGGTCGACCAGATGGACGCCGGCCGCGTCCGCGAAGGCCAGCGCGTCCCGGTCGGGGGACCAGGCGAGGGCGGTGACGGCCGTACGGCCGGTACAGGGCGCGAAGTCCATCCGAACCGGGGAGACGCTCCACAACTGCAGCGCGGTGGCGGTGGCCAGACACAGCTGACGGCCCTGGGGATCCCAGGCGAGCGCGACCACGGGGTCCACGGTCGGCAGCGCGGACGAGGCGAGGGTGCCCCGGTGATGGAGCAGCACACCGCTGCCGGCGCAGGCCACCCACAGCCCGTCGGGCGACACCGCGAGCGTGTGCGCGCCCGCCGGCACCGCGAACCCGTCGTCGGCGAGGGCCCCGCTGTCCCCGTCGTACACCTCCACCCGTCCGCCCCGCAGCACGAACACCTCACCACCGTCAGGGCCCCACGCCACCGCCTCCGGCACCCCCTCGCCGGGCGCCGACCACAGCACCCGCCCGGTGTCGTCACGGCAGGTCAGCGCACGATCCATGAGCTGGAGGAACGCGGTGCCGTCACGGGAGAGCCCGGCACAGGGCCCGTCGCCGGTGAGGGCGAGGAGCCGGCGGGGGGCGGGCGGCGCGGGGGCGTCGGGGGTGGCGGTCATGGCCGTCCCGGGAGGCGGGGAGGGGGCGGCTGACGTCGTACGGACCCGGCGCGGATCGGCGCGTGCGGTGCGGTCGTCCCCGCCGGATCGAGCACTTGCGGTACGACGGTGAGGGCGCCCGGCGTGGCGCTGATCCGGGACCTCCGGCTGGGGTGTGCCGACGCGGCCGCGCTCACGGGTCGTGCCGCGTCACGGTGGGCGAATCCGCCCCTCCCGGCGATGCGGACGTGGCTTGTCGGCGCCGTCGTCGTCACTGTTCCTCCGCCACGTCCAGCGCCGCCTGTTCGTACAGCCGGGCCGCCTCCAGCAGATCCCCCGCGGAACGGTACGCCTCGGCCGCGCCCTCGTGGTCGCCCAGGGCGCGCAGGCGGGTGGCGCGTTCCAGCGCCTCGCCGCGGTCGTGGGGGGCGGTCGGGTCGGTGGGGTGGGGCGGGGTGTTCGTGCCGGCCAATACCTCCAGGGCGTCCAGGAGTTCACGGCCTGCCTTGGAGAGGCCGCTGGACACCTCCACCGGGTCCGGTGGGGTCCACAGGGTCCAGACGGGGACCATCGGGGTCAGGGGGAAACGGTGTCGGCCGCCGTGCCAGCAGACCACCGCCGACGTGCCGTCCAGGGCGAAGAGGCGGGCGCGGGCCGACGGCGGCAGCGGGGGTGCCAGGGTGTGGCCGGACTCCAGGAACAGGCTGCCGGGGCCGAGTCGGCGCAGCGGTACGCCGAAGGGCAGATCCCGGGCAAGGCCCGCCGGTTCGAGGAGCAGATGGCAGCCGGGGCCGGGCAGCAGGAACCCGGCCTCGCCCAGTGGGCGGCCCGGCAAGTAGCGGCGCAGCAGAGGGAGTTCGTCGTCGTGCAGCAGCACCGCGTCCACCGTGGTCCCGGCGCCCGCGTCCGCCACGACCCGCACCTCCACCGAGGGGTCCCGCGCGCCGCCCGGCAACTCCCGGGTGGGTTCGGGTGGTTCGGGGAGGATCCCCACCAGTTCCGCCGGTACCGGGGCGGGCGGGCCGAGCGGCTCCAGCCGCAGCGGAGGCCACTCCTCGCAGTCACCGACGAGCCACAACTCCCCTTCGGGCACCGGGGAGTACAGCAGCGCGTCGGACACCCGAGGGCGCAGCCGTACGTCCAGCAGCAGCCGCTCGCAGGACGCGACCGGGCGGCAGACCACGGTCCTGGGCAGCGCCGACAGGGACACGGTCAGGGCGTGCGGGACCGCGTCGGGGCCCTCCAGGGACAGCAGCGTCGTCTCCCGTTCCGTCGGGTCCGTCCCCTCCAGGGAACGCACGCGGACGGCGAGCGTCGACACCTCTATGCCGAAGGCGAGCGCCTGGCGGACCACCGAGGGGAGCAACTGCGGGGCGGCGAGCACATGGAGCGTGCGGTGGGCCGTGGTGGCGGGCGCGGCGAGCGGCAGCCGGGAGACCAGGTCCACCACGTCGAGCCGGGGCCAGGCCAGCACGTCGGACAGCTGCCCCGGGCCGCCCGCGAGGGCACCGTGCGAGAGGACCGGCAGGGCCTGCGCGCCGTGCAGGGTCAGCAGTTCCGCGCCTACGGCCGGGCCGATGACGCTGAGCAGCCAGACCGCCCCGCCACCGGGCTCCGCGTGGCAGCTCCACTCCGCGGCCCCCGCGCTCCGCAGCGCCTCGATCGCGCCGAGGACCCGGTGCGCGGCGGGGAAGCGGCCGGCGACCCGCCAGTCGACGGTCGGGGGCGGCGAGTACGGCACGGGCGGCACCGGTGCCGGCCCGTCCTCGTCCCTGGGGCGTGCCGGACGCACGCTGAAGCGGATGCCGTGGTCGGAGCCACCGCCCGACTGGCGCGGTGGATGGGCGGGCGGCGTCGGCGGGGGCGCACCACGGGCCGCCGGCCGGGCCACGAGCGGGGTCGGCGGGGCGCCGGCGGTGCCGTTCTCCGAGCTGATGCGGTTGAGCAGCCGACGCAGCGGGCTCTCGGGGCGGTCCATCGGTCAGGGGCCCTCCGCGCGGCCGGTGCCTTGCTCCGCGGGCGGTCCCAGCGGCGGTCGGGTCGTGGGGACGAGGCGGCTTGTGGTCCGGTCTCGCGCCGAGCCGGTGTCCGTCTGCGCGGGCGGTTCGGACGGCTGCCCGGCCATGACATCGACGCGGTTCGCGGTCCGGCCTTCCGCTCGCGCGGTGTCGGCTTCGGCGGAGGGTTCCGACGGCGGCCGGGCTGCGGCAGCGAGGTGGTGCGTGGCTCGGCCTTCTGCCCGGTCGGCGTCCGCACCGGCGGCGGGTTCCGTCGGGAGCCAGGCCGCGGAGCCGAGGTGGTCCGTGGCCCACTCTCGCCAGCGGTTCAGTACGTCGCCGCCGCCCTGGCCGTCGTACGCCGCGCGGAACAGCCGCGCGCCCCAGTCGAACCGCTCGACGCGGTCCGCGGCCTCCACGCCCCAGCCCAGCATCAGCCGGCGCTCCGTGCGGGCGGCCAGGGTGGGCAGTCGGGCCTCGATACGGGGGAAGAGGCCGAGCAGCGGGCCGGCGGGGCCGCCGCCGAGGCGGTCGGCGAGGGCGCGGGCGAGTTCGAGGCGCAGCTGCTGCGGGCCCTTGCCGACGGCGTCGGTGCCGGCCAGTAGCTGCCGGGCCGGGGTGATCTCACCGGCGAGGAGCAGTTCCCAGGCGGCCTCCAGGCGGCGGCCCCGCTCCTGCCAGCAGCGGGCGGCGAGTTCGGGCCGGCCCAGGAGGCGGTAGCAGCGGGCCGCCTGTTCCGGGTGCCCGGCCTGGCGGTAGGTGCGGGCCGCGTGCTCCAGGTCGCCCGCCCGCTGGTAGGCGTCGGCCGCCGACCACTGCCAGCCGAGGAGGTCGTAGCAGCGGGCGGCCTCGGTGTGGGCCTGGGCCTCGGAGTAGCAGCGCGCGGCCTTGAGCAGCAGCCGCGTGCGCGAGCTCATGATCTCTCCTGTTCACCCGGGGCCGCCTCGGTCTCCTCGTCCTCGGACCGCGACCCCGCCGTCGGCTGCGGGCCGTGCCGCCACCGCGGCGGCTCCTCGAACGGCGAGACCTCCTCGACATCGGGTCTGCGGGCCAGGACCTGCCCCAGTTCGGCACTGATCCGATCGTGCTCGGCATCGTGCTCGGGGCCGGAGCCGGAGCCGATGTCGTCCACCTGGAACAGCTCGACCTCTCCGGTCTCCGTGTTGAACCGGAACCGCACACGCACCCGCATCGGTCAGTTCTCCATCCCGAGATCGAGCTCGAACTCGATGTCGATACCGTCCTCGGACTCCTGCTGCCGGACGCCGGTCGCGCCGTGCTGCCGGGCGAAGTCGAGAAGGGCCCTCTGATAGGCGATGGCCAGGACACCGTTGACCGCGCGCAGTCCGTCCCGGCCGAGTGCGGTGATGCGTTCCCGGTTGCGGGTGTCGAGGTCGGAGCGGACCCGTTCCCGCTCCTCGGCCAGCCGGGTCCGCGCGTCGGCGTCGGCGGCCTCCTGCAGCCGTGCCTGCGCGGCGGCGGCGGCCGTCGCCGACTCCCGGTCCGCCTGCATCCGCAGCCGGCCGGCCAGCTCTCGGGCCCGCTGTACCGCGTCGGCCTCGGCCGCCACCTGCGCCTCGCGCTCGGCCACCTCACGGGTCCGCCCGGCGAACCCGTCGGCGTAGTACCGCCCTTCGGCGCTGCCGGTGGCCTGCTCCCGCACCGCGCCCCGCAGGGTCTCGGAGGCGCGGCCCTCGGCGGTCACCGAGTCCTCGAGGCGTGCGGTGACGACGAGTTCGCCGGTACCGGGGTCGTAGCGGACCTGACCGTCCGGCAGGGTCAGCACATGGCCGCCCTGTTCCACATGCCAGTCGTCGGCCGTGGCGAGCGTGCGCTCGAAGACCAGGCGGGTGGCCTGTCCCAGAGTGCCTCCGAAGGGATGGCGCACCTCCAGCTCGCTGACCACGGAGTCGCTCGCGCTGGCGCGGCGTTCCAGGGCGAGTTCCCACGCCTCGACGACGTCCCGGGTGGCCTCGACACGGACCCTGCGCGGATTGCACATGTAGCTGGTGTCCCCCTCATTCCGCAGCGGGGCGCGCTCGGAGCGCGCCCTTCGGTGTGCGTCAGCCCTGGTCCAGCAATTTCAGAGTCTCGTCAATGATACGCGCGACCTCCCCTTCGCCCTCTCTGTTGCCGGGAACCGCACGCCTCAACTCCAGTCTCAAAGCGTTGAGTTGCCGCAGCACCCGCTCGACCGCGGCGGGCGGCGAACCGGCGTCGACCTGGCGGCTGACGATCCGGGCCTCGGAGACCAGACGCCGCATGGTGCGGGCCGGCTCGTCGGGGTCCTCGCCCGGCCGGCCGGTGCGGCGCCGCACCGCCTCCCGCACCACCGTGGCGTGCGCCGGGTCGGACCAGAAGTGCTCCAGCGGCCACAGGTCGGCGGGTTCGGCCCGCACCCGCTCGGCACGCAGGGCGGCGGCCGCCACCAGGCGCTGTCCGCGGATGATCCGGCGGTCCGACAACGTCACGCCCTGGCCCAGGAGTTCACGGACCAGCTCGGCGTACTCGGGGGTGACCGCGCTCAGATCGGCGTGCGCCAGCTGACGGCCCAGACGGCCCAGCGCGGCGGGGTCGATCCAGCTGTGCCCGTCGCCTTCGGCCGGGGTGCCACGTGCGGCCCCCTTCGCCAGCAGCTCGTCCAGCCGGTCCCCGGCCACCGGCGGGATCGTCAGCCGCAGCAGGAACCGGTCGGCGAAGGCCAGCAGCGACGGGTCCTGCGGCAGGCTGTTGGCGGCGCCGACGAGGGTGATGAGCGGGACGGACTCGATGTCGTGGCCGTTGTGGAAGACCCGCTCGTTCATCACCGTCAGCAGGGTGTTGAGGATCGGGCTGCCGCTCTGGAAGATCTCGTCGAGAAAGGCGACCTGTGCCGTGGGCAGCATGCCCTCGGTGCGGAACCGGTACTGCGCGCCGCTCTGGAAGGCGGGCACGTCCACCGGCCCGAACAGCTCGGCCGGTTCGGTGAAGCGGGTCAGCAGCCGGACGAAGGGACGGCCGCCCAGGCCCGCGGCGAACCGGCTGACCAGGTCCGTCTTGCCGGTACCGGGAGGGCCGAGCAACAGCACGTGCTCATGCGCGATCACCGCGACCTCCAGCAGATCCAGAGCGAGCCGACGCCCCACGAAGTGCTGCTCCACACTGCGGCCGAGCGCCTTGAGCCGCCGTACGGCCGAGAGGTCCTCGTCGCTCCAGGTGGTGGTGACGGTGGTCATCGGCGCTCCGAGATCATTTCCAGGCGCCCCTGCTGGAGGCGGCCCACCAGCCAGCCCAGCCGGCGCGCGTCCGGTTCGATGCCGTGCATGTGGCGGCCGACGAACGCGTCCCGCATGAGCGAGCGCAGTTCGTCGCCGTTGCGGCCCGCGGTGGCCTCGGCGATCAGTTCCAGGACCTCGTCGTCCAGAGAGACGTGATAGCGGCCGGCGTGGTGGCGCAGGATCGCCCGGCGCGCTGTGACGTCGGGCAGCGAGATGGCGATCGAGCGGAACCGGCTCGGCCGCAGCAGCGCCTTGTCGATGATGTCGATGCGGTTGGTGGTGCCGATCACCAGCATCGGCACCTCGGGCCGGAAACCGTCCATCTCGGTGAGGATCTGCGCGACCACGCTGTTGCCGGCCCGGGTGCCGCCGTCAGGGCGGCTGCTGCGTTCCATCGTGATCGCGTCGATCTCGTCGAAGACGATGACGGAGGGTGCGCTGCGCCGCGCCGACGCGAAGATCTCCCGCACCTTGCGCTCGCTCTCACCGACGTACATGTCGGTGACCTCGGGCCCCGACACCACCTGGATGGTGGCGTTCATGCCGTTGGCGATGGCCTTGGCGAACAGGGTCTTACCGGTGCCGGGCGGGCCGTAGAAGATGATGCCGCGCGGGACGAGTTCGCCGCGCACCTCCTCCATGTCGTCCGGCAGGCTCTGGGCTCCGCTGATGATGGCGAGGGTCCGCCGGATCTCGTCCTTGACCTCCTCGTAGCCGCCGATGTCGTCCAGCGTCACATTGGGCACCTCGAAGTGGGAGGACTGCTGCGCCTTGAAGGTCAGCAGGGTCTCCCGCAGGTCCTGGAGCGTGGCCCGGCTCTCCCGCTGGCGGTGCCGCTCGTGGGCGTACCGCATGGCCTGCCGCAGCCGTACGGGGTTCATGCCGGCCACGTGCTTGTAGAACTCGCGCGGCTGGAACCCCTCGAAGGTCCCGGCCTCCTCCCGGGTCACCAGGGCGACCCCCAGCAGGCTCTCCTCGTGCTCCGGTGTCCTGACCTTCGGCGGCAGACCGCTGAGGGTCACCCGGGCGCTGAACCGCTCGGCCAGCACGTCCGGCAGTGGCAGGGTCGGGTCGGCGAAGGCCAGGACCAGCTGGTCCGGGAAGGCGTACAGCAGCTCGACCAGCTCACGGGCCTCGGCGTGCCGGCCGAGGTCTGCGCTGCCGGCCAGCAGGTCGAGATGGGTGAGGACGATGACGTCGCCCTCCTTCAACTCCTCCAGTTGGGCGCGGAGCCGGGCCAGTCGCCGCTGGCGGGTGTTCATCGACGCGCCGGACATGTCCGCGACCGGATCGTCGGAGGGGCGGCCGCCACCGTCCTCGGAGGAGTCGTCGTCGAGGCGGACGCCGCGACACTCGGCGAGGGTGACCATCTCCTCCCACAGATGGGTCACGACCAGCTTCTCGCTGATGACGAGGACGGGCAGACCGCTGCGCAGCAGGGAGGCGACGGCCTCGATGTGCGGGTAGTAGGCGAGCCGGACGGCCTCGGCGTCGGTGATCTTCTCCGGGTGGGCGGCCGGTTCGGGGCCGGCGGGGGACTCGACCCCCGGGGCCGCCGGTGGCGGTTCGTCCTTGACGAGCGACGGTACCCCCGGCGGCGCGAACAGCGCTGTCTCCGGGGCGAGTTCGGTCCGCAGCCAGACGTCCGGACCGAACTCCGACCAGGGCCGCTCCAGCAGCTCCGCGTCCAGCGGGTCGAGGAGCCACACCTCGCACGAGGCCAGCACCTCCCGCAGTGAGCGGTCGCCCGGGGCGCCGAGGAGGTCCATCCGGCCGCCGTGGTCCGCGGTGGCCAGGCGCAGGGGTCGGGTCATCGGTCCAGCACCTCGCGCAGTCCCTCGAACTCCCGTACCCGGCCGTAGACACGGTGCAGTGCCACGCCCACGCGGTGCCCCTGGAGCATCCTGCGGCGGCGCAGCTCCTCGGGGTGCCGTCGGGCCATGACGGCCAGGGGTTCCCACCAGTCGAGCGTCGACCGCGCCCACTGTCCGCGCGAGTCGTCCTCCAGCAGCCGGGCCGGGTTGCCGCGCGCCAACTCCCGGATGTCGTCCGTGAGTCGGTGGTAGTACTCACCGTGGTGCAGCAACGCCGTCTCGTACACCTCGTACACGACTGTTCTCTCCCCCGGGGTGAAGCGGAACCGGCGCAGCAGCGCCGCGCGATGGCGTGCGGTCTCGGGCGAGGACGGTGGCGCCGCGAGGGCGTCGACCGCCGTGCGCCGGCCCTCGGGGTGGTCGAGGAACCGGTCGAGGAGCTGCCCGCACTGCTCCCGCATGTCCGGCGGGGGAAGGTCGAAGAGCGCGGTGACGGGGGAGGCGCGCAGCAGCTCCGCGCGCAGCTCGGCGTCGACCGGCGTCGCCGACAGCACACGCCCCACCAGGCCGTGACGGCACATCAGGTCGCGTACGGTGCCGGATCCGGTTACCCCGAACACCGCCTGCCGGGCGGTCGGCGGGTCGTCCCTCAGGGCCAGTGCGGCGGCGACCATCAGCGGCTCCAGGCCTGTCGGCCCGCGGTCGCCGAGGGGCGGGTCCGACAGGTGCAGCCGGGCCGCGGTGACCCGGGCCAGCCGCTCCAGGAGGACGACGGGATCGTCCGCGCTCTCGTGCGGCCGGGCCGAGGCGGTCGGGGGCGGCGCGGGTGTGCCGCCGGGCGCCGGCTCAGTGATGGCCCAGTGAAGGATGCGTACTACGGTGCTTGTCAGCGTCGTCATCGAGGTTCCGGATCGGACAGGGGGCCATCCAGTCGTCGGAGGAGGCGTAGCAGGTCAGCACCCGCCTGCGCGAGGTGAGGTTGATGAGGGCGGCCACCTGCCAGGGGCGTCGGAAGGTGTCCCGGTGCAGGTCGATGTCGGTGCGTGAGAGGCCGATGGTGCGTTCGGTCTGGAACAGGTGGGTGTGGTACCAGCCGACCAGCTGCCGGTCACCGAGGGTCCGGTTCATCGCGCCGAACGAGTCGCCGGTGAACGTGAAGTGCATCAGCGAGGCCCCCGAGTGCTCGGCCGGCAGCACCTCGTCGACGATCACCGCGTGCAACTCCGGTACGTCCGCCCGCCGGAAGGCCCGCCCGACCAGGAACCCGCCCTCCTCGATCTCGGTCGACAGCTCCATCTCCATCAGCCGCCGCCGCACCCCGGCGCCGAGCAGCACGGTCACCGGAGCCTCGGTGTCGGTGAGTTCGACCCCGTACTCGGCCAGGTCGAGCAGGGGGATCTGGGGCTCGGCCGCCGGACGGATGCCGAACGCCAGCCGGGTGGAGCGGGAGGTGTCGATGTCGTCCGTGCCGTCCACCACCGGGGGCAGCCGCTGAGCCGACTCGTCGTCCTCGGCCGAGGGCAGCCCAGCGATACGGAACGCCCACCGGCGCTCCTCGGGGGCGAGTCCGCGGGCCAGCCGGGCCAGGACCGGGCCGACGAGACTGTTCACGGAGTAGGGCTTCTGGTGGACCACGCGTCCCTCCATGTGGATCTTGACATGGATGTACCCGAAGTCGGCACGGAGATTGGTGAGGTGAGGGTCCTCTCCCTCGTAGGTGTCGGGGCCCGGGTCGTTGCGCAGCATCAGCACGAAGCGGGCGCTGCCCTTGAAGCCTGCCGTCTCCGCCGCGAAGGCCGGCTTCAGCAGCGAGATCAGCGGTGCGGTGTGCACCAGCTGCCGTGACTCGCCCTGGAACAGCTCGACGTCAAGTGCCATCGGCCACCCCGTCCGTGGGCCTTATCCGCAGGGCGCCGACGCGCAGCGCGCCGTCCACGGGAGGCGGGGCCGCCACCGGCGGCTTGCCCCCGATGGCCTCGATCATGGCCGCACCCTCCTCGGTCTGGGCCCAATACGCCGCGATCGGGTTGAAACTGTCCGTGATCTCGTAGTTACGATACCCAGCCATGTCCACGAGCATCTGGCACAGTTGGCCGAAGTCCAGGGCCGGACGCCAGGAGTGGGCCAGCACGCCCAGGCACACGGCCCCTTCGGCCTGGGGGTACTGAGGATCGGGCCCCTTGATGTTCGGATGGAAGATCGGGCTCAGCCAGAAGACGGCCGGGGCGACCAGCGGGAAGTCCGGACCCAGCAGGATCAGCGCGTTGTGCCGGTCCTGGCGCTCGGGGCGCGGGAAGGTGTTCGCGCTCCGCTGGTCGGGGAGGCGCAGACCGGATCCCTTGAAGCGGATCTCGTAGTCGGTGGGGAACTCCGGGTCGTCCGTGTCGACGATCTCGAAGTCCGCGTGCTGGTCCGCGTAGCGCTGCATCTCCTCGCGGACCCGGATGATCGCCTGCATCCGCAACTGGGCGTTGCCGGCGGTGGCTTCGGGATAGACGTTGAGGGTCTCGCCCTCGCGCACCCCCGCTTCGTGCAGGGACTGCGCCGGGTCGAGTCGGCGGAAGCTGCCGTCCGGCTGCTGGTGGTCGACGACGGTACGCGGGCGGCGCCCCATCCGGCCCTCGTAGTGGGCCAGCACGGCGGCGGCGATGTCCCGCACCGGCGTGATCGACGGCACACCCGCCAGGTCGTACGGCTGCTGGTCGGGGCCGTTGACCCGCAGCGCCTCCAGCAGATAGGGGCGGTGGTCGTAGACCTCCTGGAGGAGCTCCAGGTCCGTCGGGGCGCCCGCGTCGACCAACCGCCCGCGCAGCTCGTCGATCTGACTGTCCGTCAGTTCGTAGGTCAGCGACATCGCGATCTGTCCGACCTGGGCCTCCTCGCCCTGACTGACGAAGAACAGCTCGGCGCGGGCGTCGAAGTCGCGGACCTCCTCGATGAAGTCGGCGTGGTGCGTGGTGCACACGAAGACCAGCGTGGGATAAGTCTCCGCACCGGGCGGGCTCGCCTGGCCGACGGACGCGGCATGCGGTACCGCACGGGGCGGCGTCGGCGGCTCGGTGACCGGCTCCAGCGCCTCGACCGAGGCCCGGAACAGGGCGTTGCCCGGGTACTCGTTGTGCACCGCGCGGGCCAGTTGGGCCTCGCCCTCCACGAGCACGCCCGCGTCGATCAGGCGGCGCGCCTCGGACCAGTAGACCCGCGAGGTCGCGTCCACCGACGGTAGCCGGCTCTCCGGGAACCCGATGGTCCGCAGGATGATCTCGCCCTCCCGGGGGTTGATCACCCGCTCCAGCTCGTTGTACAGCTCGTCCCTCACCGGGCACCCTCCGTTGTCGCGCGGTGTTCCTGGGCCGACTCGCCGGGTGCACCCACCGGTTCACCCGCGCTCGCGGCCAACTCGACGTATCGCAGCCCCGATCCGTCCCGCCGGGCCACGGGCAGCACTTCGCGCGGCGCCACCCCCAGTGCGCTCAGCCGCGCCGAGGCGGGCGCGGACCGCAGCCGGGAGGTGACGGCGGGCACCGCCGCCCGCCGCCGCACCGGCCTGCTGAATCCTGCCCAGGTGAGAGGCTCTTCGCGCATGTCCACGTGGTCCAAGAGCTCGGCCACCGTGGCCCCGTGGTCCAGCGGCAGCACCGGGACCTCGTCGGGCAGCCGCTCGTGCAGCGGGCAGTCGGGGTCGGGCCGGTCGTGCGGGGCGGTCCCGGACAGCGGTACGGCGAGACCGGCGGCGTCGATCCGCAGCGGCGCGTCCGGCACGGACAGCCCGAGCAGCAGTCGTACGGCGAAGTCGGCCAGCCAGGTGCCGACGAGCGCGGACACCGGGGCCGAGGCGCCCACCGCACCGGCCGGATCGGGTGCCGCGCACGACCAGGGGTCGTCCTGCACCGCCCGCTCGGCGGGCCCGAGGCCGCATGCCCAGCAGCGTCCGCCGGGCGGGAACCAGGAGACCTCGCCGCCCCACGCGTGCGTGCCGCCGTCGAGCATGCCCGTCCCGGCGAGCGTGCACCGCCCGGCCAGCGCGATCCGGGCCGCCCGGCTGTCCAGCGCGCCCACCACCAGGTCGGCCGCGCGCAGTTCGGCCAGCCCGGCACCCGAGACATGGGGCGCCTCGCGTGCGTCCACCACGGTGTCGGGGGCCAGATCCGCCAGTGCCTCCGCGAGGACCTGCGCCTTGGGCCGGCCCACGTCCGTCGCGCGGAACAGCGGGCAGCGGCTGAGGTTGCTGACGGCGACCGTGTCCGGGTCGCACACCACCAAGCGGCCCAGACCGGACAGGGCGAGCGTCTGAGCCACCGTGTTGCCCAGCGCCCCGGCGCCTGCCAGTACGACCGTCGCCCCGGCGAGCCGCTTCTGGTCCCAGCCGGGGATCAGGGCGTGCCGCGCGAACCGGTCCCCGGTCACCGGGTGTCCCGCAGGGAGTTGAGCATCAGACAAGGGACCCCCGGATGCTGCGCCTTCCAGTCGTCGTAGCAGACCAGGCCGTGGTCGGGGTCCCGGTGGACGGCGCTGGCGCAGGTCGGCGCGTGCGGCGAGCAGGTGCAGTGGATGACCACCTCGTCCGGGCGGAAGGTGTGGCCGCACACCCAGCACCGGTGGCGGGTGGGCGCCCCGTCGCCCGGACCGGGATGGAGCCGCAGCAGGGGGTGGTCGCCCTGCAGCCGTACGGTGGACAGCTCCGGTGGCGGCGGGTTGGCCTCGTCGAGCCCCGAGTGGAACAGCGCGGCCGTCGCGGTGGTCTGCGCGCCGGCCTCGGGGTTGAGGCAGTCGAGCAGTCGGCTGCGATGCTTGAGCACGACCCCTGGGCCGGTTTCCGCCCGCTCGATGGAGATCTGCTCGCCCAGCCGGAAGGAGTGGTGGCAGACGGGGCAGGTGGTCCCCGCCGAGCCGAGTTTGCGCAGCAGCTGCGAGGTGACGACGGAGACCTCCTCGCCGGGCTCGTCGTCGTCCCAGCCCGGCAGGGCGTCCGACTCGCGGCTCCCGCCCGCCTGGCCGAGCAGGAAGTCGTACGCCGCCGCGCTCGGTCCGCCGACCGTCTCCGCCTGTGTCTGCGCGCGCTCCCGTTCCTGGCTGCGGCGGCGCCGCTCGGCCACGTTCACGCCCTGGGGGACGTGCACGCTCACGGTGCGGGGCCGCGGGTCCGTCATACCGTGTCGCCCTCCCGGGCTCGCACCGCGCGCCGCAGGTCCGGCAGCCCGCGCGGGCCCAGGCCGACGCCCGCCCGGCCCCGGTCGAAGGCGCCCTCCCAGGACGCACCGAGGGCCAGCGCCGCGTAGTAGTCCCGGCAGAAGGCCAGCGCGTCCTGGTCCGCGAGCCGCTCCGGGGAGCCGATGACCTCCTGCGCGTGCGGGGCGAGCACCTCCGCATAGCGGCCCAGATGACAGGCGTTGAGCACGACCACGGTCACTCCGCCCACGGCGTCCAGGACCGCGGCGAGGGCCTCGGCGCCGACGGGGGCGACCGAGCCGTCGTCCTCCTCGAGGAGCAGATGGCCGCTCGGCGCACCGTGCCCGCCGAAGTGCAGGACGTCCGGCTTGTGTTCGGTGAGCGCCGGGATCACGTCCTGGCGCCGGGTCGCCGCCGACAGCCGGATGTCGAGGGCGCGTCGGCTGCCCCGGCGGGCGGCCTCCTCGATGGTGCGGTATTCCAGGCGCAGTTGGAGCCGTGACGCCTCCTTCGGCCCCGCGAGCAGGCAGAGGACCGTGAGTTCGTCCGGCGGGGCGAGGAGGGCCGATTCGTCCGGTGGGGCACCGGGACCGGTCGTCACCGAGCGCAGGACCTGGTTGCCCGGATAGTCCTGGGCGGCTTCCTCGAGCAGGTCCTCCAGGGTGAACCGGAAGGCCCCGTTCTCGATCATCCGGCAGACCGCGAACCAGGTGCTGAGCGGCGCCTGGGCGCCGCCGAACGGCGGCAGCCGCGACGGGTCCGCGCCCAGGCGGTACAGGAGCTGTTTGGCCTCAGTGGCATCGTCGTAGAGAGTGGCGACGACACGCAGCACCCCGTCGCGGTGCAACTGCACAGCCGTCAGTGCCGCCATGGGCGCCCCCTCCCGTCGTGCCTCGACTGTACCGGCCGGGCGCGATCTCCGACTTGGCTTCTGCCAACCGAAGTTGATCAGCCGTCAGGAAGGTGTGGAGGGCAAGTGCACTCATTCAGATGCTCTGCCTGAAGCAGGGCCCGACCGGGCAACGTTCTGTGATAGTTGGTCTTCCACGCGGTTCAACGGGGAGGAGACGCGGGGGTGGTGGAGTTCCGGGGGCGACGGCCCGGTTCCGGAGACGGAGAAGAGGCGGTCTTCGACCTCGAGGCGGAGACGGGGGAACGCGCCCGGTTCGAGCTGCCTCCCTTCCGGGTGCGGCGCTACCGCAGGATGCCCGGCCGGCATCCGGTCATGGTGCAGGAGGCGATAGGGCCCGACGCCGAGCGGCAGATGCGCCGCCACGCCGAACTCTCCGGCAGCGTGGTCGACTTCCACGGCCCGCAGGTGCCCCGCCAGCTCGCCCACGTCCTCGCCTACGACCACTCCGAGCGCCCCCACAAGCTGATCCTCGACTGCCGCGGCGAACGCCTGGCCGACTTCGCCTCCCCGGACCGGCTGCACGGACCGAGGCTGCGCACCGTCGTGCAGGACCTGTTCGAGGCCGTCGCCGCGCTGCACAAGGCGCGGCTCGTGCACGGCCGGATCAGCCCCGAACACCTGTGGTGGGACGAGGCCGAGGGACTCCAACTCGCCGGACTGGAGGGCGCGGTGTACGCCACCGAGCCACTGCCCGACCGGCCGGTGACCGACTGGGACGCGCCCGGCTTCCGGCCCGGTGTGCTCGCCGCCGCCGACCAGGACGTACTCAGTGCCGCGCTGGTGGCGTTCTGGATGGCCACCGGCGAGACCCTGCCGCGCGGCATTTCGAACCCCCGCGTCCACAACCTCGTCGCGCAGGGCCACGAGGACTGGCTCCAGGACCTGCTCCGCTCGGCGTTCCCGCTGGGCTCCACGGTGACCCCGCCCGCCCGCGAGCTGGCCCGCCGGCTGGCCGAAGGCGACGCCCCGCAAGGACTGCTGGAGCGGCCGCTCGCGGAGCGGGAGCGAGCGCGCGAGGCCCACGCCCGCGAGGAGTTCCGCGCCCTGCGCGCCCGGCAGGGGGCCGGCGCCGGGAACCTGCGGGCCAAGCGGCACAGCACCGCCACCGCAGGGCCACCGGCGTGGTGGCGCCGGGTGGGACAGCGGCTGCGGATCCTGCCGGACCGCCCGCTCCTCGCCCTCGGCGCCGTCGAATGCCCGATGTGCCTGAGAGCGCTGAACTGGGACACGGCCGAGCGGGTGGTCCTCGACGCGTCCGGCGAGATGGTGCCCGAGCGGGATCTGCCCGTCCACTCGGAGGCCGAGCGCAACGCCCAGCTCGCCCGCACCTATGTGGTCTGCCCGGGCAACGACGACGTACCGCAGCACGAACTCCCGGACCGCTACCCGATGTTCGGCACCGAGCCGGTACGCATCGGGCTGGTCGGCGCCTCCTCCACCGGCAAGTCCCACCTGCTCGCCGCCATCATCGACCAGGCCCGCAAGACCACCGTCATGCGGCGGTACGGGCTGCGGGTCGAGGCCCTGGACCCCCAGCGCTACCACCACTACCTCAACGAGGTCGTCGCGCCCTTCATCGACCGCCGCGAGGAACTCCGGGCCACCGCCGACCGGCCCGAACTGCGCTACGCCACCGGCCTCGTCGTCACCGACGAGCACTCCGGCAGATCGCACAGCGTGATCTTCTTCGACGTGGCCGGCGGCCGGCTGGAACGCCCCGGCCGGGAGGCGGACTTCCTCAACCGGCTCAGCGCCCTGCTGTGCGTCGTCGATCCCACCCGCGTCCCCGGACTGACCTCGCACGGCGGGGCGACCGGTCGCGACCCGGCGTTCGAGCACGTCCGCCAGCGGCTGCGCCAGCAGGCCGACCCGGCCGTCCCCTTCCTGCCGGTGCCGTGCGCGCTGGCCGTGACCAAGAGCGATCTGCTGCGCTTTCGCGGATACAAGGAGATCGACGACTGGCTGCACGAGAAGCCGGACGCCGAAGGCGACCTGAGCACCGTCCAGCAGGAGAGCGAGGACGTGTACGCCTTCCTCGCCGCCCGCGGGGGCGGCGACTGGCTGCAACTCGCCGGCGAATGCCTGGGCTCCACCCTGCACCTCGCCTCCGCCACCGGCACCGGACCCCGCGAGCAGGGCGACCGGGCGGCCGCGCGCCGCTTCGACGAGACGCTGTTCCGCCAACACCGGGTGCTACGACCGCTGTTGGCGCTGTTCGCGATGAAGGGCGTCATGACCGGACCGGCCGCGGACGCCCTGCTGCGCGGAGGGGGCCACGGCACATGAGCCCGCCCCCGCACGGCGGTCCGCGCGCCGACATCACCGTCTACCGCTGGTCCGAGCGCTCCCTGACCGGACGCGGCGACGTCGGCCCGGTCACCACCTCCCTCGACCGCGAAGCGCTGCTGCGCTGGAACAGCCGTATAGAGAACATGGTGTGGGCCACCCAGGAGCACCCCGGGGACACCGCTCCCGGCTTCGTCTACCTGCGCTACGGCCCCGAGGCGGCCGTCCTGCGCAAGCTCCCGGTGCGCGACCCGCACGGCCGCGCCGGCTCCACCCTCACCCATGTCCTGACCGGCCCGGCCGCCGGGATCGACCTCCACCTCGCGCTCGCCGCGTGCCGCAGCGACTGGGACGACTGGCTGCCCCCGCAGGTCCGCCAGGACGCCCTCCTCGACGGGAAGGCACCGCGGGAGAACGCCTCGGAACCACCGCAGCGCGTCCCCCTGGACCTGGTCCGTCGGCTGCTCCTGGAGGAGAAGCGGCTCCTCGACGCCCTCGACACGGCCGCCGCCGAGCTCTCCGACGAGTTCCTCCTCCGGCTCGCCGAGGCGCTGATGGAGGAGCCCGGAGCGCCCCTGACCGTGCTCGGCTCGCCCGTGGACGGCGAGGTCGTCATCCACGTCCTGGCCGGGCTGCTGGGCCGGGTCGTCGCCGGCAGCTGGAGCTTCGCCACCCGCGAGGAGAACGACGGGGCCAAGGACCTGCCCCAGTTCGTCTTCGTACGACGTGACAGCGCCGGCACGCTCCAGTCGGCGCGGCGCCGCATCGACGCCGAAGCCGCCGCGGGACCCGGCGGCCCCTTGCGCGACCAGGCCGCGCGGCTGGTCGCCTTCCACCGGCGGCGCGGCGCGGACGCGCTGACCCGGCTGGCGCCCGCGCAGCCGCTGGGTACCTCCGCGCAGATCCTCGACTGGGCGGCCGGACACCAGGTGGCCCCCGGACTGATGAGCGACGTCACGAGTCTGCTGGAGGCCGCCCCGCGCGGCGACCTGTCGCAGAAGGAGGACGCGTATCTGCGCAGCCCGACCTCACTGCCGCGGGTGCAGCTGGAACTGGACCGCCTGACCGACGGTCAGCTGGCCCATCTGGTGGCCCTGTGGCGGAAGGACACCCTCGAAGCCGGGTCCTACCGGCACCTGAGGCCGGAGATCCACACCTGGGCACTGCACCGCTGCCTCGACGCGGCCGCCCACGGCGGCGCCCCCGACCTGGTGCGCGAGCTAGCCGTGCGGCCGCCCGAGGACCAGGTGGTGCTGCGCGTGCTGAACGAACGGATGGAGCGCGCCGCGCACCGGCGCGCCAGCTTCGACGTGCTGCCCCTGCTGCGGACCGCCCAGGAGATCGGTGTCTCCCGGACGGCGCTGGACGACCTGATGAGGGTGATGGTGGAGCGCTTCGCGATGGCCGACCTGCTCAGCGAGGTCGACCGGATCAGCCGGATCGCACCGGACCAGGCCCGCACCCTGCTGGAGAACTGCACCCGGCGCCGCGACTCCGGCCGGGAACGCCGCGACCCCTTCGACGTGCTGCGCCGCACGGGGTTCCTCGCCGAGGCGGTGGACCGGATGGCGCCCCAGAGCCCCTGGCGGGCGGTACATCTGTACCGGCTCCTTCTGCTGTGCACGGTGGGCGAGTCGGTGGGCCAGCGCGAGGTGCTGGACGTCCTGGACGCGGCGGGCCGCACGCCGTCGCCGTATCTGCTCCAGGCGCTGGCGGACAGCTGCCGCCGGGGCAAGGCCCAGGACACCGTCTTCGCCGCCGTCGTCCAGCAGTACTTCCGGGAGCATCTGCCCGCCCGGCCCGACGACGGGCACGGCCGCGATTCGTCCCGCCGCGACCCCTGGTACTGAGGAGAGGTTTTGGCCAGCAGGAAACCCGCCCGGCACCAGTCCGTGCCCCCCGTCCCGGAGTCCTTGCCCGATGCTCCCGCTCCGGAGCCCGCGCCGCCGGCCCCCGAGCCCGCGGACTCGTTACGGACGGCCGCCGACCGACTGGCGGAGCTGGCCGACGAGTGCCCCGAGGGCAGCACGGGGCGCACCGTACTGACCTGGATCGCCGACGACGCCCGGGCCGGCGGGCGCGCCCTGTCCGGCGTCAACCTGCTGCACGCCTATCCACCCGACACACTGGTGCCGGACGAGCCGTCGAGCAGCAGCGGGCGGATAGCCGTCGTGTCCACGTTCCGGGACGTGGCGGTCTTCCTGCCGATCGTGCTGACGTGGCTGTCCCTGTGGTTCGCGTTCCGGGACTTCGAGGACGCGCCGAAGGGCACCAACTTCCTGACGCTGTGGTCCTCGGGGCTCGGCGGTACCGCGGTACTGCTCGTCGTCCTGCTCATCGGCGGGGTGGTCCTCGCGACCCTGTGGCTGCAACGCCTCGAATGGGCCACCGAGCGCGACGCCTCCCGCGAACGGCTGCGCGGACAGGTCGCCGGGCAGCTGGCCCTCCTCACCATGGAGCTCGCCAAGTACGCGGTCCTGGAGGCGCAGGCCGTGCCCGCGGGCCAACTCGTCGGCATCGCACGGGACATCACCCGCAGCACCGCCGAACTCTCCCGCACCATGGCGGACAGCGCCGACCGGATGGAGAGGATCTTCGAGCCCGGCCCGGAGAGCAGGTTCGTCACCGCGATCGACAAGTGGACCGAGTCGGCGGGCGAGTTGGGCGCGATGGGCCGCTCCCTGACCGTGCCGCACCAGCTGTTGCGCGACTTCGCCCGGATGCGCGAGGAGCTGCGCGCCGACGAGACGGCGACCCGGGAGTCCCTCACCCGGCTGCTCGCCGAACTGCGCAAGGCGGCCGGCAGCTCCCAGGAGGCCAACCGGGTGCACGCCACGGTCGCCGACGAGGTCTCGGAGACCACCCGCAAGGTCGGCGTGGCCATGCAGCTCCTGAGCGACAACAGCGAGCGGATGTACTCCTACATGGACGCCCTGGAACGGGTGCTCGCCCTGCTCCAGAACGACCGGCCGGTCGGCTATGGCCCGCTGCCGATGTCGAACTCCGACGGCATGGCGAACGGCTCCCACAACGGAGGACGGGGGAACGGCCATGGCGGCGGCGCGCAGCCCCCGTCCGAGACCCCCCGGCCGGACGGCGGGGCCGGGACACCGCCGCCCCGCCGCCCCGGTGACGACTGGTACGGGCAGGACCAGGGATGAGGAGGCGCCCGACGGGCACCGGCGTCGCCCCGCGCCACCTCGCGGGCTGGCTCTTCGCGGACCTGTTCCTGGTGCTGTTCCTCGTCGTGCTCGGCATGGTGGCGTCGGACGGCACGGACGAGGCGTCGGGCACCGGCAAGAAGCCGAAGCCGTCCGCGTCACCCTCGGCCGCCTCGCCGTCCCCCTCCCGAACCGCCAAGGGCCCACTCGGACTCGACCCCCAGCGGCACACCTTCACCGTGTCCCTTTCCTCCGGGGCGACCGGGCGCGCCTCCGGCAGGGGCACCCTGAACGCGGCCGACCGCAAGAAGGTCGTCGCGGCCCTGGACAAGGAGATCCGCAAGAGCGCCGACGGCCGCCGCATCGGCATGGTCATCACCTTCGGAGTGGCCCCGCAGGCCCAGCTGGGGGCGGCGACGGACCTCGCGGAGGACGTGAACCGCATCCTCA
The DNA here is from genome assembly GCF_053592055.1 of Streptomyces sp. NPDC002817. NCBI lineage: Bacteria > Bacillati > Actinomycetota > Actinomycetes > Kitasatosporales > Streptomycetaceae > Streptomyces > Streptomyces sp. NPDC002817. Next base: position 118,825 of record NZ_JBSFUY010000006.1, read on the forward strand.
AGTCAGGGCGCCCGCAGGCGTTCTGCGGGGGGAACGTCGGTACGCGGCCGTTCTGGTCCGGGGGTTCGGCGGACCGGGTGGAGATCGAGCTGTACTACATCAACGCGTGCGAGGGTCAGGGGTAGTCAGGACCTCCGTGCGCAACGGAAACCCGTGTGCCCACTGGAGCTGTCAGGGGTGTTGGCGCTGCGCGCGGCCACCCGGTAGCGGTTGCAGTAGGACTTGTGGCACATGTACGAGCCACCGCGGATGACCCGGGCGGCGTGTTCACGGCTCCACCGGTCGGCGCACCATTCCCATACGTTGCCGGACACGTTGTGGAGCCCGAACCCGTTCGGTTCGAAGGCGTCCACCGGAGCCGTGCCGCGATATCCGTCGGCGGCGGTGTTCCTGGTGGGGAAGGCGCCCCGCCAGATGTTGCAGCGGTACGTGCCGTCGGGGTCGAGTTCGTCGCCCCAGGGATACCGCTTCTGCTCCAGACCGCCGCGGGCCGCGTACTCCCATTCCGCCTCCGTGGGCAGCCGCTTGCCCGCCCAGGCCGCGTAGGACGCCGCGTCGTGCCACGACACATGGACGACCGGATGGTCCGCCCGGTCCTCGACCGAACTGCCGGGCCCCTCAGGCCGGTTCCAGAGCGCTCCCTCGACCCCGCACCACCAGGGCGTGTCCTCGGGTCGCGGGGCGCCGCGGCGGAGCGTGGCGGGCAGGAAGCCGGCGAAGACGTACGACCATCCCAGGCGCTCGGCATCGGTGGCGTACCCGGTGTCGGCGACGAACCCGGCGTACTGCTCATTGGTCACCGCGCACGCGTCGATCCGGAAGGGTTCGACCCGCACCGCCCGCACCGGACCCTCCCCGTCGGCGGGGAACCCCTCCGCGTCCTGCGCGCCCATCAGGAACTCGCCACCGGGCAGCGCCACCATGCCATCGTCCGGACCCCGGGGAGCCCGTGACGGCGGTACGACCCGCGGCTCCTCGCTCGGGCCGCCTCCCGACGGCATGCAGCAGCGGGCGGGTGACGGCGACTCGTGCATGGCGCGAGGCTAGGCGACGTTCCTGTGCGGCCGGTCAGCCGAGCCGGGGGATCTCGATGGCGGGGCAGCGGTCCATGACCATCTCCAGACCGGCGGCCCGGGTGCGCTCGTAGGCGGCCTCGTCGATCACTCCGAGCTGGTACCAGACGGCCCCGGCGCCCTTCGCGACGGCCTCGTCGGCGACGGCACCGGCGAGGTCGCTGTTGACGAACACGTCCACGACGTCGACGTCGAAGGGGATCGCCTCCAGCGAGGGGTAGCCCTGCTCGCCGTGGACCGTCTCCGCCTTGGGATGCACAGGCACGATGCGCTTGCCGTACCGCTGCAGCACGTCCGCGACGCCGTAGGCCGCGCGCCGCTGGTTCGACGACAGGCCCACGATCGCCCAGGTGTCGCCGCTCTCGGTGAGGATCTTGCGGATCGTTGCTGGGTCGCCGTACACGCTCGGCCTCCTCGGAAGTCCTGCCAGGGCTGATGTGCGCGACAACAGCGGACGCGGCTCGTCGATTCCCGCAGAGCGCCGGACCGGTCTCCCTCCGGTCCGGCACAGCCGTTCGAAAAGGGTACGCACCGCCGTGATAGCTTGCCGAGGCCAGTCGAACCCATGGACGTGGGTCAGGGAATCCGGTGCGAATCCGGAGCTGACGCGCAGCGGTGAGGGTGACGGGCGGGGCCTTTCGCCACTGGATGTCGTACGACGTCCGGGAAGGCGCCCCGGCCCGGCGGAACCCGAGTCCGAAGACCTGCTGGCGGCCCCCGCGGCCGACCTGCGGCGGGGGAGCACCGTACGACCGGGCTCCGCGTTCGAGCCCTCGACGACTGAGGACCGACTCCCGTGCCGCACGCGCGTTCTGCCACCCTGCTCGTGGCAGGAACCCTGCTCCTGACCGCCTGCTCCGACGCCGACTCGACCGATGCCAAGCCCGCCGTCACCCTGAAGAACTGCGGCCACACCGTCAGCGTCGCTTCGCCCCCGAAGCGGGCCGTCTCCCTCAACCAGGGCACCACCGAGATCATGCTCTCCCTCGGTCTCGCCGACCGCATGGCGGGCACGGCGACCTGGACCGACCCCGTGCTGAAGGGACTGGAGAAGGCCAACGCGAAGGTGGCGCGGATCGCCGACAACGCCCCTTCCTACGAGCGGGTCCTGGAGGCCGAACCCGACTTCGTCGCCGCCTCCTTCGTCTCCACCCTCGGCAAGGGCGGCGTCGCCACCCGCGAACAGTTCGACAAGCTCGGCGTCCCCACCTACGTCTCCCCGTCCGACTGCGCAGGCAAGGACAACGACAGCGGCGGCGACGGGTCGCGGAGCAAGGCTCTCGGCATCGACGCCGTCTACGGCGAAGTCCGGGACCTGGCCAAGGTGTTCGGGGTCGAGGAACGCGGCGAGAAGCTGGTCGCCTCGCTCAAGGAACGGATGCGGAAGGCCACTTCGGGCCTCGACGCCTCGGACGTGACCCTCCTGTACTGGTTCGCCAACTCCGAGTCGCCCTACATGGCGGGCTGTTGCGGCGCACCCGGCATTATCACCCGGACCCTGGGCGCGAAGAACGTCTTCGACGACACGCACGAGGAGTGGCCCCAGATCAACTGGGAGACCGTCGCCGACCGTGACCCCGACGTCCTCGTCATCGGCGACCTCACCCGCAAGTCCCAGACCGCCGAGTCGGCCGACAGGAAGATCGCGTTCCTGGAGTCGAACCCGGTCACCAGGAACATGGCCGCCGTCAGGCACAAGCGGTACGTGCTGCTCAGCGGACAGGCCATGAACCCGACCATCCGCACCATCGAGGGCGTGGAGAAGGTCGCGGCCGGACTCCGCGAGTCCGGGCTCGCCAAGTGACCGCACGGCCTCTTGCCCTCGGGGTGGCGGGGGCCTTCCTGCTGGTCGCCTCCGTCGCCGTGGCGATCACCATCGGCCCGGCGGACATCCGGGTCCAGGACGTGTGGTCCACCGTCATCGCCCATCTCGGCGTCGGCACCTCGGAGTTGACGCCCATCCGGGACGGCATCGTCTGGCAGCTCCGGCTGCCCCGCACCCTCCTCGCGGCGGTGTGCGGGGCCGGACTCGCCGTGTGCGGTGCGGTGATGCAGTCGCTGCTGCGCAACCCGCTCGCCGACCCGTTCGTCCTCGGCGTGTCCTCGGGCGCCTCGACGGGGGCCGTCGCGGTGGTCGTCCTCGGTGTCGGCGCGGGCGCGGTGTCCGTGCCGACGGGGGCGTTCGTGGGCGCCCTGGTCTCCTTCGCGCTGGTGCTGTTCCTCAGCCACACCCTCGGCGGCAGCACCGACCGGGTCGTCCTGGCCGGCGTCGCCGCCATGCAGCTCTTCTCCGCGCTGACCTCGTTCATCGTGCTGACCGCGGCCGACGCCGAGACCACCCGGGGCGTCCTCTTCTGGCTCCTCGGCTCGCTCAGCGGCGCGGGCTGGACCGACGTATGGGTGTGCGCGGCCGTGCTCGCCCTCGCACTGGGGGTGTGTCTGACGTACGCCCGTACCCTCGACGCCTTCGCCTTCGGCCAGGACGCGGCGGCCGCGCTCGGGGTGGCCGTCGCGCGGACGAGGCTGGTCCTCCTGTGCGTCACGGCCCTGCTCACGGCCGTGCTGGTCAGCTCCGCCGGGGCGATCGGCTTCGTCGGCCTCGTCCTGCCGCACGCCGTGCGCGCCCTCGTCGGCGCGGGCCACGCCCGGCTGCTGCCGCTGTCCGCGCTGGCCGGGGCGGTGTTCCTGGTGTGGGTGGACACCCTGGCCCGCACCGCGCTCGACCCGCAGGAGGTGCCGGTGGGTGTGGTGACGTCACTGATCGGAGTGCCGGCGTTCGTGGCGGTGCTCTACCGGACGAGGAAGGTGCGATGAGCCTGCGCGCGGACCGTGTCGGCCGTACGACCGACGGCCATCTCATCCTCGACGGCGTCACCCTCGCCCCCGAACCGTGCTCCGTCGTCGGGCTGTTGGGCCCCAACGGCTCCGGCAAGTCCACCCTGCTGCGGCTGCTCGCGGGGTTGCTTGCACCGACGGCAGGGGTGGTGACCCTGGACGGCGCTCTCCTGTCCGGCCTGCCCCGGCGCGAGGTCGCCCGACGACTCGCCGTGGTCGAACAACAGGCGGACACCCAGGTCGAGTTGACAGTCCTCGACGTCGTACGACTGGGTCGCGTCCCGCATCGCCGCGCCTGGACGCCTGCGACCGAGCAGGACGAGAAGGCCGTACGCGCGGCCCTGGAACGCACCGGCCTCACCGAACGCGTCCACCAGCCCTGGCACACCCTGTCCGGCGGCGAACGCCAGCGGGTGCAGATCGCCCGTGCCCTCGCCCAGGAACCCCGCGAACTCCTCCTCGACGAACCCACCAACCACCTCGACATCCACCACCAGCTGGACCTGCTGGACCTGGTCGCCGGGCTCCCCGTCACCACCGTCGTCGCCCTGCACGACCTCAACCTCGCGGCGATGTACTGCGACCACGTCGTCGTCCTGCACGCCGGCCGCGTGCACTCCCGCGGTGCGCCCGGGGACGTGCTGACGGAGGAGCTCATCGCCGAGGTGTACGGCGTGCGGGCGGCCGTGAGCAGGGAGGGAGCGGACGGACGGCCGCACGTACGGTTCCTGGGGACGCTGCTCTGAACGCCTGTTCGGCCGACCGGTCGCGAGGTACCGTGCGGGCAGTCCGCACACAGGGGGTGGCCGATGTCCGGACACGTCACGCGTGCCGTGCCTGCCGTCGGACTCCGCCACCCTGACCGGAATCCGGGCCACCTGCCTGCGCACGACCCCGACCCCGCCTACGCTCACCACGTGCTGCACATCATCGACGCCCGAACCGGCGCCCCCGTCCCTGCCCGCCGTGGCCCGACCCGCGTCGAGGCACATGTGCCGGGCTACGACGGCACCGCCCTGCGCGTGCTGCTCGTCGCCGACGTCCTCGCACGCGCCCTGGAGATCGGCGGCACACCCGTCTGGTCACTGCTCAGCACCGAACAGGACCGGGCGGAACTGCGGGCGGGTGCGGCGGCCCTCGGCATCCGGCCCTTCGAGGACGGCCGGGACAGCGGCCCGGGGACGGGCGGGTCCCAGGTCATCCACGTGGTCGGCGAGGGCGGGGCGACACCCGACGGGGTGCGGGTCACCGTCGCGCCGGTCGCGGGTGCCCCGGAAGGAGCCGACCCCGGTGTGCTCCGTCTCGCGTTCCTGTCCAGCCGCCACGGCCTGCCCGTACGCCTCGACGCGGCCGCCGTGTCGGAGGCCCACGACACGCTCGCACGCTGGCGCCGAGCCGTCGCCGCATGGGCGCGCAAACCGTCGAAGCCCGTCCCCGAGGACGTGCGCGGAGAGCTGTGTACCGCCTGGGAGGACGATCTGGACGTCCCCGGGGTGCTGCGCGTCCTGCACCGGGTCGAGACCTCCGACCTCCCGGAGGGCGCCCGCTTCGAGACGTACGCCTACGCCGACCGGCTCCTCGGCCTGGAACTGACCCGCGACCTGGGGACCTTCGCGTGATCGCGCGTGCCGGAGCGGGCCCGCTGCGCCGCCTGGTCGTGCTGCGGCACGCCAAGTCCGCCTGGCCCGAGGGCGTCCCCGACCACCAGCGCCCCCTGGCCCCGCGCGGCCGCCGGGACGCACCCGCCGCGGGCCGCGCGGTCGTCGAGGCCGACTTCCTGCCCGACCTCGCGCTGTGCTCCACCGCCGTCCGCGCCCGTCAGACCTGGGACCTCGCCTCCGGCCAGTGGGGCACTCCGCCGCCGGTCCGGCACGACGGGCGCCTCTACGGTGCCGACGTGGCCGAACTCCTCGAGGTCGTGCACGAGGTGCCCGCCGAGGTCGAGACGCTGCTGCTGGTCGGCCACAACCCCGGTCTGGAGGAGCTCGTCGTCGATCTGGCGGGCGACGGCCTCGACGACACCCTGGAGCGGGTCCACGTGAAGTTCCCGACCGCGGCCATCGCCGTGCTGACCTGGCGCGGCACCGGGTGGGAGGCCCTGCTCCCCGGCACGGCACTGCTGACCGCGATGACGGTGGCGAGGGGCAAGAAGGAGTGACCGAGGCCAAGCGGTACGTCTTCCTCGACCCCGACGGCACCGGAACCGATCAGGGCTGGATGTTCGTGGTCGTCGCGGCGCCGACCGGCGTGGTCCATGGAGCCCAGGGCGGGGGTTACGCCTGTGCCCTACGAGCAGGAGGGCTATCTGCTCCCTGTGTTCGGGCGGGACCTCGACGACGAGCTGAAGCAGATCTTCGTGCGGGGACTGAAGGGATGGGGTTCGCGCGGCCTGGACTGGCCGGAGGAGCTCCTGGCCCGGCTCAGGAAGGCGGTCGCCGTCCGCCTCCACGGCTCCGCCAACCGCGACGACACCTGGCCCAGCACCCTCGTCCTGGACGAGTCCCGCCTCGCCGAGGCCGACGAGGCGTGGGTCCCGGTGCTCACCCCCGACGGACCCGGCTTCCTGGTCCGGGAGAACTCCGACTAGCCGACGTGCACCCGGGGCCGTCGCTCCGGGTCCGGCTCGGCCCGCCGCAGCACCACCTCGGGGGTGGCGTGCGGCCCCGGGTGCCGGGCCGTCTGCTCGCTCAGCCCTTCCCGCAGCCACTCCCGGCAACGGGCCCTGGCATCGCCCTCCGAGCCCTCCGCCTGCGTGCCGGTCATGCGGTGACCTCCCTGCGGCGCGATCTTCACCACATCGTCGCCCGCACCTCCGGGTCGGGCGAGCCGAGACGGTCCGCATAGGGTGGCCGGATGCCGGACGAGTACCGCACAGTCGCCCACGCGGGCGTGCACGAGACCGAGGTCAACCGCTCCCGCTTCCTGTGCGCCCTCGCCCCCGCGGCCACGGAGCAGGAGGCCCAGGACTTCATCGCGTCCGTCCGCAAGGAGCACGCCGACGCCACCCACAACTGCTTCGCCTACGTCATCGGCGCCGACGCCGCGATCCAGAAGGCGAGCGACGACGGCGAACCCGGCGGCACCGCGGGCGTCCCCATGCTCCAGATGCTGCTGCGCCGCGACATGCGGTACGCCGTCGCCGTCGTCACCCGCTACTACGGCGGCGTCAAGCTCGGCGCGGGCGGCCTCATCCGCGCGTACGGCGGAGCGGTCGGCGAAGCCCTGGACGTCCTCGGCACGATCACCCGCCGCCGCTTCCGCCTCGCCAAGGTCACCGTCGACCACCAGCGCGCCGGCAAGCTCCAGAACGACCTCCGCTCGACCGGCCGCGAGGTCCGTGACGTCCGGTACGGCGAGGCGGTCACGATCGAGATCGGGCTGCCGGACGCCCATGTGCCGGCCTTCGAGGCGTGGCTCGCGGACGTGACCGCCGGGACGGCCGGGTTCGAACTGGGTGGAGAGGCTTATGGCGATGCCTGAAAGGCCGGTAACCGCCCGTGATGTCAGACCCGGCCGTTAGTCTCGGGGATCATGCGACTGCTGCACACTTCCGACTGGCATCTCGGCCGGGCGTTCCACCGGGTCAACATGCTCGGGGCGCAGGCCGAGTTCATCGGCCATCTCGTCACCACCGTGCGTGAGCACGGCGTGGACGCCGTGGTCGTGTCGGGAGACGTGTACGACCGGGCGGTGCCGCCGCTCGCCGCGGTCGAGCTGTTCGACGACGCCCTGCACCGGCTGGCCGGCCTCGGTGTGCCCACGGTGATGATCTCCGGGAACCACGACTCCGCCCGTCGACTGGGCGTGGGAGCCGGCCTCATCGACCGCGCCGGCATCCATCTGCGGACCGAGCCCGCGGCGTGCGGGACACCGGTGGTCCTGGCGGACGCCTTCGGTGACGTGGCCTTCTACGGGCTGCCGTATCTGGAACCCGCCCTGGTGAAGGACCAGTTCGGCGTGGAGAAGGCCGGTCACGAGGCGGTGCTCGCCGCCGCCATGGACCGTGTCCGCGCCGACCTCGCCGCACGCGCGCGTGGACAGAAGAAGCCGCGGTCCGTCGTCCTCGCGCACGCCTTCGTCACCGGCGGCGAGGCCAGCGACAGCGAGCGGGACATCACGGTCGGCGGAGTGGCCGCCGTACCGGCAGGGGTCTTCGACGGCGTCGACTACGCGGCGCTGGGACATCTGCACGGCTGCCAGACCATCACCGAGCGCGTGCGCTACTCCGGCTCCCCGCTGCCGTACTCCTTCTCGGAGGCCGACCACCGCAAGAGCATGTGGCTGATCGACCTGGACGCCGAGGGCGCGGTGAGCGCCGAGCGCATCGACTGCCCGGTGCCCCGCGCGCTGGCCCGCATCCGCGGAACGCTGGAGGACCTGCTCGCCGACCCGAAACTCACGCGCCACGAGGAGGCGTGGGTCGAGGCGACCCTCACCGACGCGGTGCGCCCCGCCGACCCCATGGCCCGGCTTACCGAGCGCTTCCCGCACACCCTCAGCCTCGCCTTCGACCCCGAGCGGGCCCCGGACGACCCCGACGTGTCCTACGCCCAGCGGCTCGCGGACCGCAGCGACCAGGAGATCGCCGAGGACTTCGTCGCCCATGTGCGCGGCGCGGGGCCCGACGAACACGAACAGAGTGTGCTGCGGGACGCGTTCGACGCGGTCCGGGCGGACGAGGCGGTACGGGAGGTGGCGCGGTGACGCCGCGCGCGACGCAGACAGGGGAGGGCGCCCGGTGAGGCTGCACCGTCTGGACATCACCGCGTTCGGGCCTTTCGGCGACTCCCAGAGCGTCGACTTCGACGCACTGTCGACCGCCGGTCTCTTCCTTCTGCACGGACCGACCGGCGCGGGCAAGACCTCCGTCCTCGACGCCGTCTGCTACGCGCTCTACGGCTCCGTGCCGGGCGCCCGCCAGTCCGGCCAGGGCATGACCCTGCGCAGCGACCACGCCGCTGCCGCGACCCGCACCGAGGTCCGCCTCGCACTGACCGTCGCCGAACGCAGGTTGGAGATCACCCGCCAGCCGCCGTGGGCACGCCCCAAGAAGCGCGGTTCGGGCAGCACCCTGGACAAGGCCCAGAGCTGGCTGCGCGAGTACGACGCCCGGTCAGGCACCTGGAAGGACCTCAGCCGCTCCCACCAGGAGATCGGCGAGGAGATCACCCAGCTGCTCGGCATGAGCCGCGAGCAGTTCTGCCAGGTCGTGCTGTTGCCCCAGGGCGACTTCGCCCGCTTCCTGCGCGCCGACGCCGAGGCGCGCGGCCGGCTGCTGGGCCGGCTCTTCGACACCCACCGCTTCGCCGAGGTCGAGAAGCGCCTCGCCGAACGCCGCCGCGCCACCGAGACCCAGGTACGCGACGGCGACACCGAACTCCTCGCCGACGCCCATCGCATGCAGCAGGCGGCCGGCGACGCCATGCGACTCCCCGACACCGCACCGGGTGAGCCGGGCCTCGCCGACGCCGTCATGGGCGCCGCCGCGATCGCCCGCAGCACCGCCCGTGAACAGCTGACCATCGCCCACAGCCGCCTCACGGCCGCCGAGTCCGCCCAGGCCGCCGCCGAACGCGCCCTGGCCGATGTACGCGAACTGGCGCGACTGCAACAGCGGTTCACACAGGCGCGGGACCGGGCCGCACTCATGGAGGAGCGCTCCGACGGCTACCGGCAGGCGCAGGCCCGCATGGAGCGGGCCCGCAAGGCGGAGGCCGTGGCACCCGCCCTGGAGCTGCGGGAGGCCGCCGACGCCGAGCACGGCAGAGCGGCGGTCGCACAGTCACGCGCGCGTGCCCTGCTGCCGGAGACCTTCGCGGGCGCCGGTGCGGCCGGGCTCGTGGCCGCCGCCCGCCGGGCCGCCGAGGAACTGGGCGGGCTGGAGTCGGCGCGGCGCGGCGAGCAGCGGCTGGCCGAACTCGTCGCCGAGCGGGCAGGGCTGGACCGTCAGGAGCGTGCGGACGAGGACGTTCGCCAGGAGGCGGAGGCGTGGCTCGCCGGGTGGGAGACGATCCGCGCCGGGCTTCAGTCCCGCATCGACTCCGCGCAGGAGGCCGCGACGCGGGCCGAGCAGCTCGGCGCGCAGCGCGAGCCCGCGCAGAAGCGGCTCAACGCCGCACGGATGCGGGACCAGTTGGCCGGCGACACGGACACGATCGCCGATCGGGTACGCCTCGCCCAGGAGGACGCGCTCGCGGCCAAGGCGCGCTGGCTCGACGTCAGGGAACAGCGTCTGAACGGCATCGCCGCCGAGCTCGCCGCGCAACTCGCGGACGGTGAACCCTGTGCCGTCTGCGGTTCGACCGACCACCCGGCCCCGGCCCGCAAGGACGCCGGGCACGTCGACCGGGAGGCCGAGGAGCGCGCGCTGGCCGCCTACCAGCAGGCGGACGAACGGCACGTCGAGCAGGAACGGCGCCTGGGCACCGTACGCGAGGCGCTGGCCGCCGCCACGGCGGAGGCGGGGGACACCCCCACCGGTCAACTCGCCTCGACATCGGAGGAGTTGGAGCGGCTGTACGCCCAGGCTCACCGGGACGCCTCGGACCTGCATCCCGCGCGCGAGGAGCTCCGCCGTGCCGGGGTCGAGCACGAGCAGCGGACCACCGCACGGCAGCAGGCCGAGGTCCGGGCGGCCTCGCGGGTGGGGCACCGGGAGCGGTTGGACCAGGAACGGGCCCTGCTGCAGGAGGAGTTGACCCAGGCGCGCGGGCCCGCCGACAGCGTGGCCGCGCGGGCCGCGCAGCTGGAGCGGCAGACCGCCCTGCTCACCGACGCCGCCGACGCCGCCCGCGCCGCCGAGGACACCGCCCAGCGGCTCAAGGACGCCGACGCCCGGCTCGCCGACGCCGCCTTCCGGGCCGGCTTCGACACACCGCAGGCCGCGGCCGACGCCCTCCTCGACGACGACGCCCACCGTGACCTCCAACGCCGGCTGGACGCCTGGCAGTCCGAGGAGTCCGCCGTGCGGGCCGTCCTCGCGGAACCCGAGACCGTGGACGCCGCCCGGCAACCGTCTGCCGACCTCGCGTCGGCGGAGCGGGACGCCTCCCTCGCGGCCCAGCGGGTGCGCGACGCCGCCTCCGCGCGCGACGCCGCCGCCCGGCGCTGCACCGACCTCGACCGGCTCTCCGCGCGCGCGACCGGCTCGGTGCGACGGCTCGCACCGCTGCGCGAGGAGTACGACCGCGTCGCCCGCCTCGCCTCGCTCGCCGCGGGCACCTCGGCGGACAACGAGCGCAAGATGCGCCTGGAGTCGTACGTCCTGGCGGCCCGCCTGGAGCAGGTCGCCGCCGCCGCGACCGTACGGCTGCTGCGGATGTCCTCCGGTCGCTACACCCTTGTCCACTCCGACGACCGGGCAGGGCGCGGCCGCAGCGGGCTCGGGCTGCATGTCGTCGACGCCTGGACCGGCCGTGAGCGGGACACCGCCACGCTGTCCGGCGGCGAGACGTTCTTCGCCTCGCTCGCCCTCGCCCTCGGGCTCGCGGACGTCGTCACCGACGAGGCCGGCGGGGTCCGCCTGGACACCCTCTTCATCGACGAGGGGTTCGGCAGCCTCGACGACCAGACCCTCGACGAGGTCCTCGACGTCCTCGACTCCCTGCGCGAACGTGACCGCAGCGTCGGCATCGTGAGCCATGTCGCGGACCTGCGGCGTCGCATCCACGCGCAGCTGGAGGTCGTGAAGGGGCGGGCCGGGTCGGCGCTGCGGCAGCGCGGCGCGGGGTGAGTCAGCGGCCCAGCGGGCGGCGGGGGAGCGGCGAGGAGTAGACGACGCTCGTGGTCACCGAGCCCAGCGAGCCGATCTTGCCCGACACCTCCTCCAGATGCCGCATCGAGCGGGCGGCGACCTTGATGACGAAGCAGTCGTCGCCCGTGACGTGGTGGGCCTCCAGGATCTCCGGCGTCACCTCGACGAGGTCGTGGAACGGCTTGTAGTTGCCGTTCGGGTACCGCAGCCGCACGAACGCCAGGATCGGCAGCCCCAGCCGGTCCGGGTCGACCACCGCGGAGTACCCCTGGATCACCCCCGCCTCCTCCAGCCGGCGCACCCGCTCGGTCACCGCGCTCGGGGACATGGAGACGGCACGGGCGAGCTCGGCGAAGCTGGCCCGGCCCTCCCGCTGGAGGACTTCGAGAATGCGCCAGTCGGTGGCGTCCGGGGAAAACGCGGTCATGACCGAGAGATAGCAGGGGATTCACCGGCCGATCAAGCCGAAGGCCGGGGATCGGCACTTCTGAATCATGATCAGCGGCCGTAGATTTCCGGTCGTGGAGCTACCCCACGAGAACCGCCAGGGAGAGGCCAGAGCATGAGCACCAGCACCGCCGTCGTCAACCCCGTCCTGCGTGTCGCCCCCGCGGCTCCGGCCGAGGCCGCCGCCTACTTCCGTGCGAGCCTCGTCTTCCACGCCGACGTGTCCGACGTCGCCGCCGCCCTCGCCGCCGACGGCGACCCCGGCTTCGTCGTCCTCGACTCCCGTTCCACCGAGGCCTGGGACCAGGGACACATCCCGGGCGCCGTCCACCTGCCGACCGCGCTCGTCCCCGAGCAGGCCGAGCGGCTCCTCGACAGGAACGTGCCGGTCGTGACGTACTGCTGGGGCCCGGGCTGCAACGGCGCCACCCGCTCGGCCCTCGCCCTCGCCGAACTCGGCTACCAGGTCAAGGAGATGCTCGGAGGCTTCGAGTACTGGGCGCGCGAGGGCTTCGAGTTCGAGACCTGGGAGGGCGCGGAGCGCCGGGACGCCGACCCGCTGACGGCGCCGGTGGGCGCGGAGAGCTGCGGGTGCTGAGGCTGGCGCTCCGCCGGAGGGTCATGTTGCTGGGCCTGGCGTTACGCCGTGGGTCCGTGCTGCTGAACCGGACGCTTCGTGGAGCGACGCCATAGCTGAATCCGATGTTCCGTTTTTTGGTATCCGCCGACATGAGCTGTCATGCACGCGGTAGATTCCGCGCCATGGTGCGATACGCGGAGCCGGGCGCGGCGGAGTGGGTCGAGTCGGGCGGCGGGCCGCTGATAGCGGTGCCGGAGACGGTGCTTCCGTTCTGGGCGGGCGCCGACGGCGACGAACTGGCCTCGGACTACGACCGGGCCTGCGAGGTGGACGGATACGTCGGGCTGCTGCCCGTCGGGGACAGCGCGGCGCTCGTGCTCGGCGACGAGCCCGCCTCCACCACGTATCTGCCGGACCACGGCATCTTCGTACGGTGGTCCGCGGGGGAGTCCGAGGAGCGGCTGCTGGCCGAGGTGCCGGCAGCGCTCGACAGCGCCGTGTGGGGGCCCGAGGTCGCCTGGAACGTGCCAGGGCCGGTGCTGCTGTTCGACGCCGCGTGGCCCGGGAACGACTCGCTGCGCACCGATCACGTGTGGATCGCGCTGGACCCCGGCCGTTACGCGGTGCGTGCGGCGCATGTGCGGCCCGGTCCGGAGACCTGGCTGGGACTCGTACAACTGAGGCCCCTGGCCAACGGATAACCACGTGCGCCCCAGGGGCGCCCTGACCATCATGGTCCTCCATGCCCCGACTCCCGCACCCCGCCCCCGAAGACCTCCGCCGTGACCCCCTGCCCCTGCGCGGTCGCACCGCCCTGGTCACCGGCGCCAGCAGACGCGGCGGCATCGGGCACGCGGTCGCCCGACGGCTGGCCGCGTACGGCGCGAGCGTCTATCTGCACCACCATGTGCCGCACGACGCCGCCCAGCCGTGGGGCGCCGACCGCCCCGAGGACGTCCTGGCCTCCGTGCGCGCGGCACTGGGCGATCCGCGGGCCCGGGTCGAAGCGGGCCCCGGTGACCTGTCCGACCCGGCCGCACCCGCCGAACTGATCGACACCGCCGTCTCCGCGCTCGGCGGCCGCCTCGACATCCTGGTCGCCAACCACGCCCTCAGCGGCAGTGACGGCACCCTCGACGAGATCGACGCGACCATGCTCGACGCGCACTGGGCGGTCGACACCCGCTCGGTGCTGCTGCTCGTGCAGGCCTACGCCCGGCACCGCTCGGACACCCCGGGCGGCCGGATCGTGATGATGACATCCGGCCAGGACATCGCCGGCGGCATGCCGGGCGAGATCGCCTACGCCCTCCAGAAGGGCGCCCTGGCCTCCGTCACCCGCTCGCTGTCGACCGCCCTCGTTGCCGACATGATCACCATCAACACCGTCAACCCCGGCCCCGTGGACACCGATTACCTGACCGGCGAGGTGTACGAGGCCGTCGCGGCCCGCTTCCCCGCTGGCCGCTGGGGCATGCCGGACGATCCCGCCCGCCTCATCGCCTGGCTGGCGACGGACGAGGCGGGCTGGGTCACCGGGCAGGTGATCGACTCGGAGGGCGGATTCCGGCGCTGACTCCGAGCGGGTTCCCGCACGGGCTCAGAGCGCGGAGAGCTCGTCCACCAGGTCGTCGAGGCCGAGGGAGCCCTGCGAGAGCGCCGCCATGTGCCACGCCTTGAGGTCGAAGGCGTCGCCTTGGCGGCGCTGCGCGTTCTCCCGGCCCAGCAGCCAGGCCCGCTCGCCCAGCTTGTAGCCGATCGCCTGCCCCGGGATCGTCAGATAGCGGGTCAGCTCGCTCTCCACGAAGTCCGCAGGACGGCTGCTGTGCGCCCCGAAGAACTCCTGCGCCAGATCCGGGGTCCACCGCTCGCCCGGGTGGAACGGCGAGTCGGCCGGGATCTCCAGCTCCAGATGCATCCCGATGTCCACGATGACCCGCGCGGCCCGCATCATCTGCGCGTCGAGATAGCCGAGCCGCTGCTCCGCGTCCGTGAGGAACCCGAGCTCGTCCATCAGCCGTTCCGCGTACAGCGCCCAGCCCTCGGCGTTGGCACTGACGATGCCGACCGTGGCCTGGTAACGGGAGAGGCTGTCGGCGACGTGCACCCACTGCGCGAGCTGGAGGTGATGGCCCGGGACGCCCTCGTGGTACCAGGTCGACACCAGGTCGTACGCCGGGAAGCGGGTCTGGCCCATCGTCGGCAGCCAGGTGCGGCCCGGGCGCGAGAAGTCCTCCGACGGGGGCGTGTAGTACGGGGCCGCCGCGCCGCCGGGCGGCGCGATGCAGGACTCCACCTTCCGTACCCGCTCGGCCAGTTCGAAGTGGGTGCCGTCCAGCGACTCGATCGCCTGGGTCATCAGAGCCTGGAGCCAGTCCCGGACCTCGTCGACGCCCTCGATGTGCTTGCCGTGCTCGTCGAGGTGTGCGAGCGCCGCCCACGGCGTCTCGGCGCCGGGGAGGATCTTCTCGGCCTCCTTCTTCATCTCACCGAGCAGCCGGTGGTACTCGGACCAGCCGTACGCGTACGCCTCGTCCAGGTCGAGGTCCGTGCCGTTGAAGTAACGCGACCAGTGGGCGTAGCGCTCACGGCCCACCGTGTTCGGCGCGCCCTCGATCGCCGGCACGTACACGTCCCGCATCCAGTCCCGCAGCTCGGCCACGGAGGCGGTCGCGGCGCGGGCGGCCTCGTCGAGATCGGCGCGCAGGGCCTCGGGACCGTCCGCCGCGAAGTCCTCGAACCAGCCGCGGCCCTCACCCGTGTCCGCCCACTCGGTGAGCTGCTCGACGAAGGTGGCCGTGGGGCGCGGGGACGCGTACAGCTTGCGTTCCAGACCGAGCGCGAGGGACTCGCGGTACCCGGCGTACGCGGCCGGCACGGCCCGCAGCCGCTCGGCGATCGCCGCCCAGTCCTCCTCGCTCTGGTTCGGCGTCACGGTGAACACCTCGCGCACCGAATGCGCCGCCGTCGCCATGTTGCCGACCGAGCGCAGCCCCTCGTCCGCCTGGTGCACGGCGAGCTCCGCGGTCAGCCGCTCGCGCAGCAGCCGGGCGCAGCGGCGCTCGATGTCACTGTCCGCACCGGGCTGCCGTTCGGCCTCGTCGAGCCTGGCGAGCGTGGCCCGCTGCAACTGCGCGAGCGCCTCCTGGCCCGCCGGCGAGGTGTCGGGCAGCCTGCTCGAACTCTCCTTCACGCCGAGGTACGTACCGGTGATCGGATCGAGGGCGATGAGGTCGTCGACGTAGGTGTCGGCGACCTCACGGGGCAGCGGGCTCTTGGTCTCTGACATGCGGTCCATCCTCATACGAGGGGCCGCGCACGTCACGCGGATTGAGCCGAGGGCGTAGGCGGCAGCAGCGGTCCGCAGTCCCACTGCTGGAAGATCAGCCGCGTCTCCACCCGGGCCACTTCACGATGAGCGGTGAACTCGTCCAGGACCAGCCGCTGCAGATCCGTCATGTCCGCCACCGCGACATGGACCAGATAGTCGTCCGGGCCGGTCAGATGGAAAACGGTCCGCGACTCCGGCAGCGCCCGGATGCGCTCCACGAACGGCCCCACCAACTCCCGCCGATGCGGCCTGACCTGCACGGACAGCAGCGCTTCCAGGCCGCGCCCCAGCTTCGTCGGGTCCAGCCGCAGCTGATGGCCGAGGATCACGCCGGCGCGCCGCAGCCGGGTCACCCGGTCCAGACAGGTCGACGCCGCGACCCCCACCTGGGCGGCGAGGTCGCGATAGGTGGTCCGGGCGTCGTTCTGCAGCAGCCGCAGAAGATGAAGGTCCACCGGATCCAGTACGACAGATTCGGCCATTGGCCGAACGTAGCACGGTGTTCGAATCCATTACCCCGGTCGGTGTTCACCCTTGCCCGCATGGAGACGACGCCTGTGCCCATGAGAGCCCTGGCCACCGAAGCCGTTCACGCCGGCCGCGACGACCTCGCCCGGCAGGGACTGCACGCCCCGCCCATCGATCTGTCGACCACCTACCCCTCGTACGACAGCCGAGGCGAGGCCGCCCGTATCGACGCCTTCGCCACCACCGGCGCCGACCCGGACGGCCCGCCCGTCTACGGCCGTCTGGGCAACCCGACCGTCGCCCGCTTCGAGACGGCCCTGGCCCGTCTGGAGGGCACCGGGTCCGCGGTGGCCTTCGCCAGCGGTATGGCCGCGCTGAGCGCGGTACTTCTCGTACGGGCCTCCCTCGGCCTGCGCCATGTCGTCGCCGTCCGCCCCCTGTACGGCTGCAGCGACCACCTGCTCACCGCCGGACTCCTCGGCTCCGAGGTGACCTGGACCGACCCGGCGGGCATCGCGGACGCGCTGCGCCCCGACACCGGCCTGGTCATGGTGGAGTCCCCGGCGAACCCCACACTGGCCGAGGTGGATCTGCGGGCGGTGGCCCATGCCTGCGGCTCGGTCCCGCTGCTCGCGGACAACACCTTCGCCACGCCCGTGCTCCAGCGCCCCGTGGAGCAGGGCGCACGGTTGGTGCTGCACAGCGCCACCAAGTACCTCGGCGGGCACGGTGACGTGATGGCGGGGGTGGTGGCCTGTGACGAGGAGTTCGCCGGACGGCTGCGGCAGGTCCGTTTCGCCACGGGGGGCGTACTGCACCCGCTGGCCGGATATCTGCTGCTGCGGGGCCTCTCCACCCTGCCGGTCCGCGTCCGCGCCGCCTCCGCCAACGCCGCCGAACTGGCCCGCCGCCTCGCCGCCGACCCCCGGATCGCCCGGGTCCACTACCCGCGCATCGGCGGCGCGATGATCGCCTTCGAGGTCCACGGCGACCCGCACGAGGTGATCGCGGGCGTCCGCCTGATCACCCCGGCGGTGAGCCTGGGCAGCGTGGACACATTGATCCAGCACCCGGCGTCCATCAGCCACCGCATCGTGAACGAGGGCGACCGACGGAACGCGGGGGTGAGCGACGGCCTGCTGCGCATGTCGGTAGGCCTGGAGGACGTGGAGGACCTCTGGACGGATCTGAACAACGCGCTGGGCAGGACGCCGCTCAGGGGTGCGGGGAACTGCGCGACCAGCCACGACACACCCGCAGTCGCCAGCGCTTCCTAGGCCCTACGGCGCTTCGGCGCTCGAAACCTCCATGGCCCCCTCGACCAGGGCGGCGACCCCGTCCAGCCGCGCAGTGATCACCAGGGTCCCCTCCTCGATCTGATAGTCGAGGGGGAGCCCCAGCCCTCGCATCGCCGCGACCATCCCCGTGTTGGACGCCTGCGTCACGGCGTACACACTCTCGCACCCGGCCTCAAGAGCCATCCCCACCAACCTGCGGAGCAACTCCGCACCGATACCGCGCCGCTGCCACTCGTCCTCGACCAGCAGCGCGACCTCCGTCTCGTCCCCGTCCCACAGCAGATGACCCAGGCCGACCAGCCGACCCGACGTCGTCTGAACGGCCACGGTCCGACCGAAGCGCGGACTGAGCAGGTGGTTCAAGTACCGGTCCGCGTCGGCCATCGGCCCGTGATACCGCAGCGACAACGTCCGCTGCGAGCAGCGCTCGTGCATCGCCTTCGCCGCTTCCAGGTCGCCGACGTCGGCCCGGCGCACGGTGATGTCGTTGCCCTCGGGCAGCGTCAGTACGTCCTCGCTGCGAGGCACCCGGGGTCCGAGCACCGCGTCCAGCTCCACCAGGGCCCGCGCCCGCGCGAACTCGGTCGGGGTGAACGGCAGATAGGGCCGCTCCACGGTGATCACTCCGCCTTCCGGCGCCCGCAGCCTCATCACGGTGTCCTCGAGCGCGCCCTCGGTGGGCACGGTCTCGGGCCCCGCACCCGCGGGTGACTGCCGGATCGTGCACCGGCCCAGCAACTGCCGCAGCGTCAGCGGAAGTTCCGCCGCGTCCAGCGCGGTACGGGTCGCGAGGCCGAGCACCCGGGTCGGTGCGTCGACCAGGTCATGGGCGTCGGCCCGCTCGATCCAGGTACCGGCACCGCCGGCCAGCGAGACCGCCCGGGTGATGGCGGACGCCTCGAGCGCACCGGGCGCCCGCAGCAGGAACTCGTCCACCGTGCCCTCGGCCAGCGGATGCGTCTGCAGGCTGAGGATGTCGACCCGGTGACCGGCGAGCGCCGTGCACAGCGCGGCCAGCGATCCCGGCTCGTCCTTCACCGTCGTCCGCATCCGCCACAGCGTGCTCGCCCCGGCCTCGGCCGGTGACTGCTCGGACGGCCCGGCCTGCTCCGGGGGGAGCGGCCGGGCGTCGGTATCGGTATCACCGACCGGCGGTGCGTGACCGTGGTGTCGTGCCCACCATGTGTGGAACGCCGCCGTGGCGACCAGCGCGACCGCCGAGATCAACAGCAGCACCGGACCGTCGGGGCCGTGTCCGACCAGATTCGCGACGGCGTCCGCCACCGCGACCGCGGTGAAGAGTGCGGCGAGTTCGATGACGTCCCGCCGCCAGTGGTGGACCGGACGACCATGCCTCGCACGCGTCACATCAGACATTTCTCGTTTCATACAGCCACTGTGAAGGAACGGTGTTGCGTGATCACGAACGCTTTGTGACCGGGCGGTAAAGACTAGATATGCACCATTTGTGGCTGTTCTTACGTTTGTGTTGCGGCAGACGGTGCATGGGGGTGAACGTCAAGCGGCCACCTCCAGAGCCAGCGCGCTGTGCAACCGCCGGGCCTGCGTGACCAGTCGGGACGAGCCACGCCGGTCCGCGGTCCGTGCCAGATGCGGCAGCTCCCCCCGTGCCCCGGACCGCTCGGCGCACTCCGCGGCCACGGCGAGCAGTTCACCGAGGCCCCGGACCTTCGCTGCCTGGCCGTCCGGCCCGCCGGTGGCGAGGTCGGCGAGCAGCACGGGCAGGGTGTGCCGCAGCAGCCCCCAGATGGTGGCGTTCGCCCCGGTCGCCGCCGCCGCTCGCACCGACTCCGTCAGCCGCAACGGCTTCACGGCCCCGCGACGCACCAGCTGCCCGAGGTCCGCGCCCAGCAGAGATGTGTCGAGCTGGCCCCGCGCCGCGAGCACCAGCAGGGCGTCCACGGTGGCGAGTCGATCCTCCTCGTGCCGGGCCCCGAGCCCGTACGCCAGGCACAGATGCACGGCGTCACCCGCCTCGCCGCCGGACTCGGCGAGCAGCGGAAGTATGGCGGCGGCTCCTCGGGTGTCGTCGACGGCGACCGTCGAGATGTCGCGCAGGACGCGGGCCGCGATGAGTTCGCGGTGCTCGGGGAGCAGGGCGAGCCAGTGCTGACGAGGGGTGTCGTCCCAGTGGTAGCAGTGCCAGCGGTCCTTGTACACACTCACCGGCCGGCCCAGGTGACGGAACTCGCGGCCGAAGTCGTCCTGCAGCTCCGGGAGTTCACCGAGCTCGACCAGTAGGCGCGCTCCCGCGGTCCGCCGCCGGTACGTGGGCAGCGCCGGCGGCCCCGAGGCGAGCCACCGGGCCAGGCGCTTCCCCTGCGACGTGCCGAGCCCTGCCGCCTTCTCGGCCGCCGCCGCGGCTGCCGACTCGTCGGTGCGGCGCACGCGGAGCAGGGCGTGGTCGAAGTCCGCCGCCGACACCCGCGCACCGAGGCGCCGGTACTCGTCGAGGCGGGCCACCAGCTCGTCGGGCTCCAGCAGACCCGTGCTCCAGGTGGGTGCGGACAGCAGGAAGGGCAGCGGCTCGGTGGCGATCCGGTACGCGACCTCCGCGACGCGGGCGTTGAAGGCCTGAGCCAACGGGCTGTGTACGCAGGCGTGCGCCGACGTCCCGTGCTGGACCGCGGCGTGGAGCGTGTCTGTACGCACCTTGCCCAGCAGCGTCGCCAGCACCACTTCGAGGGAGGACAGACGGCCGCCGAAGGCGTACTGCCGCTCATGCCCGGGGTCGCCGACGACCCACCACAGGCGTGCCACCACCGGGCCGAGCGCCTCGATCAGGGACTCCCGGTCCTGGTGGGCATGGCGCACGAGCCCGTCCAGGGTCCGCTCGAACGTCGCCACATCCCCTCCGGACGCCAGCCACGCCCCGACCTCTTCGGCGAGTTCGGCGGCCGACTCGGGCGCAGGCGCGACGCGCACCGGCTCCGGGACCGGTGGCAGCACCTCCTCGTGGACCACGGTCTGCGGTGCCGCCGGTGCGGTACCCAGCATGGCGACCGCCCGGGCGCGCAACGCCGGGATCAACTGCTCCGCCGCGCCGCCCAGTTCCTCCCGCACCGCGGCGCCGGCCTTCCCGACATGCCGTTCGACCAGCTTCAGCGCCCGCTCCTGCACATCCGAGTCCTCGTGCCCGAACGCCTGGGCGGCGGCCGGCAGCAGCTCGTCGACCGCGCCGGCGTCCCGCGCGAGTGCCTTGCCCAGCAGGACGAGCTGGGCCCGCACCAGCTTCTTCTCCGTACGGAACAGCACCGCGCCCGACATCTCGGCGAGCCGGCGCACGGGCAGGCCGCCGTCCTGGGCCAGCGCGCCCAGCACCGACTGTGCGTGCGACGCGACGGTCGACGTGGCGTCCGCGGCGAGGGCGAGCCAGTCCGCCGTCCGTTCGCGCTCTTCGTCGCGAGTGAGGTCCAGTGTCCTGAGGAGGCGGAGGAACACCCGGTGATCGGCGGGCCGGCCGCCCCGCAGGAGCCGGGCGACACACGCGTCGACCATCGTCCGCCGGTCGAGCGTGCCCTCGGCCGTGAGCCCGGCCAGAGCCTCGGTCCAGCTGTTCGGCCCGTCACCGGACAACCACCCCAGCAGGGAGCCCATGTCGTCCGTCTCGAAGACGGCCGCCACCAGCTGCGCGAGATGCGGCTCCCGACGCAGGCGGTCCTGCACGGTGCCCTCGCGATGCCAGGTGGTGCCGATGTGGAGCAGCCAGCCCCGGACGTACGCGTCCGTCGTCGGCACCGGACAGCCCGAGAGTCGCACCAGGCCGGACATCAGCTCGTACGCCACATCGGCACCGGCCGGACGCTGTGCCAGCCGGTGCGCCACGTCCGCCAGCCATGCGGGATCACGGTCGCCCAGCACATCGATCAGCACCGCCGGCTGCGCCTGCCACCAGCTCATGTCGGAGGCCCCGAGCCAGCTCGCCACCGCCGCCGCACCGGTCTGGCAGGCCGCGCCCGCCACGTGCAGGGCGGGGTGCGCACGCCGCGTGGCCGCGCCCCAGCGATCCGCCCGGAGCTCCTTGCGCAGCTCCTTCAACTCGGGGAAGACCGCCCGCCGTTCCGCGTCCGTCATGCCGTCCAGCAGACCCAGCACCTCGGCCGTCCGCCCGCCCCGCACCGCATCGATGAGCTCGCTCATCGCACACCCCCGTCGACCCGAACCGTCTCCTGCCCCACCGCGGCACCCCGCCGCACCATGCGCACCGCCAGCGCGTGCTTGCACGGCCCGCGCCCGCCCCGGTACTTCGCCCACCACAGACAACTGCAGCTGAGCACCCCCGCCTCGTCCCGCACCCGGTGCACATGCCCGTCCTCGGCCGTGACCGTGCCGCCCGTGCCGCCCGTGCCGCCCGTGCCGCCCGTGCCGTCCAGGGCGACCGCGCCCGCCGCCACCAGCGCCCGGGCCGACCGCAGCCGCGGGTTGTGGCGCTCCACGCGCTCGGCGTCGTAGGGCAGCTCCCGGTGGAAGTAGGCCGCCTCCGCGGTGTCGTACCCGACGCGCCCCGAGGTGCCCAGGCGGACCAGGGCCGCCCGGACCCGGTCGGCCGTGAGTCCCGCCGAGGCGGCGAGATCGGCGATGTCGACGCGGGGCTCCCATGCCAGGAGCACCGAGATCAGCTCGGCGTCCTCCGCGGCCTCGTCGGTGGCCAGCGCGTCGAGGACACCGCCCTCCCCGGAGAAGCCGCGTGAGGCGTCGGGCGACAGCGTCAGGGTGAGCCGCATGCCCGGCAGGACGGCCTCCCAGGCGCCGGCCGTGGCGGCGCTGCCGGAGCCCGGGGCGACCGACGGGCCGTACACCCGCAGGGCCGTGGCGTGCCTCAGCACCCGCTGGAGCGCGACCAGCCGCTCCGGCCCCGGCAGGCACACCGCTCCCGGCACCGCGCGGGTGGTCGGCCGCAGCGTGCCGCCCGCCGGCACCACCCAACGCGGGGTGCCGCGCCCTCCGCCGCGAGGCAGCGCCCGCAGGAAACGCACGGCCTCGGTGGCGGGCAGCTCGGCCCGCAGGTCGAAGCCCGCCGCGATCACCTGGGCCTCCGCGAAGCCGCGCAGCCAGCGGTCGGGGAGGGGCACCTTCTTCTCCACGACCGGGCCTTCGAGCGTGGTCACGGCCAGCTCCTCGGGGCCGACCCGCAGATGGAGCGGGTCGTCCGCGCCGATCCGCGAGAGCGCCTCGCGCAGCGGGTTGTTGACGTCGACGTTCGTCGTGCCGTGCCCCACCTCTCCGCCGTCCAGGCCCGGCGCCAGCACGTCGAGGCGGGCGTAGACCCCGCCGCAGCCGGAGAAGGACTCGAAGCGCAGCCGGTCGCCGTTGCCCGTCACCACCGGGTCCAGCGAGGCGCGCAGCTGCGGCTGGAAGTAGCGCGCGGCCGCGACGTCGGCCACCGCGAGCAGTCCGGCGGAGGCCACCTGAGGAGACGTCAGGAAGCCCGCGAAGAACCGTGGATGGTCCTCGGCGCCCGAGGGCGTCGCACCCCGTGAGGTCTCGAGCCCCAGGCGCTGTGAGCCCGCTGCGGACTCCAGTACGGAGGGTCGGCGATAGGCCACGGCCTGCAGAGATCGCGTCATGGAAAAACCGTAGAGGCGACCACTGACAATCGACCCTGACCTGCGAAAACACCCTGGGTGAGGGGGAGTTCGCAGGGCCACCGGCCGGGAAAACACGCAGGCCGCGCACCGGGGGATGACGCCGGGACGCGGCCCGCCTACGAGAGTACGGGAGTCACTGGCCCACGCGGCCCGGTTGGAGCACCTGTGTGAACAGCACGGTGCCGTCCGACTCCCGCAGCCGGACCGTCAGCTCCCCGCTGCCGCCGTCGATGTCGACCTCGCCGAAGAACTGGTAGCCGCCGGCGGGCGAGACGTTCGCGGTCGGCGGCGCCTTGACGAACACCCGCTCCGGGCCGAAGGTGCCGTCCAGCGTGTTGGCCTGGAAGGCGCCGGCGTTGAGCGGCCCGGACACGAACTCCCAGAACGGCTCGAAGTCGGTGAAGGCGGCCCGGGACGGCTGGTAGTGCTGGGCCGAGGTGTAGTGGACGTCGGCGGTCAGCCACACCGTGCCGGTGATCCGCCGGTGCTTGATGAACCGCAGCAGCTCCGCGATCTGCAGCTCACGCCCGAGCGGCGCGCCCGGGTCGCCCTGGGCGACGGCCTCGATGTTGGGCTTGCCGTCCGTGCCGTCGGGCACGACCAGACCGAGCGGCATGTCCGAGGCGATCACCTTCCAGACCGCCCGGGAGCGTGCCAGTTCCCGCTTGAGCCAGGCCAGCTGCTCGGCGCCGAGGATGCCCTGCGCGTCGGTGGCCTGGTCGTCCGGCGAGTTGGCGTTGCGGTAGGTGCGCATGTCCAGCACGAACACGTCGAGCAGCGGGCCGTGGTTGACCACCCGGTACACCCGGCCGTCGGGGCGGCGCAGGGTCGAGATCGGGAAGTACTCGGAGAACGCCCGCCGGGCGCGCGCGGCCAGCACGTCGATGTTCTTCTCGGTGTAGCGGGAGTCGGCGAGGATCTCGCCGGGGAACCAGTTGTTGGTCACCTCGTGGTCGTCCCACTGGACGATCGAGGGGACCTGGGCGTTGAACCGCCGGAGGTTGTCGTCGAGCAGGTTGTAGCGGAAGTTTCCGCGGAACTCGGCCAGCGTCTCGGCGACCTTGGACTTCTCCTCTGTGGTGACGTTCCGCCAGGTGCTGCCGTCGGGCAGGGTGACGGACGCCGAGAGCGGACCGTCGGCGTAGATGTTGTCGCCGCTGCAGACGAAGAAGTCGGGGTCCAGGGCGGCCATCGCGTCATAGATCCGGTATCCGCCGAGGTCCGGGTTGATGCCCCAGCCCTGCCCGGCCAGATCGCCCGACCAGACGAAACGCACGCCGTCGCGCCTCCTGGCCGAGGCCGTGCGGAACGTGCCGGCGACCGGCTCACCGGTACGGCGCGGGTCGTCGGGGTCGGCCAGCAGTACGCGGTAGTGGATCTGCTCGCCGGGCGGGAGGCCGTGCAGCCGGGTCGTGCCGGTGAAGTCGGTGTCCGCGCCGAGCAGCGGGCCGTGCCAGCGGCGCGGGTGGCGGAACGACTCGGTCGCGGACGTCTCGACGATCATGCGCGCCGGACGGTCGGACCGCACCCACACCAGCCCCGAGTCCGAGGTCACGTCGCCCGTCTGTACACCCCACCCCGCCTCGGGGCGCCCGGACAGGGCGAACGCCGGTGCCGAACCGGCAGCGGCGGGCAGGGCCAGGGCCGCCGACGCGACCAGGGAGCCGCGCAGGACGGTGCGGCGGTCGGGGAGCGGACGATGTGACATGGATGCGCCTCCAAGGACGGGATCCGGCCAGTGTGCGATGCCACAACTACTCGTGCGCCGCAGCGCACACGCAAACCACAAGTGAACAACTGACCGCGGGCGTAAGGGAACCGGTGTGCGATTCGCGGACACGGCGAGGTACGGCGTCCCTCACCCGGAGCCCGCCTCGGCCATCAGCCGTACGCCCGAACGGATCCGCGCGGGGGACAGATGCGCGTATCCGACCACGAGCCGGGTCTCCGCCGAGCCCTCGGCACGCGCGTGCGTGCAGTCCGACAGCGGACGGACCGCCACCCCGGCCGCGGCAACGCGCGCGAGGAAACGCTCCTCGGGCCCGTAGCGTTCCGGCAGCGTGGCGATGACGTGCAGCCCCGCGGCGATCCCGGACACCTTCGCGCCGGGGAAGCACTCCTCCAGAGCGGCTACGAGTGCGTCGCGCCGCTCGCGGTAGGCGCGCTGGCAGCGGCGCAGCTGACGGTCGTAGTCGCCGCGCTCCACGAAACGGGCGAACAGCGCCTGGTCGAGGGTGGGATGGCCGAGGTCCATGGTCCGTTTGCGCTCGATCACCTCGTCGGCGAGCGACTCCGGTACGAGCAGCCAGCCCAGCCGCAGCCCCGGGGCGAGCGACTTGCTGACGGAGCCCGCGTAGGCCACACGGTCGGGATCGAGACCTTGGAGCGCGCCGACCGGGGCGCGGTCGTAGCGGAAGTCGCCGTCGTAGTCGTCCTCCAGGACGAACCCGTCCACGGACCGTGCCCAGTCGAGCAGTTCGGCACGGCGGCGCGCGGAGTACGCGATCCCGGTGGGGTACTGGTGGGCGGGCGTCGTCACGACGGCCCGCACGCCCGACGCGCGCAGGGGCTCGATGGCCAGCCCGCCCTCGTCCAGCGGCACGGGCACCGCGGTGACGCCCGCCGCGGCGTACAGGCCGTCGTGCTGCGGACTGCCGGGATCCTCAACGCCAACCTCGCGCAGCCCGCGCGCGTGGAGGGCGAAGCCGAGCAGGGTCGACGCCTGGGCCACCCCGGACACCACCACGATCCGCTCCGGGTCGGCCACCACCCCACGGCGGCGGGCGAGGAGTTCGGCCAAGGCGGTGCGCAGCCGGGGCAGCCCGCGCGGATCGGGGTAGCCGAGCTCGTGGTGCGGCAGCTCCGCGAGCACCCCGCGCTGTGCCGCGGCCCAGGCGGCGCGCGGGAACAGGGACAGGTCGGGCGTCCCGGGCACGAAGTCCGCGCGGGCGCCGGGGGGACGCGGCGCGAGATCACGCGCGCGTGGCTCGGCGGAACGCACGGCACCGCCCACCCAGGTCCCCGCCCCCCGCCCGCTGCGCAGATACCCCTCCGCCGTCAGCTGCTCGTACGCCTCCGTCACGAGCCCGCGCGACACACCGAGGTCACCGGCCAGGTCCCGGCTCGACGGCAACCGGGTCCCCGGCGGCAGCCTCCCCGATCGGACCGCCGCCCGCAGCGCCGCCTGCAACGAACGTCCACGCGCGCGTGCGGGTGTGGAGCCGAGAGGGAGCAACAACTCCCAGGCAGCGGAGCCGACCCGATCACCCGAGGCGAGGGGCGCCCTCCGATCGCCGGACGCGGAGCCTGCCGGCTCCTTCGGCGCGGACGCCCCCTGATCGCCCGCCGCGGAGCCTGCCCGCTCCGCCGGCGCGGACGCCCCCCGATTGCCCGACGCGGAGCCGGTCCCGTCCTTCGGCGCGGGCGTCCTCCGACCGCCGGGCGCGGAGCCGATCCGATCCTCCGGCGCAGAGCCCGCCCCCTCGCCCGACGTCCTGGCTCGCTTCCGATTGGTCTCCGATGACGTCATGGGAATGGACCTTAATGCGGGCCAACCCGCTCCCTAGCGTCGTTGCCATGAACGCCACCACCACCCGCGGAGTGCTCCTCGCCGCGTTCGCCTGCGTCCTCGTCGGCGCGTCCTTCACCGCCAACAGCGTCCTGGGCGACTACCCGTACGCGGGCGGCCAGTTCCTGCGTTACGGCCTCGCCTGCCTGCTGCTCGTGCCGTTGGTGGGGCGCGGCGCGGCGGCCCGGCTGCGGACACTCGCGCCCCGGCAATGGGCCCGCCTCGCGCTGCTCGCGGCCGTCGGCATGGTCGGCTTCAACATGGCCGTCATCGCGGCGGAACGTACGGCCGAGCCCGCCGTCCCCGGCGTCCTCGTCGGCTGCGCGCCGGTCGTGGTGGCTGTTGTCGTGCCCCTCCTCGACGGACGCCGCCCCCAACGTGCCGTCCTGTACGGGGCGTTGCTCGTGGCCCTGGGCGCCTTCACGGCCCAGGGCTGGGGGCGGACGGACGGCGCGGGCCTGGCGTTCTCCGTGTGCGCGCTGGCCGGAGAGGTCGGTTTCGCGGTTCTCGCCGTGCCCGTGCTGCGGCCCTTGGGGCCACGGCTGCTGTCGGCGACGGTGTGCGGGATCGCCGCGCTCGAGTCCCTGGCGACCGGACTGGTCGTGGACGGCACGGCGTGGCTGCGCCCGCCCGACCGGACCGAGGCCGCCGCGCTGCTGTGGCAGGCGGCGGTCGTCACGGTCGTCGGGTTCGTGTGCTGGTACATGGGCATGCAGCGGATCGGCGCGGAACGCGCCACGCTGTTCTCCGGTCTCATCCCGGTCGCCGCCGCCTGCACCGCCCCGCTCGTCGGAACGGGCTCCTACGGCGTCGCCCAGGCCGTCGGCAGCGCCGTCGTCGGTGCCGGAGTCGCCCTCGGGGCCCGCGCGTCGAACAGGTCAGCGGCTGCCGTCGAGGATGACGCGCGCGACGAGCGCCGGGTCGTCGTTCATCGGGCAGTGGCCGCAGCCGGGCAGCCGCACGAGGCGGGCCTTGGGGATGATCTGCTTGGCGCGGACCCCCTGCCGGCGCAGGAGCAGACGGTCCTTGCTGCCCCAGGCCACGGTGACCGGAACACCGGGGATGTCGTCGACGAACTGCACGGAGCCACCCGCGCGGAGGGTCTCGGCGAAGCCGGTCGCGTTCACCAGCGCGAGCGTCTCGGCGACGACGGCCTCGGGTGAACGGCGGGCCGGGCGGGCGTAGATGGTGCTGGTGAGCGCGGTGCGGCCGGCCGCCGAGCGGGACAGACGCTCGACCATCGGCCGGGGCATCCGCAGGGCTATGCCGCGCATCGTGAGCAGCACGGCGAAGGCGTAACGCCGCTCCGCCTCCGACCAGAACCCCGCCGGGGAGAGGGCGGTGACGGACCGTACGAGCTTCTCCCGGCCCAGTTCCAGGGCGAGCAGGCCGCCGAGCGAGTTGCCCGCGACATGGGGCCGGTCGAGCTCCAACGCCTCACAGAAGGCGCCGAACACGGCGGTCGTGGTGGCGAGGTCGTAGGTGAGTCCGTCCGGCAGTCCCGGGGACGCCCCGAAGCCGGGCAGATCCACGGCGATGACCTCGCGCTCGGTCGCCAGGATGTCCACGACCGGGTCCCAGGCCTGGCGGTGGTGGCCGATGCCGTGCAACAGGAGCAGGGGTTCGCCGCTGCCCACGCGCGCGTAGTCGACGGTCACGGTCCGTGGGCCGTGCGGGGAAGGGACCTTGAACGAGACGGTGGCGGCCATGTACGTGTGCTCCTCGTCTGGGACTCGCAGCCGGACGGCGTGTAGACAGCTTGTCAGCAATTGCTACCGGCGGGTAGCCCCCTTCGTGGGGCACGTGCCGGACTTGCCTGGACAGCACGCGGGACGTCGGCTGGGATGGTGTCATGAGCACCGACACCGTGACCGACGTATTCGAAGAGCACCGACCTGTTCTGGTGGGCGTCGCCTACCGCATGTTGGGGCGGGTGGCCGACGCGGAGGACGTGGTCCAGGAGGCCTGGCTGCGCTGGTCCGGCGCGGACCGCAGCGAGGTGCGCGAACCGCGCGGCTATCTGGTGCGTGTCACGACCCGCCTGGCCATCGACCGGCTGCGCCAGGTCCAGGCGCGCAACGAGACGTATGTCGGCCCATGGCTGCCGGAGCCGTACGTCACGGACTTCGGTGACATGGTCCCGGACACCGCGGAGCGCGCCGTCCTCGCCGACTCGGTCTCCCTCGCCGTCCTTGTCGTCATGGAGTCCCTTTCGCCGCTGGAGCGGGCGGTGTTCGTGCTGAGGGAGGCCTTCGGCTACCCGTACGCGGAGATCGCCGCCATGCTCGACCGCGGTGAAGCGGCGGTGCGTCAGCTCTCCGGGCGGGCCCGCAAGCACGTAGAGGAACGGCGGCCCCGCTACGACGTCGACCCTGTCCAGCGCCGGGATCTCACCGAGCGTTTCCTCGCCGCAGCCGCGGAGGGCGACCTCCAGGGGCTCATGTCGATGCTGGCCCCCGACGTCCGCCTCGTCGGTGACAGCGGCGGCAAGTCCAGGGCGCCGCTGCGTGTCATCGAGACGGCGGACAAGGTGGGCCGTTTCCTCGTCGGCGCCGCACGCAAGGGCGTCCCGGACATGTCCTTCCGCTTCCTGGAGCTCAACGGCGGCCCCGCGTTGCTGCTCCTGTCGGGCGACAAGCCCGACTCGGTCTTCCAGCTGGACGTCGTCGACGGCCGGATCCAGTCGGTCTACGTCGTACGCAACCCCGACAAACTGCAGTCGCTCGCCGCGTAGCCAACTCCAGCGCGAAGCCCCCGTCCCGCGACGGGGGCTTTGTCGTCATCAAGGATTGGTCTTGACCAAGGGTGGGGGCCGCCCTATGGTCGCAGAGAAGTGAAACAACCTTTAATAAACAAGGGCGCTAAAACGCCGCCGGACCACGGCGATTGCGGAGGACAGGGTGGGGACCACGCAGCTGGAAACGGTGCCGGAACCGAAATATTGGCATCTCAAGACCGTGCTCACTGAGGCGCTGGACTCCGAGTTCTCGGTGGGGGAGATCCTGCCCAACGAGCGCGACCTCGCCGCCCGGTTCGGCGTCGCGCGCGCCACGCTCCGTCAGGCACTGGAGCAACTCGAGCTGGAAGGCCGGCTGCAGCGCCGCCGCGGGGTCGGTACGACCGTCGCCCCGCCCCGCGTGGGTGTCGCCGTCGGCACGGAACAGCATGTCTGGCCGGGCACGGCCCCGGACGCCTGGCAGTCCGTCGACAGCACGCTGGAGGTCCCGTCGGCAGCCGTCGCCGGGACACTGGAAACCGGCCACGACGAAGCCGTGCACATCGTCCGCCGCTCCCGTATGACGCACGGCCAGCCCGTCGCCGCGGAACTGCTCTACATCCCGCAGTCCTCGGTGCCCGACCTCTCCGCCATAGACGCCCCGTCAGGTGCGGCACGCGCGCGTGCCGTGCTGCGCGAGCTGCAGCGCCTGGGGCTGGAGGGTCAGGACAGCGCCGTGGAACTGGGCTCGGCCCGCGCCGACGACGCCAAGCAGCTGGACCGGCTGCCCGGGGCGCCCGTCCTCGTGGTGACGACCCGCTTCTTCTCGCAGGGCCGCACCGCCGCGTTGTCCGTCGCCACGTACCGCGCCGACACCTGCCGGCTGACCTTCGGTGACTCCGGCGGCGTGGAGATCCACGAGGACCCGGAGCGCCGGGCGTCCTGACCGCCGCAGCGCCCGACGCCTCGCGCCCCGGAGCGACTCCGGGGCGCGAGGCGTTTCAGCGACAGCGGCAACATGAGCAGCAGCCCCTCAACGTCGCGCCGTCACCGTGCCCTCCACCGCGAAGAGTTGCTCCTCCACATGGTCCAGCGCCAGCCGCAGCGCCCCCGTCGCCACGGCGGCCTCGCCGAGGAGCGACAGCGTCACCTTCGGCGGCCGCAGACAGTAGCGCGCCAACTCCAGCCGCAGCGGCTCCAGTACGTCGACAAGGCCGGTCGCCCAGCCGCCGATGACGACCAGTTCGGGGTCGAGGGCGAGGGAGAGGGCGGCCACGTCGTGGACGAGCCGCTGGATGAAACGGTCGACGGCCGCCCGGGCCCGCTGGTCTCCCTCGCGTGCCTGCGCGAAGACCTCGGCGACCGCCTGCTCGTCGAGCGGGTGCAGCGGCTCGTCCGTGGTGGACAGCAGCTTCTCCGGCGTCACCTCGCGTCCGAGCAGATGCAGCGCGCCGATCTCGCCCGCCGCCCCGCCGTACCCCCGGTGCAGCCGCCCGCCGATCAGCGCACCCGCGCCCGGACTCAGCCCCGCCAGCACGAACACGACGTCGTCGGACTCGGTGGCGGCACCCTTCCAGTGCTCGGCGACCGCCGCGGCGTTGGCGTCGTTCTCCACCAGGACCGGGCACTTGAAGGAACGGCTCAGCCGCTCACCGAGGCGCAGCCCCGTCCACTGGGGCAGCGCGGCGCACAGCCGCACGGTGCCGTCCGCCTCGACGATCCCGGGCGAGGCGACCCCCACCGCCCGCAGCGACTCGCGTGCGACGCCGGCCCGGCGCAGCAGCTCGGCCACCGCGGTGCGCAGCCGCTCCAGGCGCTCGTCGGCCGACGCCGTCTCCGAGACGTCCTTGGCGACGGCACCGAGCACCCGGCCGTCCAGGTCCGAAAGGAGCGCGGCGACCCGGTGGGGCCCGATGTCGAGGCCCAGCAGATGCCCGGCCTCGGCCCGGAACCTGAACCGTCGCGCGGGTCGCCCCTGCCGTCGTACGACACTCTCGTCGGCCGCCTTCTCGACGACGTACCCCGCCTCGATGAGCCCCTCGACCACGCCCTCGACGGTCGGCCGGGACAGGCCGGTCACCCGCGTGATCTCGGTCAGCGTCGCGCAGTCCGTGGCGCGCAGCGCGTGCAGCACCACCGCGGAATTGATCCTTCGCAGCAGCGAGGGATCCCCGCCGGTCAGCCGCCCCAACGTCCGTCCTCCCAGCTCGTGCGCGTGTTGGCCGGATCGTACTCGTAGGGACGGAGCCGGGCGAGTGCGGGGACCCGAGAGATCGTGAGCGGGTCCCGGTCAGCCGGGCGCCACGAACCCCGACTCGTACGCCGCGATCACCGCCTGCGTGCGATCTCGCACCCCGAGCTTCGCCAGTACGCCGCTGACGTGGGACTTCACCGTCTCCGTCCCGACGATCAGCCGCTCGGCGATCTCCGAGTTGGACAGCCCGCGGGCCATCAGCCGCAGCACCTCGGCCTCCCGTTCGGTGAGCTGGGCCCGCTCCATCGCCGCCCGGGCCGCACGATTTCCGCCACCCTCGGCGTACTCGGCGGCGAGCTGCCGCACCGACGCCGGGAACAGCAGCGACTCACCCTCGGCCACCAGCCGTACCGCGTGCACGATCTCGGCCGGCCGGGCCCGCTTCAGCAGGAACCCGTCGGCTCCGGCCCGCAGCGCCTCGTACACGTACTCGTCGTTCTCGAACGTCGTCACCACCAGGATCTTCGGCGGCTCGTCGATCGTCCGCAGCACCGCGCGCGTGGCCTCGATCCCGTCCAGCAGCGGCATCCGTACGTCCATGGCGACCACGTCGGGCCGCAGTCGACGCACCAGCGGGATCACCGCGGCCCCGTCCGCCGCCTCCCCGACGACCTCGATGTCGGGCTGGGCCTCCAACACGGCCCGCAGACCCGCGCGTACGAGGGGTTCGTCGTCGACGAGGAGAACGGTGACCGGCATCCGGCCAGGGTAGATCAGCGCAGTGGCAGCTCCACCCGCACCTGCCAGTCGCCCCGGTCGGGGCCGGTGTGCGAGCTGCCGCCCAGCAGGGCCGCGCGCTCGCGGATGCCGCGCAGACCGCTGCCGCGGCCCGGGCCGGGTATGTCGGCCGTCAGTGGATTGCGGACCTCCAGAGCGAGGCTGTCCTCCACGACCGCGATGCGCACCCGGACGGGGACGGCCCCCGCGTGCCGCAGCACATTGGTCAGCGATTCCTGGAGGATGCGGTACCCCTCGCGGGAGACCGGTCCGGGCAGTGTGTCGACGGGCCCGGTCAGCTCGGCGTCGACCTTCGCGCCGGAGGCGCGGGCGGACTCCAGCAGACGGTCGCAGTCCGTCAGCGTCGGCCGGCCGCTGACCGGCCGCTCGGACTCGCGCAGGATCCCGAGGACCCGTTCCAGGTCCTCCAGGGCCGCCCGGCCGGTCTCCTCGATCGCGCCCAGGGCACGATCGGTGAATTCGGGATCACCGGCCGCGCGGGCGGCGCCCGCCTGGACGACGGCCACGGTCAGCGCGTGGCCGATGGAGTCGTGGAGCTCGCGGGCGATGCGGGTGCGCTCCAGGAGCTGCTCGGTGCGCTCCTCCAGGGCAGCCATGCGATCGGCCGGAGAGGGGCCCAGGAGACGGCGGGCGAGCGCGGTGATGAGCCGGCCCGAGCCGACCACCGTCACCGCCAGCGTGATCAGCGCCGGAGGCACGAGCAGGACGTGCCACCAGGCGTGGCCGTGGAGCGGGACCAGCAGTCCCTCCCCGACGTCACGGCCGAACGCCGACGACACCAGGTCGACGGAGGCGATGAGCAGCTGGACGGCGAACACCGAGGTCGCGCAGCCGATCAGCAGCCGCGCCTCCAGCCATACGACGACCCGCCCCCGGTCGCCCCAGGTGGCGGATGGCGAGACGACGATGTCGGTGCCCGCGCTGTCATGCCGGTGGCCGGTCAGCAACAGCCGGGCCTGCAGACCCTCCACGGTGCGCATCGCGGGCACCAGCCCGACCGGAGCGAGGACCACGGCCGCCATCACCCAGGTCCACCAAGCCTCCTGGATGAACAGCCACATGCTCGGCCACACGATCGCGATGAACAGATGCAGCAACCGTGTGTACGTCACCGCCCGGCCGAACGGGCGCAGCAAACGGACCATTCCGTCATCGTGCCAGCCGCCACTGACAGCGAGCCTCCCCCGCACGGGGGAGACGATCTCCACCCGTGGGGGAGGCCCCGCCCCCGCCCCACCGGCCAGGCTGCAACCATGACCAGCATCGAAGTCCAGAACCTGACCAAGGAGTTCGGCACCCGACGAGCCGTGGACGACCTCACCTTCACCGTCCTCCCCGGCCGCGTCACCGGCTTCCTCGGCCCCAACGGAGCCGGAAAGTCCACCACCATGCGGCTCGTGCTCGGCCTCGACCGGCCGACGTCCGGCACCGCCACGATCGGCGGCCGCGCCTATGCCGGCCTCGGCGAACCCCTGCGTCACGTCGGCGCCCTGCTCGACGCGCAGGCCGCGCACGGCTCCCGCACCGGCCGCGACCACCTGCGCACGCTGGCCGCGAGCAACCGCATCGCGGACAGCCGCGTCGACGAACTGCTGGAGGAGACCGGCCTCGCCCCGGTGGCCCGGCGCCGGGTGAAGACGTACTCCCTGGGCATGCGCCAGCGGCTCGGCATCGCGGCCGCGCTGCTCGGCGACCCCGAGGTGGTCATGCTGGACGAGCCCTCCAACGGCCTGGACCCCGAAGGCATCATCTGGATCCGCGGGCTGCTGCGCCGGCTCGCGGGGGAGGGGCGCACGGTCCTGGTCTCCAGCCACCTCATGAACGAGACCGCGTCCTTCGCCGACCACCTCGTGGTCCTCGGCCGGGGCAGGCTTCTCGCCGACACCCCGATGCGCGGGTTCATCCACGCACGCGTGCAGCCACGGGTACGGATCCGCACCACGGACCCCACCACCCTCAGGACCGTCCTGGCCGAACACGGTCACGACGCCGCGGAGCACGAGGACGGGCACTGGACCGTGCACCACGCGCGCGTGGACGAGATCGGCCGCCTCGCGTCCGCCGCGGGCATCCCGATCCTCGAACTGGCCTCGGAGGAGGGCACGTTGGAACAGGCCTATCTGGACCTCACCTCCACGGAAGCCGAGTTCACCGCACAGCCGCAGGAGGCCTGACATGTCCTACGCACCCGTTCTGCACGCCGAGTGGCTGAAGATCCGTACGCTCCGCTCACTCCCCGGGGCGCTGCTGGCGCTGTTCGCGGCGACCACGGCGTTCTCCGCGCTCGCCGGGGCCTCCGAGACGTCCGACCCCGACTTCGACCCGCTGTTCACGGCGTTGTCCGGGGTCGCGCCCGGTCAGATCGCCGCGATCTCCTTCGGCGCCATGGCCGTGTCCTCGGAGTTCCACGGCGGTGCGCTGCGGCTCTCGCTCGCCGCGGTGCCGCGGCGCGGACGGTGGTACGCGGCCAAGGTGACCGCGATCGCCGCACCGACCCTGGTCGTCGGGCTGATCACCGCCCTTGCCGCGCTCCTCGTCGCGAAGGCGGGCCTGGGCGACGCGGCGAGCGGCCTGACCGCGGGTGAGCAGGCACGCGGCGTAGTGGGCTGCGGCCTCTACCTCATGCTGATGGCGCTGCTCGCGGCCGGCCTCACGGCCCTGCTGCGCAGCGGGGTGGGCGCGCTCTCCCTGCTGATCCCGTTCGTCCTCGTCGTCTCGTTCGTGATCGGGGACGCGGTGGGCGGCGCGACGGATTTCCTGCCGGACCGGGCGGGACAGGTGGTCCTGTACGAGACCTACGACGGTCGGATGGGGCCCTGGGCGGGTCTGGGGGTGACCGCGCTGTGGACGGCGGCGGTACTGGTGGCGGGCGCGTGGAGCGTGCGGCACAGGGACGCCTGACGGCACGCCAGTTGTCAGTGGGACCCGGTTTACTGGATCGCATGAACATCGCGCAGTGCCTCGCCACGATCGACCTGCTGTGCGCCCGGGAGTTTCCCGCGGTGCCCGGCAGGACGGAGTTCGGCACGGCAGGACCCGGCTTCCACATAGCCGAGTTAGAGACGAGTGGCGACTTCCACGAGGACGACGGGACGGAGCGGGAGGAGACCGAGGCGCAGTACGAGCGGGACAAGGACGGCCTGGCCGAGCGGTTGACCGAGCGCTGGGGCGCGCCGCGGGACTTCAGCCTGTACAGCGTCTTCGAGCGGTCCACGGAAGGCGAGGAACTGGCGGAGCCCTGGGCGTCGCTCAGTTCGCACGTGCCCGACGTGCACCTGTGGAAGTCGACGGACACGGGCCGCTGGATCGCCCTCGGAGTATCCCAGTGGGACACCGAGTTGCCGTTCCAGCTCCTGGCCGTCGTCACGGCCGTCGCCCCGGAGTGACCCGGCGGGCCGCTAGCCCTCGGCCGCCACCCGCAGCCGGCCGAACTCCTCCGCCATCGTCGCCGCCGTCCAATGCGCGTTCAGCCCGCTCGGATTCGGCAGCACCCACACACGCGTGTCCCCGAACGTCCGCTCCTGCGGCCCGACTTGGGCCTTCCTGTCGTCGAACGCCGCCCGGTACGCGGTGACCCCGACCACCGCCAGTCGGCGGGGCCGCAACCGCGCCACCTTGAGCGCCAGTTGCCGCCCGCCCTCGCGATACTCCTCCGCGCTCAGCTCGTCCGCCCGCGCGGTCGCCCGCGCCACGACGTTCGTGATGCCGAGCCCGTACGACAGCAACTCCTCCTGCTCCGACGGCTTCATCAGACGGGGCGTGAACCCGGACAGGTGCAGGACCGGCCAGAAGCGGTTGCCGGGACGGGCGAAGTGATGCCCCGTGGCGGCGGTCATCAGACCCGGGTTGATGCCGCAGAACAGCACCTGGAGACCGTCCGCGACGACGTCCGGTACCAGACGGTCACGGGCGGCCTCCAGCTCCGCGGGGGTGAAGCGCGTCATGCCGTGCGGCGGATCAGAGGATCGCGCCGGGCGTGTATCCGGCGGCCTCCGGGTGCTGCTTCACGATCTCCTCGATCCGGCCGACGACCACACCGACCTGGTCGGCCGCGGCGCCCGTGAAGGAAAGCTTGTCCGCCATCAGCGCGTCCAGCTGCGCCCGGTCGAGCGGGATGCGCTCGTCCGCGGCCAGCTTGTCGAGGAGCTCGTTGCGCTCGGCGCCCTGCTCGCGCATCGCGAGCGCGGAGGCGACGGCGTTCTCCTTGATCGCCTCGTGCGCGACCTCACGGCCGACGCCGGCACGCACCGCGCCCATGAGCACCTTGGTGGTGGCGAGGAACGGCAGGTAGCGGTCCAGCTCGCGGGCGACGACCGCCGGGAAGGCGCCGAACTCGTCGAGGACCGTCAGGAACGTCTCCAGCAGACCGTCGAGCGCGAAGAACGCGTCCGGCAGCGCGACCCGGCGCACCACCGAGCAGGACACGTCGCCCTCGTTCCACTGGTCGCCCGCCAGTTCGCCGGTCATGGACGCGTAGCCGCGCAGGATGACCATGAGGCCGTTGACGCGCTCGCAGGACCGGGTGTTCATCTTGTGCGGCATCGCGGAGGAGCCGACCTGGCCCGGCTTGAAGCCCTCGGTCACCAGCTCGTGCCCGGCCATCAGCCGGACCGTCTTGGCCAGCGAGGACGGCGCCGCCGCCAGCTGCACCAGCGCGGTCACGACCTCGTAGTCCAGCGAGCGCGGGTAGACCTGGCCGACCGAGGTGAACGCCTGAGAGAAGCCCAGGTGCCGGGCGATCCGCTGCTCCAGGTCCGCCAGCTTCGCCGCGTCGCCGCCGAGCAGGTCGAGCATGTCCTGCGCGGTGCCGACCGGGCCCTTGATCCCGCGCAGCGGGTAGCGGCCGAGCAGCTCCTCGACCCGGCCGTGGGCGACGAGCAGTTCGTCGGCGGCGGTCGCGAAACGCTTGCCGAGGGTCGTGGCCTGCGCGGCGACGTTGTGCGAGCGGCCGGCCATGACCAGCTCGCCGTACTCGCCGGCCAGCTTGGCCAGGCGGGCCAGGACGGCCACCGTACGGTCGCGCATCAGCTCCAGCGAGAGCCGGATCTGGAGCTGCTCGACGTTCTCGGTGAGGTCGCGCGAGGTCATGCCCTTGTGGACGTGCTCGTGCCCGGCGAG
This sequence comes from Streptomyces sp. NPDC002817, assembly GCF_053592055.1. Classification (NCBI taxonomy): domain Bacteria; kingdom Bacillati; phylum Actinomycetota; class Actinomycetes; order Kitasatosporales; family Streptomycetaceae; genus Streptomyces; species Streptomyces sp. NPDC002817. Next base: position 156,613 of record NZ_JBSFUY010000006.1, read on the forward strand.
GTCGTTGAACTCCTCGATCCGCGCCTTCACGTCGTGCCGCGTGACCTTCTCGCGCTCGGCGATGGAGGCCAGGTCGACGGTGTCCAGGACACGCTCGTAGTCGGCGATCGCCGCGTCCGGCACCTCGATGCCGAGGTCCTTCTGGGCCCGCAACACGGCGAGCCAGAGCTGCCGCTCCAGCTTCACCTTCTGCTCGGGCGACCAGAGCGTGGCGAGCTCGGCGGAGGCGTAGCGTCCGGCGAGGACGTTCGGGATGCGGGGCTTGGCGGGAGCGGAAGTCACGTGTACGGATTCTACTGGCGATTCGTGCAGGCCAGCGCCACGGATACCTTCGGCGGAAGCTACGAGACCTGCGTCACGTCGAGTTATGCCGCCGGCCCCTCGTAGGGCAGCAGGTCGGGCCGCTTCGCCGGCAGGCCGTCGCCCGAGGAGCGGCCCGTGAGACGCCGGCCGATCCAGGGGAGCAGGTACTGCCGGGCGAACCGGGCGTCCGCGACCCGTCGCGCGGCCCAGCCCGGCGGCAGCGTGGCCGGCATCGGCGTACGCCACTCGGTGTCGTCGGGGTCGTAGCCCAGTGTCTGCCAGACCGCCTCGGCGACGCGGCGGTGGCCCTCCGCCGTGAGGTGCAGCCGGTCCACGTCCCACAGGCGCGGATCGCCGAGGGACGGCGCCCCGTACAGGTCGACGACGATCGCGTCGTGCTTCTCGGCCAGCCCGTCGACGCACTCGAAGAGCTCTTCCATGCGCGGCCGGAAGCGCTCCAGGACCGGCCCCTGGCGGCCCGGGCTGCGCATCAGCACGAGCCGCTCGCAGGACGGGGCGAGCCGTTCCACGGCCTCGGTCAGCAGAGCGCGTACCCGCCCCATGTCGCACTTGGGCCGCAGGGTGTCGTTCAGCCCGCCCACCAGCGTGATCACGTCGGGCCGCATGGCCACGGCCACCTCGACCTGCTCCTCGACGATCTGCTGGATGAGCTTGCCGCGCACCGCGAGGTTGGCGTACCGGAAGCCGGGCGTCACCGCGGCCATCCGGCCGGCCAGGACATCGGCCCAGCCCCGGTAGGAGCCGTTCGGGAGCAGGTCCGACATGCCCTCGGTGAAGGAGTCGCCGAGGGCGACGAGGCTGGTGTGTGTGGGGTTCTTCTCCATGGCGGAGAAAATGCTAACCCGTTCACATACCCGGCGGTCGGTCGGCCTCCCCGGACCACCGGCGGGGCCCCGCCCCGATCCCCGCCCGGACCCCCGGCCGGGCCCTCAGGCCCGCTGTCCGAACAGCTCCCGCAGCACGTCCTCCATCGTCACCAGTCCCGCCAGCCGCCCGTCGCCCCCCAGCACCGCCGCGACATGCGTACGACTGCCCCGCATCGCCGTCAGGACGTCGTCCAGCGGCGTGCTCTCCCGCACGCGCGCGATGGGCCGCATGTCCCGGACCTGGAACGCCAGATCCCGCGGGGAGGCGTCCAGCGCGTCCTTCACATGCAGATAGCCGAGGATGCGCCGTCCGTCGTCCACCACCGGGAAACGGGAGAATCCGGACTCGGCCGACAGCCGCTCCAGCTGCTCCGGAGTGACGCCCACGCGCGCGTAGACGACCCGTTCCAGCGGGAGGACGACATCGCGCACCGGTCGGCGGCCCAGTTCCAGGGCGTCGTGCAGCCGCTCCCGGGTCCGGTCGTCGATCAGGCCCGCCTCGTCGGAGTCCTTGACCAGCCGGGCCAGCTCGGCGTCCGAGAAGGTCGCCGTGACCTCGTCCTTGACCTCGACCCGCAGCAGCCGCAGCAGGGTGTTGGCGAAGGCGTTGATCGTGAAGATCACCGGCCGCAGCGCCCGGGACAGCGTGACCAGCGGGGGGCCGAGCACCAGCGCGCTGCGCACCGGCTCCGCGAGCGCGATGTTCTTCGGCACCATCTCGCCGAGCAGCATGTGCAGATACGTCGCCGCGGCGAGCGCGATCACGAACGACACCGCGTGTCCGGCGCCCGTCGGCACACCGAGCGCGTGGAACACCGGCTCCAGCAGGTGCGCGATCGCCGGTTCGGCGACCACACCGAGGATCAGCGTGCACAGGGTGATGCCGAGCTGCGCCGCCGCCATCAGCGCGGACACATGCTCCAGACCCCACAGCACGCTCTTGGCGCGCCGGTCGCCCTCCTCGGCATAGGGCTCGATCTGCGAGCGCCGTACGGAGATCAGTGCGAACTCGGCGCCCACGAAGAAGGCGTTGACGACGAGGGTCGCCAGACCGATCAGCAACTGGATCGCGGTCACTTCCCGGCCTCCCCTTCGAAGGATTCGGACGTGTCGTCGAGCGGAGCGTGCAGCAGCACGCGCGCGGCCCTGCGCCCGGAGGCGTCCACCACGTCCAGCCGCCATCCGACGACCTCCGCGGTGTCGCCGATGACCGGGATACGACCGAGCTCGGTCGCCACGAGGCCGGCAAGGGTCTCGTACGGCCCCTCGGGCGCCCTCAGGCCCACGCGCGCGAGGTGGTCGATGCGTGCCGAGCCGTCGGCCGAGTACAGGACGCGGCCCTCGTCGTCGGTCCCGGCCGCGGCCAGGTCGGGTGTCTCGTGCGGGTCGTGCTCGTCACGGACCTCGCCGACGACCTCCTCGACGATGTCCTCCAGCGTGGCCACCCCGGCCGTACCGCCGTACTCGTCGATCACCACGGCCATCGTGCGCTTGCCGGACAGCCGGTCGAGCAGTCGGTCCACGGTCAGTGACTCGGGGACGAGCAGCGGCTCGCGCATCAGTTCGGAGACGGGGACACGGGCCCGGCGCTCGGCCGGGACCGCCAGGACGTCCTTGATGTGCGCGGTGCCCACGACCGAGTCGAGGTTGCCGCGGTAGACCGGGAACCGGGACAGGCCCGTCGCGCGCGTGGCGTTCGCGACGTCCTCGCAGGTCGCCTGGGCGTCCAGGGCGATGACCTGCACGCGCGGCGTCATCACGTTCTCCGCGGTCAGGTCGGCGAGGTTCAGGGTGCGTACGAACAGTTCGGCGGTGTCGGCCTCCAGCGCGCCCTCCTTGGCGGAGTGCCGGGCCAGGGCGGCCAGCTCCTGCGGCCCGCGCGCGGCGGCCAGCTCCTCCGTCGGCTCCACGCCGAAGAGACGCACGATCCGGTTCGCCGTGTTGTTGAGGTGGGTGATGAAGGGCCGGAACGCCGCGCTGAACCAGCGCTGTGCGTTGCCCACCCGCTTGGCCACGGCCAGCGGCGAGGAGATCGCCCAGTTCTTCGGCACCAGCTCGCCGACGACCATCAGGACGACGGTCGACAGAGCCGTACCGAGCACCAGCGCGACCGACGAGGCCGCCGAGCTGGAGATGCCCAGGGACTCCAGCGGACCGGCGATCAGCTTGGCGATCGACGGCTCGGCGAGCATGCCGACCACCAGGTTGGTGACGGTGATGCCGAGCTGTGCCCCGGAGAGCTGGAAGGTCAGATTGCGTACGGCCTTCAGGGCGCCCGACGCGCCCCGCTCGCCGCGCTCCGCGGCCCTCTCCAGGGCGCCGCGCTCGACCGTGGTCAGCGAGAACTCGGCGGCGACGAAGGCACCGCAGGCCAGCGAGAGCAGGATCGCCACGAGCAGGAGGAGCACTTCGGTCATCGGGTCACCTCCGTCCCATGATCGGACAGGGTGCGGGGTATCGCGCGATCTCGCGTACTACTGGGAGGCTCGCCCATGGGCGGACGCTCACACCTTTCATTGGAGGACCGAGTGGTCCCCCAATGTTAAAGGACCGGCAAAGGGGGTCGGACGGTGAGGCGCTGCCCCGATCAGGCGGTGAGGCGCGTCCCCCCGGTCAGTCGGTGAGGTGCTTCACCCAGCGCCGCCACTTCTCCTCGGGCGCGTACCCGGCGGCCCGCCACGCATGCTGCCCCGTCTCGTTGCGCACCAGCACCATCGCGTCCGCCCGGCGCCCGCCGAGCCGTACGAACCGCTCCTCCGCGGCCGTGAGCAGCGCCGAGCCGATGCCCTGGCGGCGCCGCTCCGGGTGCACCGCCAGCCGGTACAGATGGCAGCGCCAGCCGTCGAAGCCCGCGATCACCGTGCCGACCAGCTCCCCGCCCCGCTCGGCCAGGATCAGCGCCTCGGGGTCACGCGCCACGAGCCGCTCCACGCCGTCCCGGTCGTCGCTGATGCTCGTGCCCTCGGCGGCGGTCTTCCAGAAGGCCAGTACGGCGTCGAGGTCCGCGGGCGCGGCGGCGCGAATATGCAGTTCCGTCATACGGAGATCCCATCACGCACGCCGGACGGGTATGCGCCGAATTTCAGCATGCGGACGGTCACCTGCCGCCCAGCTCCGCGACGACCGGAGCGAACGCCTCCATGTACGGCTCCAGGACGGTCAGGTAGGTGAAGCCGTACGTCTCGCGCTGGGCCAGCACCTGCGCGGTGATCTGGTCCAGGGTGCCGACCAGGAGGATGGGCAGCTCCAGCGCCTGCTCCACGGTCGCGTCCGGCACCCGTTCCACGAGCGGTGCCACGGCGGCCGCGCGGTCGTCGGTGACGGCCACCATCTGGACGAGGAGGTTCAGCTCGGCCGGTTCCTTGCGGTCGGCCGCCAGCTCCTTGTACCGGGCGAGACGTGCCGCGAAGTCCGCGTTGGCCATCGGCACCAGCTTTCCCTCGGTGCTTCCCGGTACCAAGGTCGCTCCCGTGAACGCCGCGATGTCGGCGTGCTCGGCGGCGAGCCCCAGCATCCGCTCGCCGTTGCCGCCGAGCATCAGCGGCACCTCCGAGTCCAGCAGCCTCCCCAACTCCTCGACGGTGCGCTGAAGATGGTCCACACGCGCGCGCGGCGAGCCGAAGGGCAGCCCAGCCGCGTCGTGCTCCGCCTGTACGTACCCCGTGCCGAGCCCGAGTTCGAGGCGCCCGCCCGTCAGCGCGTCGGTCGTGGCCACCTCACGCGCGAGCAGCGCCGGGTTCCAGAAACCGGCGTTGAGCACGAAGGTGCCCAGCCGCGGCCGGTCGGTCGCCCCGGCCGCCGCGACCAGCGCCGGGAACGGGGCGGGCATGCCCAGGTGGTCGGGGACCAGGATCACGTCGTACCCGAGCTCCTCGGCCCGGCGGCACTTGGCCCGCCACTCGCCGGCGGGCGCGGGATCGATGAAGCTGACACCGAAGCGGAACGGACGCGGCATGAACTCTCCTCGTGCGCGGGCGACTTGAGATCACACCGATTCCATCACTCGCCGACGACGGCCGCCACCGCGCTCCTCACTCGTGCGCGATGGCCGCCAGCACGTTCATCCGCGACGCCCGCAGCGCCGGCAACAGCGCCGCCACGACACCCACCACCGCCGAGCCGACCACGACCGCGACGATCGTGGCCCAGGGGATCGCCAGCGCCGACATGCCCTGCAACGCCAGCACCTGCTGGACGCATACCCCCCACACCAGGCCGAGCGCCAGCCCGAGGACCGCGCCGAACACGGCGATCACCACCGACTCCAGGCGGATCATCCGGCGCAGCTGACGCCGGGCGAGCCCGATGGCGCGCAACAGCCCGATCTCCCGGGTGCGCTCCACCACCGACAGGGCGAGGGTGTTGACCACGCCGAGCACCGCGATCACGATCGCGAGCCCGAGCAGCGCGTACACGAGGTAGAGCAGGACGGCGATCTGGTCGTGGACCAGGTCCTTGTAGTCGGCGATGTCACGCACCTGGACCTGCGGATACGGGTCGAGTGTCTTCTCCAGGTTCGCGCGCAGCTTGTCCGAGCCGGTGCCGGAGGCCGCGTTGACGTAGAGCCCCGAGTCCTGTCCGCCGGGCGCGTACCGCTGGAGCGTGTCCAGGCCGAAGTAGATGCCGCCCTGCGTCCCGAAGCCTTCGGCGGACTCCTGGTCGGTGAGGGCGCCCACGGTCAGCTCGGCCGTTTTCCGGCTCTGGAACTCCACGGGGATCGTGGAGCCGATCCGCACGCCGTGGTCGCGTGCGAAGTCCGCGTCCATGGCGATGCTTCCGGAGGCGAGCGCCGCCGTGGTGTCGCCCTGTGCGTACTTGATGTCGGCGACGTCGTCGAGCTGCGGGTCGTAGGCCGCCGCGGTCGTCTTGACGCGGTCGCCGTCCGGCAGCCGTACGGCGACCGGAGCGAACTGCGAGCGGACCACGAGCCCCACGCCGTCCGTGGCGCGGACCTTTTCGGTGACCTCCTGCGGGAAGGGCACGAAGTTGCTGTTCTGGATGACGAAGTCGGCGCCCAGGGTGTCGTCGATCTGCTGGTCGAAGGACTTGGTCATGGAGGCGCTGGCGACGGACATTCCGCCGACCAGGGCGAGTCCGACCATCAGGGCGCCCGCGGTGGCGCCGGTGCGGCGGGGGTTGCGCAGGGCGTTGCGCTGGCTCATCCTGCCGATCGAGCCGAACAGCGCGGGGAACGCCCCGCCGAGGACACGGATGACCGGGCGCACGAGCAGCGGTCCCGCGATCACGGTGCCGATCAGTGTCAGGACGACACCGAGGCCCAGCAGGGACGCCGCCGACGACGTGTCCGACGAGAGGACGCAGCCCAGCAGGGCTGCCGCGCCGGCCCCGAAGACGACGCCGCCCACCAGGGCGCGCACCTTCAACGGCCGTCCCACGCCCGCGATCTCGGCGTCCGCCAGCGCGGCCATGGGCGAGACACCGGCCGCGCGCCGGGCGGGAAGGTACGCCGCCACGAAGGTGACGCCCACGCCCACGACGTACGCGGCGACCGGGGTACCCCAACCGATCACCATCTCGCTCGACTTGATGTTCATGCCGAGCGTGTTCATCAGCGCGATGAGCCCGGCGGCGAGCCCGATGCCGGTCGCGAGCCCCAGCGTCGAGCCGACCACACCGAGCAGCATCGCCTCGGTCAGCACCGAGCGGCGCACCTGGCGCCGGTCGGCGCCCAGCGCCCGCAACAGGCCCAGTTCCCGGGTCCGTTGGGCGATCAGCATCGAGAAGGTGTTGACGATCAGGAAGACACCGACGAGGACGGCGATGCCCGCGAAGCCGAGCATGACGTACTTGATGACGTCGAGGAATCCGCCCAGTGACTCGACATCGGACTTGGCCTGCTCGTCGGCGGTACGGATCTCGTGGTCGCCGGTGCCGATCGCGGCGGCCACGCGCTGCTTCAGCTGCGCGTCGCTCACGCCGTCCTTCGCGTCCACGGAGATGCCGGTGGCCGCGTCCGCGTCGCCCAGCAGCTTGGTCTGCGCGGTCGGAGTGTCCAGGAAGAGCAGGGTCGCCCCGGGGTTGGTGGTGGTGAACGTGGCGATACCGACGAGCCGGACCTTGAAGGTGCCCTGCGGTCCGATGACGCTGAGCGTGTCACCGATCTTCAGGTCCTTGCGCTCGGCGGACTCCGAGTCGAGCAGGGCCTCGCCCGCGCCGTGCGGGGCATGACCCGAGGTGAGCTCGACAGGACTGCGCGGACCCGGGCTCCAGTCGGTGCCGATGGTGGGGGCGCCGGTGGTCGAGCCGACCGCCTCGTTCTTGCTGTCGGCGACGGTGATGTTCTGGACCTCGGCCTCCAGGCGCGCGTCGGCGACCCCGTCGATCCGGGACACCCGGTCCAGGAGCGAGGCGGGCAGGGTGGCCGTCATGCCGGAGGGGATCGCCTCGTCCAGTTCCTCGCGCGGGCTGACCGTGACGTCGGGCGCGGTCGAGGCGAAGAGCCGGTCGAAGGTGCGGCTGAGCGTGTCCGAGAAGATCAGGCTGCCCGCGACGAACGCCACGGACAGGACGACGGCCAGCGCGGACAGCAGCAGCCGTCCCTTGTGGGCGAGGAAGCTGCGGAGCGTCGCCTTCAGCACGGCCTCAGTCCTTGTCGAGGGAAGGGGCGTCCGCGGGTGCGGTCCCCGGTGGCGGGCTCTCCTCGTGGTGCCCGCGGATCACGTCGAACCGCTTCATGCGTTCCAGGACGGCCTCCGCCGTGGGCCGCTCCATCTCGTCCACGATCCGTCCGTCCCCGAGGAAGAGGACCAGGTCGGAGTGGGCGGCGGCGCCCGGGTCATGGGTGACCATGACCACGGTCTGGCCCAGTTCGTCGACGGCCTCGCGCAGAAAGCCGAGGACCTCCAGACCGGCCCGCGAGTCCAGGTTGCCGGTCGGCTCGTCCGCGAAGATCAGCTCGGGCCGGGAGGCCAGCGCCCGGGCACACGCCACGCGCTGCTGCTGGCCGCCGGAGAGCTGGGCGGGCCGGTGCTTGAGCCGGTCCCGCAGCCCCAGGGTGTCGATGACCTGGTCCAGCCACTTCTCGTCGGGTTTCTTGCCCGCGATGTCCATGGGCAGGGTGATGTTCTCGGCCGCGTTCAGGGTGGGGATCAGGTTGAACGACTGGAACATGAACCCGATCCGGTCCCGGCGCAGCCGCGTCAGATCACGTTCCTTCAGCCCCGTGATCTCGGTGTCGCCGAGCCAGACCTGGCCGGCCGACACGGTGTCCAGCCCGGCCAGGCAGTGCATCAGCGTGGACTTCCCGGACCCCGACGGACCCATGACCGCGGTGAACCGGCCGCGCGCGATCTCCACGTCCACCGAGTCCAGGGCGATCACCGATGTCTCGCCCGAGCCGTACGCCTTGGTCAGACCGTGGGCGCGGGCCGCGATCCCGTCGGCCGACGCATGGCCCGGGGCGTGCTCCGCAGCAGGTGTGGACAAGGCCGCCTCCTCAAGGACGTGCCGACTCCTCGGTCCCGGCCGAGGGTAGTGTGATCCACCCCACATCCGAAATCCCCCTGGGGTGCCGGTCGCTCTCCATCGCAGGTCGGGTCCCTGATTTCCGTGTAAGGGGCACACTTAAGGGGCGGGCCCCGTCGGACGCGCCCTTGCCGCTGCTAGCACTCCGGCGCTAGCGTCGAGGTATGGCGAAGACCCAGCTGAACGTACGAGTGGACGAGGGCACGGCCCGCGCCGCTCGCGAACGCGCCCTGGCCCGCGGGATGAGCGTCAACCGCTACATCGAAGAACTCGTCAAGCAGGACACCGGGGAGGTCGGCCACACCTTCGTGGAGGCCGCCGCCGACTTCATGAAGCAGTACGAGAACGTCTTCGCCGAGGAACTGGGCGGCGAACGCGAGGGCTCGCGCGAGGGTCGTCACTGAACCGTTGAGCCACCTCAGGATCGACCTCGCCTGGCTTCTCATGCTCGCCGACCAGAAGACCCCGGGAGACCCCCAGGTCACCGACTGGGGCGCCCTCGTCGCCGCCGTCGCGCGCCACGAGGCCGAGATCTTCGACGTCCCGGTCTACGACAGCCCGCACGCCCGGGCCGCCGCCCTGCTCCAACTCCTGATCCACGTCCCGGCGTTGGAGCGTTCCAACGCCCTGTTCGCGTCCGCCGTGGCCTACGCCTACCTCGTGGCGAGCGGCCTCAAGGTCGTCACCTCGCCCGAACAGGTCCGGGAACTGGCCCGACTGGTCAAGAGCGGTGAGGCGTCCGTGCACGACATCGCGCAGGAACTGCGCCAGTGGAGTCTGTGATCAGCTCTCGGCGGGGCGCCAAGCGGTGCCCAGCACACAGTAGGAGGAGGGCAGCTTCGGCCCCTTCTCCGGCATCGACACCTGCCGGTAGGGGCCGAGTTCGAAGCCGGCCTCCCGCAGGGCCGCGATCGGATCGCGGGACAGGTGGCAGCCCCCGCTCAGGGGCGGCCACACGGTCCGGTCCAGGGCGCGCTGGGTGAGACGCATCGCCTGCCCGCCGCCCCGGCCGTGCTCGAAGAACCGCACGACACCGCCGGGCCGCAGCACCCGCCGTATCTCCGCCAGGGCCCGTGGCAGGTCCCGCACGCTGCACAGCACCAGCGAGACCACGACGGCGTCGAAGGCCTCGCTCTTGACCGGCAGGGCTTCCGCCGCGCCCGGTACGACGTCGACGGGCACCCCGGAGCGCAGGGCGGCGTCCACCGCCAACCTGCGCAGCGTGCGTTCGGGTTCGATCGCCACGACCTCCGAGACCGTGCCCGGATAGTGGGCGAAGTTCAGCCCGTTGCCCGCGCCGATCTCGATGACCCGCCCGGACAGTCCGGCGAGCAGCCGTGCCCGCACGGCGGCCATGCCGGCGCGGGTCTCGGCGGCGACGCTGACACGGGCGTAACAGCGGGCGAAGAGCGGGTGGTGCACGGGATCGCGCGGCAGCTTGCCGGAACCGGCGGACCGTAGCGGCATGACGACCTCCCGGACGGGACGGGGTCCACCTCGATTGTCCCCCGGATGCGCCCCGCGCACCCTCGCTCGCGCGCTACGCGACGAAGTTGCGCACCTGCTCGTACACGCCGTAGTCGTTGTTCATGTCGGTGTGCGAGACGCACCCGACCTCGACGTTGGTCGCACCGCTCAGGATCGCGGTGGTGTCCGGGGTGAGCGCGTCGTCGCAGTTCGACCAGTAGCTGGCGTACGAGACGCTGCCCGGAGTCTCGTCACCGGAGTTGAGCGAGGTCAGGAACGAACTGCCCGTGTACATCTGGGCACACGATGTGTACAGCCACGAGCACCAGGAGGCGGTCGTCGTGCCGTGGTTGACTCCCGCGGTCGACACGAAGTCGTCCACGTACGACGTCCCGCCGAGGTTCTTGAGGTAGTAGCGGGAGTTGAGCGCGCCCATGGAGTGGACGACCAGGTCGACCTTCGAGGCGCCGGTCTGGGAGAGCACGCTCTGGATCTTGGTGGACAGCTGCTGGGCGGTGGTGACGTTCGACTGTGTCCAGTCGTACGACCACGCGAACAGCTCGGAGGAGGAGTAGCCGTCGGCCTTGAAGTCGGCGATCCAGTCGTCCCAACTGCTCGCGGAACTGCTCAAGCCGTGGACGAAGACGATCGGATTGTGGGTCGCGGCGTGAGCGGGGGCCGCGGAGAGGGGGAGCGCCAGAAGGAGCGATGAGACGACGGCCGATACGGCCGCTGAAATGCGACGCTGGGAGCGCTGCATGATGCCTCCTGAAACGGGTGGGGTTGCCAGGAGTGTCAGGCGGGGTCTACGCGCGCCGCATCGGCGAACTCGCCGGTCTTTACGTGTCAATTAACTCGCCAGTAACGTCAAAGGTGTGCTGACTCCTGTAACCCCACCGCCCCTCGAGGGCACTTCGTCACCGCAGCTCGCGGAGGCGTGGCAGGACCTGGCCGCCGGGCTCCCGGAGGGCGTCCGGGTGCGGCTGCTGCATGCGGTGCACGGCGATCCGCGCGCGGCCGCCGAAGCCGTACGGCTGCTCGGCGCACGTCAGTCGGCGGGCCTGGACCCGCTGCCGGCGGAACCGGCGGAACTGGCGCCGGCGTTGCTGCGCGCACACCGTGCGCAGATCAGGAAGCTGCCGGACGACACCCGGCTGTTGCTGCTCCTGGCCGCGGCCGACCAGTACCCCGTCGCCACCCACGCCTTCCTGCGGGCCGTCGCCGCCGCCCGGCTCGACACCCGGCCCCTGGAGGCCGCCGAGGCGGCCGGGATCGCGCACGCCTCGGCGACCGGGGTCGTCTTCCGCGACACATGGACGAGGATCGCCGCGTACGAGTCGGGATCCCCGGCGGACCGCCGCGATGTCCACCGGCTGCTGGCCCGCGTCCTGCGCACCGGTGGTGAAACGTCTCTGCGGTCCTGGCACCGCGGCGCGGGAGCACTCGGTCCGAGCACCCGGCTGGCGGCGGAACTGGGAGCGGCCGCGACCAGGTCCCGCGACGCGGGCCGCCTCCAGCAGGCCCGCGCCCTCGCCGAACGCGCCGCCGCGCTGAGCCCCGACCGACCCGAACAGACCCTTCTGCTGGCCCGCGCGGCGGCGTACGCCTGGCAGGCCGGGGACGGGGACCGGGCCCGCCGGCTGGCCGCACCGGCCGACGGCGACGCGCTCACCGGGGTGCTCGCGCTGCGGGCCGGCAACGCGGCGGAGGCGTTCGACGCGCTGCTGACGGCCGTGGTGGCGGAAGAGGACGGGGTCGGCGGAGAGCCCGGGGCCGCGGAGACCCTCCTCCGAGGCCCGGGGCATGTCACTCGCGCGGAGCCGTACCCGATGCCCGTGCGGACACCGAGCCGGCCGCACGTCCCGGCCTCGCCGTCCGCCGGTCCCTCGACCCCCTCGCCCGCGCCGCGCCCCCGCATCGCGACCCTCGACGTCCCCGACCCCGCCCTCCATCTCCTCGCCCGCGCCACCGAGGCCGCCATCTACACCGGTGACCTGCGTCGATGTCGGGAAGCGGCCCTGGTCGCCCGGCGGTTGGGGATCGTGCCGCCGGGCACGCTCGGCGGGCTCGCGGCGGCGTTCGAGGGGCGGTACGAGGACGCGCGGGACCTTCTCGCGGCGGTGGCCGGACGGTGCGGGCCCGGCGGCGACCCCACCCTCCTCGTCCACGCCGGCATCGCCGCACTCCTGCTCGGCGACCACACCCTCGCCGCCGCCGCGACTGTCCGCGCGGCCGCCTCGGCCCGGATCCGAGGCGCGACGGTCGTCGTGGCGCAGGCCATGGAGTTCCGCGCCTACGCCGACTTCTGGACCGGACGCCCGCGCGCCGGAGAGGCCGCCGCGACGGACGCCCTCTGGCAGGCGTACGCCACCGGCCAGGACAACGGCGCCTGCCATCTGCAGGCCGCCCTCGCCATGTTCGCGGCGCTGACCGGCGACGCCGAGGTCTGCCGCGAACGCGCCGCCACCGCACGGTCGTACGCCCGCTCCCACGGCCTCGGCCTGCCCGCCGCCCTCGCCCAGTGGGCGCTCGCCTACCTCGACCTCAGCAGTGGCCGGTTCGCCGCCGCGGCGGCACGGCTGCGCGCCCTCGCCGGCTTCGGTCCGGGCCACGGCCACCGGGCGATCCGCCACATGGCCACCCCGCACTACGTCGAAGCGGCCGTCCGCACCGACGACACCCGGGTCGCCCGTGCCGCCCACGCCGACTACCACCGCTGGGCGAGCGCCGTACGCAGCCCCGACGACCTGGCGCTCAGCGCCCGCTGCCGCGCCCTGCTCGCACCCGGCGCCGAGGCGATCGAGCACTACCGCACCGCACTCGACCTCCACGCCCGCGGCACCCGGGACTTCGAACGCGCCCGCACCGAGCTGCTGTTCGGCAGCGCACTGCGCCGACTGCGCCACCGCACGGAGGCCCGCGACCGCCTGCACAGCGCCCTGGAGGCCTTCGAGCACTTCGGCTCCCCGCACTGCGCCGCCCAGGCCCGCACCGAACTCCGCGCCCTCGGCGCCCCCGCGACCCCCGCGCCGGGCGCCCCCGACGACCCCACCGTCCGCCTCACGGCCCAGCAGCTCATGGTCGCCCGCATGGCCGCCGAGGGTGCCACCAACCGCGAGATCGCCACCCGCCTCGCCCTGAGCCCGCGCACCATCGACCATCATCTGCGGGGTGTGTTCACGCGCTTGGGGATCCGGTCGCGGATCGAGCTGGTGCGGTTGCTGGGCGAAGGGGAGGGGAGGTGACGACGGAGGCAACGGCGGCCATGCGGGAGTCGACGCAGAGATCCGGACCCCGCTGACGCCGACTGCATCCGGTCAGTCGGCCGCCCGCTCCCGGAACACCTTCGCGTCCCACACCCCGTCCAGCCGCGGCGCCAGCCAACTCGGCGCCGCCGCACGGAAGTCGGCGGGGGCCAGCGACCCCGCGCCCACGGGCAGCGCCCCGAGCAGCGGCGCTCCCGACACCTCCGGCAGATCCGCCACGTTGCAACGCGACGCCAGATCCGGGGAGTCGGGCCAGCTGCCGATCACGACACCGAGGAAGTCCAGGTGCCGGGCGCGGAGTTCACGCGCCGTCAGCTCCGTCGTGTTCAGCGTGCCCAGGCCCGCCGACGCCACCACCAGCACCGGCGCCCGCAGCAGTTCCGCCGCGTCCGCCAGGGTGCCGCCCTCCTCGTCGAACCGTACGAGCAGTCCGCCGGCGCCCTCGACCAGCACCAGGTCGTGCTCGGTGGCCAGCTTGGCGACGGCCTCGGCGACCTCCCGCGGGTGGACCGGCGCGAGCCCGGCCCGCCGGGCCGCCGTCGCGGGGGCCAACGGCTCCGGGTAGCGGGCGACTTCGGCGGTCGTCACCGGCCCGGCCAGCCGCGCGACCTCCTGCGCGTCCCCGGGCTCGTCCGGCCGTACGCCGGTCTGGGCCGCCTTGAGCACCGCCACGGACCGCCCTGTCGCCACCGCGGCGGCAGCGATCGCGGCGGTGGCGACGGTCTTGCCGACCTCCGTGCCCGTCCCCGTGATCACCAGTACCGACATGTCATCCTTCCCGGGCCGCCGCGCAGACCGCGCGCGCGATCCGTGCCACATCCGCGTCCCCCGTGACATACGGGGGCATCGTGTAGACCAGGTCGCGGAACGGCCGCAACCACACGCCCTCGCGTACCGCCGCCTCCGTGGCGGCCTTCATGTCCACCGGGCGGTCGAGCTGGACCACGCCGATCGCCCCGAGGACCCGCACGTCCCGCACCCCCGGCAGCTCCCGGGCCGGCGCCAGCCCCTCCCGCAGGCCCGCCTCGATCCGCTTGACCTCGGCGAGCCAGTCCTGGCCGAGCAGCAGCTCGATCGAGGCACAGGCCACGGCCGCGGCGAGCGGATTGCCCATGAACGTGGGGCCGTGCGCGAGCACCGGGACCTCGCCCCGCGAGATGCCGTCGGCCACCTTCGACGTGCACAGCGTCGCCGCCATCGTGAGATAGCCGCCGGTCAGCGCCTTGCCCACGCACATCACATCCGGCGTCACCGCCGCGTGCCCCGCCGCGAACAGCGCGCCCGTACGCCCGAAGCCGGTCGCGATCTCGTCGAACACCAGCAGCACGTCGTGGGCGTCGCACGCCTCCCGCAGCACCCGCAGATACGCGGGGGAGTGGAACCGCATCCCGCCCGCGCCCTGCACGACGGGCTCCACGATCACCGCGGCCAGCTCGTCGGCGTGCCGTGCGATCGCCGAGCGAAGCTCCTCGGCGTACGACTCCTCGTACTCGACCGGCGGAGGCCCCACGAACACCTGGCGCTGGAGCACGCCGGTCCACAGTTCGTGCATCCCGCCCTCGGGATCGCACACCGACATCGGCTGCCAGGTGTCGCCGTGATAGCCGCCGCGCCAGGTCAGCAGCCGCTGCTTGCCGGGGCGGCCCAGCGACCGCCAGTACTGCAGGCACATCTTCACCGCGACCTCGACCGACACCGAACCGGAGTCGGCGAGGAAGACATGTTCCAGACCGTCGGGCGACATGTCGACAAGGAGCTTCGCGAGCCGTACGGCGGGCTCATGGGTGAGCCCGCCGAACATCACATGACTCATCCGCCCCAGCTGCTCGCGCGCGGCCTCGTTCAGCACCGGGTGGTTGTAGCCGTGGATCGCCGACCACCAGGACGACATGCCGTCGACGAGCTCGCCCGAGCCGTCGGCCATCCTCAGCCGCACCCCGCTCGCCGACTCCACGACGAGCGGCTCGGCACGGCCCGGCATCGGGCCGTAGGGATGCCAGACATGCCGCCGGTCGAGCTCCAGCAGCTCGGACACGGGCAGCTCAGGCATTGGGCGCGAGATCCGTTCCGGCACCACGACGGCGTACGGCGACCAGGTCCGTACGGGGCTCACTCACGGCCGGCTCGGGAGCCGAACCGCAGACGGAGCCGCACCCGGCACTCTCGTGGGAACCGCACCCGGCGCCCTCGTGCGATCCGCAGCCCGCGCTCTCGTGCGATCCGCAGCCGCCCGCGGCGGCGGCCACGTCCGCCCGGTGCTGCGGCAGCGTCACCTCGCCCGCGCCCTCCACCTCGAACCCGGCGTCCGCGATCATGTCCAGGTCGGCCTTGCCGGCCTGACCCTCGCTGGTGAGGTAGTCGCCGAGGAAGATCGAGTTGGCCAGGTTCAGCGCGAGGGGCTGCATGCTGCGCAGATGGACCTCGCGGCCGCCCGCGATGCGCACCTCGACGTCCGGGCAGACGAACCGGACCATCGCCAGGATGCGCAGACAGCGCTGCGGGGTGAGGTTCCACTCCTTGGCCAGCGGGGTGCCCTCGAAGGGGATCAGGAAGTTGACCGGCACCGAGTCCGGGTCCAGCTCGCGCAGCGAGAAGACCACGTCGATCAGGTCCTCGTCCGACTCACCCATACCGGCGATGAGACCCGAGCACGCCGACAGACCGGCCGCGTGCGCCTTCTGCACGGTGTCGACGCGGTCGGCGTAGGTGTGCGTGGTCGTGATCTCGCCGTACGTCGCCTCGGACGTGTTGAGGTTGTGGTTGTAGGCGTCGGCGCCCGCCTCGCGCAGCCGCTCGGCCTGGCCGTCGGAGAGCAGACCGAGGCAGGCACACACCTCGACGTCCTCGTTCTGGTCCTTGATCGCCTTGATGGTGTCGGAGACCCGGTCCACGTCCCGGTCGGTCGGCCCGCGACCGCTCGCCACCAGACAGACCCGCTTGGCGCCGCCCGCGAGTCCGGCCGCGGCGGCCTTGGAGGCCTCGTCCGGTTTGAGCCAGGTGTACTTCAGGATCCCGGCCTTCGAGCCGAGGCGCTGCGAGCAGTAGGAGCAGTCCTCGGGACACAAGCCGGACTTGAGGTTGACGAGGTAATTCAGTTTCACCCGTCGGCCGAACCAGTGCCGGCGCACCTTTCCGGCCGCGGCCACCACATCGAGCAGGTCGTCGTCGGAGGTGGCGAGGACGGAAAGTGCTTCCTCGCGGGTCGGCAGCTCGCGCCGAAGCCCTTTGTCCACCAGCGTGTTCAGCAGGTCCATGAAAACTGATCCTGTCCTAAGGAGCCGTCTCGGGCCAAGGAGAGTTCGCACAACAGCGGCCATTCACTGTGTGGGTATTGCCACACAGTGGGTGGCTGCTCATCCCATTAGTGTCTGTTCGCTGCCTACAAAACCTTCGGAGGACCCATGGCGTTCGGCTGGATCGACGAGCAGGCGCTGCTGCGCCGTCGCGCCGGACTCGTACGCACCCTCAGGCCCCGCCCCGCCGACTCACCGCTCCTGGACCTGGCGAGCAACGACTACCTGGGGCTGGCCCGCCACCCCGAGGTCACCGAAGGCGCCGCGCGGGCAGCCCGGACCTGGGGCGGAGGCTCCACCGGATCCCGACTCGTCACCGGCACCACCGAGCTCCACAGTCAGCTGGAACTCGAGCTGGCCGAATACTGCGGTTTCGAGGCGGCCCTCGTCTTCTCCTCCGGCTATGCCGCCAACCTCGCCGCGGTCACCGCACTGGCCCCGCACGGCACCCTGATCGTCTCCGACGCCGGCAACCACGCCTCACTGATCGACGGCTGCCGGCTGGCCCGCGGCACGACACAGGTCGTCGGCCACGCCGATCCCGAGGCCGTGCGCAAGGCACTCCAGACGCACGCGGGCCCCGCGGTCGTCGTGTCCGACACCGTCTTCTCGGTGGACGGCGACGCCGCCCCCCTGGCCGGACTCGCCGAGGCATGCCGGGAGCACGGCGCGGGGCTGCTGGTCGACGACGCCCACGGCCTCGGCGTGCTCGGCGACGGTGGCCGCGGCGCCCCGCACGCGGCGGGACTCGCGGGCGCCGACGACGTCGTCGTGACGGTCACGCTGTCCAAGTCGCTCGGCAGCCAGGGCGGCGCCGTCCTCGGCCCCGCCCGGGTGATCGACCACCTGGTCAACGCGGCCCGGACCTTCATCTTCGACACCGGGCTCGCCCCCGCCGCGGCGGGGGCCGCCCTCGCGGCACTGCACCTGCTGCGCCGCGAGCCCGCGCGCGCGGCGCGGGCCCGCGAGGTGGCCGCCGAACTGCACGCACGGCTGACCGCCGCGGGTCACGAGGCGGTACGCCCGGACGCCGCGGTCGTCTCCGTGCGCGCGCCGTCCCCGGAGGAGGCCGTGCAGTGGGCGGCGGACTGCCGTACCGCGGGTCTGGCCGTGGGCTGCTTCCGTCCCCCTTCCGTGCCCGACGGCATCTCACGGCTCAGGCTGACCGCCCGCGCGGACCTCTCCGAGGCGCAGATCGAACGCGCTGTACGTGTGATCGGTGAGACACGACCATGAGTCGGCGTGACACGGCCGTGCTCGGGGCGGAAGGGATCAGAACGCGGCCGTGAACTCCGCCCAGCTCCCGGGGGAGAAGAGCAGCGCGGGTCCGGACGGGTTCTTGGAGTCGCGCACGGCGAGCAGCCCGGTCCCTGGACCGGTGTGCGGCCGAGCCGTCTCGACACAGTTGTTGGCTCCTGTGCTGTAGCTGCTGCGCAGCCACCGCACAGTGTGCAGATCGGTACTGGAAGGTACGTTCCGAGGCATTGCGGACATGGTGCCTCCTTACGCGCCGTCACCTATCCCGGCGATGTAATCCAACGAGTCCTCGGGCGAAAGGGCGTGGATCTGAAGAGCGTTGAAGGCCTCGGTATAGGCCTGGAGGTCTTCTTTCCGCTCGAGGTAGAGGCTACTCGTCAAGTGGTCGAGAACAACCACGTCCAGATCAGATGTGCTCGAAAATGAGAAAATTACGAAAGGCCCTGTGATGCCGATGTGGGCTCCTGCGGCGAACGGGAGTACCTGAATCCGGACTTGGGGCAGCCGGGCCGCTTCCATGAGCCGCCGCAGTTGTCGCGCCATGACGTCGGGCCCGCCGATGTCCCGGCGCAGCACCGCCTCGTCCAGCACCGCGCTCAGCTTCAGCGGCGGTTCCGCCCGCAGTACGTCCTGCCTGGCCAGCCGGACCTCCACCAGCGCGTCGAGCCGCTCGTCCGGCTCCGTGTCGAGCCCGTTCACCGCGGCCCGGGTCACCGCGCGCGCGTACTCGGGCGTCTGCAGCAGCCCGGGCACCACGGAGGTCTCCAGCGTGCGCATCGCGCTGGCCTGGGACTCCAGACTGATGAAGTCGCGATACGTCGGTGGCAGTACCCCGCGGTACTGGTGCCACCAGTGGTGCCGTCCGCCGCCCTCGTCGCTGCCCGCCAACACCAGGAGCAACTCCCGCAGTTGGGTATCGTGCACCGCGTAGGCGTCCAGCAGTAACCGCACGTCGGCCGGTTTCACGCCGCTGGCGCCGGTCTCGATCCGGCTCACCTTCGACTGGTGCCAGCCCACCAGCCGGGCCGCCTCACCACTGGTGAGCCCCGCACTGGTGCGCAACGCACGCAGTTCGGCGCCCAGTTTCCGGCGGCGTACCGCGGGACCGTGCTGCATGGGCTACTCCTTACTCCTTCCGGGCCACCCAAATACGGTCTTCCGTCGGAGAGTTCACCGCTTCGAGCGACAGATATATGCATATCTTGGTGGATCGGCACCGTGACCGGCCGGGTAATGGCAGTCTGGCGATGAAGCACCAGTCCGGGACCGTACTCGAACCATCCGCTCCGTGTCGGACTGCGGTCCCGTGGGAAAGGGACGACGTCGCCATGGCAGACCATCTGGAAGCATCCGTCACTCTGCCGAGCGATCCCGCCTCGGTCTCCACGGCCCGCACGTATGTCATCGCCACGCTGGCGGAATGGGGTCTGCCGGCGGACACGGAGGCGGCCGAGACGATCCGGCTCATCGTCTCCGAACTCGCCACCAACGCCGTACAGCACACGTTCGGGCAGTCCCCCACCTTCACAGTGGACATCCAGCTCGACCGTGACGAACAACTGCGCATCGGAGTCACCGACAGCCATCCGCGGTTCCCGAAGCGGCTGCCGGCCGCCGTCCAGCAGGACAACGGCCGTGGCATGGTCATCATTCGCTGGCTGACCGCGGAGTGCGGCGGCAAGCTGAGAGTCCGGCCCACCCGTGAGGGCGGCAAGACCGTCTCCATCGAACTCCCGTGGACGGTACCGGCCGAGCCGGTCTCGGCAGCGGGGCAGCAGGAGCCGTAGAGAGGCGCCTCCGGAAGTCGGAGGCGCCTCTCAGGGCGTCACGGCCACACCCGCGAGGGTGACGGCAGGTCAGGTCGCCATCACCCGCACGGGGTGGGTCACTTGACCCGGCCGTACCAGACGCTCTTGGTCCAGATCTTCTGCAGCTTCACGACCTCCCCGCTCTTCGGGGAGTGCCAGATCTTCCCCTTCCCGGCATAGATGCCGACGTGGTACACGCTGGAGCCGGAGTGGAAGAACACGAGGTCTCCGGACTTGCGGTTCCCCGCGGAGATATGGCGGGTCTTGTTGTACTGCTGGGCCGCCGTACGAGGCAGGCTCTTGCCCGCCTTCTTGAACGAGTAGAGCGTGAGCCCGGAGCAGTCGAACCGGTGCGGCCCCGCGGCGCCCCACTTGTAAGGGGAGCCCTTTTTGGAGGCAGCGACCTGGAGTGCCTTCGTCGCCGGTGTCGCGGCCTCGGCGTCGGATGCGACGCCCGGGACCACGAGAGAGCCGCCCACTGCGGCGATGGTGAGAGCCGAGGCCGTACCGGCCCGGGCCATGAGCGACGGGACACGATTGAGCGCAGACATGCGCAACCCTTCGTCAGCCGCCTGTGAAGGATGACCTGTCGGATTCGGGCTGGCGAAGTTGCCCGGCCGCGTACTGCGGCTTCACCCCAAGGGCTGCTCGGAACGGCTGTTGACGGCCGATCCGGCGACCCGTCGTGCCTGGGTCCTCCACTCCTGCCGATCCACTCCTGTCGACCGGTCATCCGGGCGGCGGCAGGACTCGGCGTCCGCCCGGATCGCCCCGCCGCTGCGGCGGGGTCTTGTCGTCAGACAGGGATCTTCACGTACTCCACGCCGAAAAACCCAATGGAATCGGGGATTTGTGGCGTTACTCACCACTCACCCGTTCGGGTGGACACTCGTCTGTTCGAGGGAGCGTCGACAGGGTCGAGCACCCCCGGACCAGCGACGGAGGTACTCATTCCGGAGTCGGGCTACGCGCGTTGCGCAACCTTGGAGGCCCTGTCAAAGGAGGGGCGTCTACTCCAAACGGGGGTACACCGTTTGGTCCGTTTGAACGCCGGTCCGGACGCCTCGCCACGCGGTCGGGCGCGCCGGGCCGGATGCCGTCACGTCAACTGTCGGATTGCGGCGGCACCGTGACCCGGGCCGTGCGCCGCTCGCCGTCGAGCACCCGCAGCGCCCGCGCCAGGGTCATGGCGTGCACCTCGGTCTCGCCGCGCTGATGCATGGTCGCCAGCGCGTCGCGCAGCTCGGCGGCCTTCGCCACCAGCGCCTGGGCGGCCCGCAGTCCACGGTAGGTGTCACCGTGGTGCGCCGGGTTGATACGGCCGAGCAGGTCGACCGCCTCGAGATAACGGTCGATCAACTCGCCCTCGGCGCGCGTCAGGGCGGGCAGCGGAGGAAGCTCCGGTGGCAGCATCGCCCGCTCACCGGGCGCCGGGCGCGGTGAGCGACGCCTTGCGGCTGGGGATGATCCGGTCCACCAGGCCGTACTCCACGGCTCCTTGCGCGTCCAGGATCTTGTCCCGCTCGATGTCCGCGCTGACCTGTTCGTGGGTGCGCCCGGTGTGCCGTACGAGCATCTCCTCCAGTCGGAACCGGATGCGCCCCAACTCCGCGGCCTGGATGGCCAGATCGCTGGCCTGCCCCTCCACCGGCCGGGGCAGGGACGGCTGGTGGATCACCACGCGTGCGCCGGGCAGGGCGAACCGCCTGCCCGGGGTGCCGGCCGCCAGCAGTACCGCGGCGGACGAGCCGGCCTGTCCCAGGCAGATCGTCTCCACGTCGCAGGTGACGAACTGCATCGTGTCGTAGATCGCCGACATCGCGCTGAACGAGCCGCCGGGGGAGTTGATGTAGAGGGAGATGTCCCGGTCCGGATCCTGGTACTCGAGGTGCATGAACTGGGCCATCACATCGTTAGCCGACGTGTCGTCGACCTGGGTCCCGAGGAAGACGATCCGCTCCTCCAGGAGCTTGGAGTACGGGTCCATCGTCTTCGAGCCGGAGCTCGTGCGCTCCGTGAACTCGGGCAGCACATAGCGGGCGGACGGTCGGGTCATGAGGCACCCCTCCTTCTGTGTCTGTAAAAAATGTACAGGATGTACGTGACGCTAGAATGGGGTCATGGCCTACGAGATTCCGGTGACGCAAGCCAGGGCTGAACTCGCCGACCTGATCAACCGCGTGGTGTACGGCGGTGAGCGCGTCGTCGTGACCCGCCACGGCAAGCCCCTCGTCGCCCTTGTCTCCGCCGCTGACCTGGAACGACTGGAGAGTCTCGCGGAGCCCGTCGGGCCGGCCGAGCTCGCCGAGGAGCAGGTGATCACCGCGGTCTCCGCCGTCCGGGAGGTCGCGTCCGCTCCCCGCGAACAGCAGCGCTTCGGCATCACGGCGCACCACCGGGGGACCGGAGCCTCCTGAGACACGGAAAGACCGTGCACCCCTGAGGGACGCACGGTCATGGTCGCGGGCCGGTCCGTCAGCCGACCGGCGCGAGCTCCCGCTCGGCCACCAGGGGCTCGACGCTCCTCTTCCGGTCCTTGAGGGCGCTTCCGAGCAGGACCGCGCCGAGGCCGAGCGCCGCCCACCAGGCCAGGGTCAGGGCGGGGCCCGTCGCTGCCGCGCCGTCGAAGTACGCCACCGAGCGCGTCAGGGTCGCGCTGGCGCCCGGCGGCAGCCACTGGCCGATCATGCCGGCCGGCTCGGGCAGCATCTGCGGCGCCGAGGCCGCGCCGGACCACGGGTTGCCGAACAGCATGACCACGCCGGCGACGATGCCCACGCCGGCGGTGCCGAACAGGGCGGCGAGACCTGCGACGGCGCCGCTCACGGCCAGCGTCGTCAGTCCGAACACCCCGGCCTGCGCCCACCAGTCGCCCGCGATCACTCCGAGCCAGCTGTCCGCGACACCGGCGGCGGCCACGCCGACCAGCGCGGAGGCGCCGACCAGGACGATCACGGCACGCGTCCCGCGCAGCCCGCTGAAGGTCACCACCGCGCCTGCCGCCATACCGGCCAGGGCCAGCGGCAGCACGCTCGCCGTGAGGGCGGCGCCGCGCGGGTCCGCGGCCGGGGCGGCCACGACGTCGACCGTCCTGACCTGTGCGCCGTCGGCGGCCGCCTGCTCCGCCACCGCCTGCTGGAGCAGCTGGGCGACGACCGGGCTCGCGGCTGATGCGGTCAGCAGCACCGGACCCTCGGTGGTGACGACGACCGCCCCGTATACGGTCCGGTCCTCGATGGCGTCCCGGGCCGCGGCCTCGTTCTTGTAGTGGTGGAGCTCGAACGCTCCCTCGTGCTGTGCCAGTTGCTTCTCCACCTGGGCGGTCGCGGCGGCGGGCCCGGCCACGCCGAGCGGCAGGTCGCGGGGCGCGGTGCGGGCGGCGGGCCAGGCGAAGGCCCACAGGGCGAGCGCTGCGATGACCGGGACGAGCAGGGCGACCGCGATCATGCGGCGGGCGTTCCCGGTGGGGGCGGTGGACATGGCGTTTTCCTTCCGAGCGGAATCCAAAAAGAAGGATCGTTCGTTTTAGTTGTGTCACCACCGTCCTGCGGTCGCCGCCTCTTGTCAAGAAGGAACGTTCGTTTTAAGTTGGTGACCATGGCCCGCGTATCTCAGGAACACCTCGACGCCCGTCGCCGGCAGATCCTCGACGGCGCGGCGGTCTGCTTCGCCCGCAACGGCTTCCACGCCACGTCCATGCAGGACGTGCTGAAGGAGATCGACCTGTCGGCCGGAGCGGTGTACCGCTACTTCAGCGGCAAGGAGGAGCTGATCGCCGAGGTCGTCGGGGAGGCGCTCGACTCGGTCCGCGGAGCCTTCGAGGAGGCGTCGCGCCAGAGCCCGCCCCCGCCGCCGGACGACCTCCTCACCATGGTCCTCGGCCGGATCCTGACCGCCCGGGAGAACCTGACCGTCGACGGCGAGCCCGCCTTTCCACGGCTCGTCATCCAGGTGTGGGCGGAGACGGTGCGCAACAAGGAACTGGCGGTCGTGCTGCACGACGGATACGCCGGGGTGCGCCAGGCATGGACGCTGATCGTCGAGGGCTACCAGGGCGCCGGGATGATGAGAGCCGACGTACATCCGGACCACGTGGCCCGCACGATGATCGCGGTCGCGGTCGGCTTTCTCGCCCAGCAGTCCCTCTTCGGGCCCGCCTCGGTCGAGATCCTCCGCGACGGTCTGCAGGCGTTGATGAGCATGCCGGACCCGCGCACCGCAACCGATGGATCACAGCTCGGTTAACTTGCTTGAAATGCGGTCCAACTAGCCTTCCGCCACGCCACCAGGGACTTTGCCCCGGGGCTGAGGCAACCGGACCCCGCACGGTCCGGAGCGAGGACTGTGAGGTGGGACGTGCAACTGACCCCGCACGAGCAAGAGAGGCTGCTCATCCACGTGGCGGCCGACGTGGCCGAGAAGCGCCGGGCCCGGGGGCTCAAGCTCAACCACCCGGAGGCGGTCGCCCTCATCACGTCGCACATCCTCGAAGGCGCCCGTGACGGCCGTACGGTCGCCGAACTGATGGCCTCCGGACGCAAGCTGCTCACCCGGGACGACGTCATGGAGGGCATCCCCGAGATGATCCACGACGTCCAGGTCGAGGCGACCTTCCCGGACGGCACCAAGCTCGTCACCGTCCACGACCCGATCGTCTGACGGGGGCTGCCGTGATTCCCGGAGAGATCCTTTTCGCCGAGGGCCCGATCGTCTACAACGAGGGCCGCGAGGTCACCCGCCTCACCGTCCTCAACGCCGCCGACCGGCCCGTCCAGGTCGGCTCCCACTACCACTTCGCCGAGGCCAACCCCGGCCTGGAGTTCGACCGTGCCGCCGCGCGCGGCAAGCGGCTGAACGTCGCCGCCGGCACCGCCGTGCGCTTCGAGCCCGGGATCCCCGTCGACGTCGAACTCGTCCCGCTCGCCGGCGCCCGGATCGTGCCCGGACTGCGCGGGGAGACCGGAGGTGCCCTCGATGCCTGAGATCTCGCGTGCCGCGTACGCCGACCTGTTCGGCCCGACGACCGGCGACCGCATCCGGCTCGCCGACACCGATCTGATCGTCGAGATCGAGGAGGACCGTTCCGGCGGGCCCGGACTCGCCGGTGACGAGGCGGTGTTCGGCGGTGGCAAGGTCATCCGTGAGTCCATGGGGCAGTCACGTGCTACGCGCGCAGACGGCACCCCGGACACCGTCGTGACGGGCGCGGTGATCATCGACCACTGGGGGATCGTCAAGGCCGACGTCGGCATCCGCGACGGCCGGATCACCGCGATCGGCAAGGCCGGCAACCCGGACACGATGGACGGCGTCCACCCCGACCTGGTCCTCGGCCCCGAGACCGAGATCATCGCGGGCAACGGGCGGATCCTCACCGCCGGCGCGGTCGACGCGCACGTCCACTTCATCTGCCCGCAGATCGCCGACGAGGCGCTGTCCGCCGGCGTCACCACGCTCGTCGGCGGCGGCACCGGACCCGCCGAGGGCTCGAAGGCGACCACCGTCACTCCCGGCCCCTGGCACCTCGCCCGCATGATGGAGGCGATGGAGCAGTACCCCCTCAACGTCGGCTTCCTCGGCAAGGGCAACACCGTCTCGCACGAGTCGATGCTCTCCCAGATCCGCGGCGGAGCCCTGGGGCTGAAGCTCCACGAGGACTGGGGCTCGACCCCGGCCGTCATCGACGCCTCGCTGACGGTGGCGGACCGGACGGGTGTCCAGGTCGCCATCCACACGGACACGCTCAACGAGGCCGGGTTCGTGGGCGACACGCTCGCCGCGATCGCCGGCCGCGGTATCCACGCGTACCACACCGAGGGTGCGGGCGGCGGGCACGCGCCGGACATCATGACCGTCGTCTCCGAGCCGCACGTCCTGCCCAGCTCGACCAACCCGACGCGGCCCTTCACCGTCAACACCGCCGAGGAACACCTCGACATGCTGATGGTCTGCCACCACCTCAACCCGGCGGTGCCGGAGGACCTGGCCTTCGCCGAGTCCCGGATCCGGCCGACGACGATCGGCGCGGAGGACATCCTCCACGACCTCGGCGCGATCTCGATCATCTCCTCCGACGCCCAGGCCATGGGCCGCGTCGGCGAGGTCATCATGCGGACCTGGCAGACCGCCCACGTCATGAAGCGCAAGCGGGGCGCGCTGCCCGGGGACGGCCGCGCGGACAACCAGCGGGTGCGCCGGTACGTCGCCAAGTACACGATCAACCCGGCGATCGCGCAGGGCCTGGCCCGGGAGGTCGGGTCGGTGGAGACCGGCAAGCTCGCCGACCTCGTGCTGTGGGAGCCCGCGTTCTTCGGGGTCAAGCCGCATCTGGTCGTCAAGGGCGGGCAGATCGCCTACGCGCAGATGGGCGACGCCAACGCGTCGATCCCCACCCCCCAGCCGATCCTGCCGCGGCCGATGTACGGCGCGATCGGGCGGGCGCCGGCCTCCAACTCGTTCAACTTCGTCGCCCCGCTGGCGATCGAGGACGGGCTGCCGGAGCGGCTTCAGCTAGGGAAGCGGTTCGTGGCGATCGAGTCGACGCGTGGGGTCACCAAGGCGGACATGCGCGAGAACGACGCGCGGCCTCGGGTGCAGGTCGATCCCGACAGCTTCGCCGTGCACATCGACGGAGAGCTGGTCGAGGCCACGCCCGCCGCCGAACTGCCCATGGCCCAGCGTTACTTCCTGTTCTGATGTCCAGGGGAGCACTTCTCGTCCTGGCCGACGGCCGCTTTCCCGCCGGGGGGCATGCGCACTCCGGCGGGGCCGAGGCGGCCGTCAAGGCCGGGCGGATCACCGGGGCGGCGAGCCTGGAGGCGTTCTGCCAGGGGCGGCTGCAGACGGCGGGGCTGGTCTCCGCGTCCCTGGCGGCTGCGGCCGTACTCGGTGTGGATCCCGTGGAGTTGGACGCGGCCGCGGATGCGCGTACGCCGTCGCCGGCGCTGCGGGTCGCGGCTCGGAAGCTGGGGCGGCAGTTGATGCGGGCCGCGCGGGCCACCTGGCCGTCGGGTGAACTCGACGCCCTGGCGCGGGAGTTCCCCAAGGGGGCGCACCAGCCCGTGGTGTTGGGTGTCACGGCTCGGGCGGCCGGGCTCGATGCGGTCGACGCGGCGTACTGCGCGGCGTACGAGAGTGTGAGTGGGCCGGCGTCGGCGACGGTGCGGTTGCTGAGTCTCGATCCGTTCGATGCGACGGGGGTGTTGGCCCGGTTGGCGCCGGAGCTGGACCGTGTCGCGGATCGGGCGGTGGAGGCGGGTCGCAGGGTGGCGGATGAGGGTGTGGGTGCCTTGCCTGCGGCTTCCGCTCCGTTGCTGGAGATCTCGGCGGAGTTGCATGCGGCTTGGCCGGTGCGGCTGTTCGCGTCGTAGGGGGTTGTCCGCCCCCGCCGCCCCTACCCGTTCCCATCCCCAGGAGCGGAGCCCCTTCGACCCCGCTGGGGCTCCGCCCCACACCCCGATCGGCCCGAAGGGCCTCGTCCTCGAACGCCGGACGGGCTGAATTGCCCAGACCCGCCACCGATCTGTGAAACGCGTCCGCGCGACCAGCCCCCACGAACCCGCACCCGACCACTACGTGCAGGAGCCGTACATGCACCTCGACCACCACCACGACGGCCCCGCCGCCCTCAGCGCGGACGCGCACCGTCCCGACGGCTCGCGGCGTGCTCTGCGTATCGGGCTCGGCGGGCCCGTCGGATCGGGCAAGACCGCCACGGTCGCCGCGCTCTGCCGTGCCCTGCGGGACGAGTTGTCCCTCGCGGTCGTCACCAATGACATCTACACGCGCGAGGACGCCGAGTTCCTGCTGCGTGAGGCCGTGCTGCCGCCCGAGCGGATCACCGCCGTGGAGACGGGGGCCTGTCCGCACACCGCGATCCGGGACGACATCTCGGCGAACCTCGAAGCGGTGGAGGATCTGGAGGACGAGATCGGGCCGTTGGATCTCGTGCTGGTCGAGAGCGGTGGCGACAACCTGACCGCGACCTTCTCCAAGGGGCTCGTGGACGCACAGATCTTCGTGATCGACGTCGCCGGCGGGGACGACATCCCGCGCAAGGGCGGCCCTGGTGTGACCACCGCCGATCTCCTCATCGTCAACAAGACCGACCTCGCCCCCTACGTCGGCTCGGATCTCGGGCGGATGGCGGCGGACGCCAAGGCGCAGCGGGCCGAACTGCCGGTTGTCCTCCAGTCGCTCAGGAGCGAGGCCGGGGTGGCGGACGTCGCCGCGTGGGTGCGTGCGCAGCTGGCCGCGTGGACGGCGTGACGGTGGGCGCGACGGGTGTGGCGGGCGTGAAGGCCACCGCACGGATCGGGGCGCGGGACGACGGACGCGGCGGTACGTCGCTGCCGGTGCTGGAGGGCGACGGGCCGCTGGCGTTGCGGCGGACCCGGGGGAGTGCCGACGAGGCGCGGGTCATGCTCGTCGGTGCGATGAGCGGGCCGCTCGGCGGGGATCACTTCACCGTCGAGGCCGATGTGGCGGACGGGGCCCGGCTGCGGGTCGGGTCGGCCGCCGCGACGATCGCACTGCCGGGACAGGCCAAGGGGGAGGCCCGGTACGATGTCCGGCTCACCGTCGGCGACCGGGGTGAACTGCACTGGCTGCCGGAGCAGTTGATCTCCGTGCAGGGCAGCGAGCTGTACGTCACCACACGGGCCGACGTGGCGGCGACCGGGCGGCTCGTCCTGCGTGAGGAGCAGGTACTGGGGCGTGCCGCCGAGCAACCCGGCCGGCTCACCAGCCGTCTCACCCTGTGTGTGGCCGGGCGTACCGTCCTCGACCAGGAGTTGGCCTGCGGGCCCGGGGCGCCGGCCGGCTGGGACGGTCCCGCCGTGCTGGCGGGGCATCGGGCCGTGGGGCAACTGATCGTCGTACGGCCGGAGTTCGCCGCGGAGCCGGTCGCCGCGCGCGTGCTCGGGGACGGGGCCGTGGTCGTGCCGCTCGCCGGGCCGGCCGTTCTGGTGAGCGCCGTGGCGCCGGACGCGCTGAGGCTGCGCAGGCTTTTGGACGAGGCGCTGACCTCGCTCGGGTAGCGAACGCCCCTCTCCGTTTATCGGATTGGTAAAGAAGAGGCGGCCACCCCTGTTCTCAGGCGACGCACAGCCGCGAGGATCCCCTTGTCATCAACGACATAGGGGAGTTCCAGTTGAGGCACCACAGATCGACAAGGCGGGCCGCAGCGTTCGGCTCGGCCGGAGTGCTGGTCACGGCGACCCTGATAGCGGGGGCCGTCACGGCCCCCACCGCCAGCGCGAGCGCGGCCGGCCGCCACGGCCAGGACCGTGAGGCCCGCGGCGCCGCCATCGCCGCCGCCCGCGCCGAGAAGGCCGGGATCGACTGGCAGGACTGTCCCGCCGACTGGGGGCTCGAGAAGCCGATCCAGTGCGGCTGGGTCAGCGTGCCGCTGGACTACGCGAAGCCGGGCGGCAAGCAGATCAAGCTCGCCGTCGACCGCATCGGCAACACCGGGACCAAGGCCGAGCGCCAGGGCGCGCTCATCTACAACCCGGGCGGGCCCGGCGGCTCCGGCCTGCGCTTCCCGCGCCGGGTCACCACCAAGGCACCCGTGTGGGTCAACACCTCCAAGGCGTACGACTTCGTGGGCTTCGACCCGCGCGGTGTGGGCAAGTCGGCGCCCATCTCCTGCATCGACCCGCAGGAGTTCGTGAAGGCGCCCAAGATGGACCCGGTGCCCGACTCCACGGCCGACAAGCTCGCCCAGCGCAAGCTCGCCCGTGAGTACGCGGAGGGCTGTGCCGAGCGCAGCGGCCAGATGCTGCCGCACATGACCACCCCGAACACCGCGCGCGACCTGGACGTCATCCGCGCCGCGCTCGGCGAGAAGAAGCTGAACTATCTCGGCGTCTCCTACGGCACCTACCTCGGCGCCGTCTACGGCACGCTGTTCCCGGGCCACGTCCGCCGCATGGTCGTCGACAGCGTCGTCAGCCCGTCGCGGGAGAAGATCTGGTACGAGGCCAACCTCGACCAGGACGTCGCCTTCGAGATGCGCTGGAAGGACTGGCAGGACTGGGTCGCCGCCAACGACGCCGCCTTCCACCTCGGCACCACCCGTGCCGAGGTCCAGGCGAAGTGGCTGGAGTTGCGTGCCACGGCCAAGAAGAGCCCCATCGGTGGCGTCGTCGGCCCCGCCGAGCTGATCGGCTTCTTCCAGAGCGCCCCGTACTACGACTCCGCGTGGGTCTCGACGGCCACCGTGCTCAGCAAGTACTTCGCCGGCGACACCCAGGCGGTCGTCGACGCGGCCGCGCCCGACCTGTCGGACACCGCGGGCAACGCCGCCTCGGAGAACGGCAACGCCGTCTACACGGCCGTCGAGTGCACCGACGCCAAGTGGCCCACCAGCTGGAAGAAGTGGGACCGCGACAACACCCGGCTGCACAAGGACTACCCGTTCCTCACCTGGGCCAACGCCTGGATGAACCTGCCCTGCTCGACCTGGCCGGTCAAGCAGCAGACCCCGGTGGACGTCAGGACCGGCAAGGGACTGCCCGGTGTGCTGATCGTCCAGTCCGAGCGTGACGCGGCGACCCCGTACGGCGGTGCGGTCGAGCTGCACAAGCGCTTCAAGGGCTCCCGCCTGATCATCGAGAAGAACGCGGGCTCCCACGGAGTGACCAGCCTGGTCAACCCGTGCATCAACGAGCGGGTGGACTCCTACCTGCTCAGCGGCAAGCTGGACGCCTCCGACGTCACGTGCGGACCGCACGCGACGCCGAAGCCGTAACACCCGGGGGCGGCCCCGGTCGGGCCGCCCCTCTTTCATGCCGTGAACCAGGCGTCCTCCGCCGCGTAGTCGAAGAGGTCGCCGTACGACCGGGCCATCTTCGGGTACGCCTCCCGCCAGTCCCGCCCGGTCAGGTGTCCCTCGATCCAGGCGACGGTCTCGGGCAGCGTCTGCGCGTACCGGATCACCGCCCGGTACCCCAACTCCCGTTCGGCGGCGGTCATGTCGCAGACGACGGGCACCGGCACCGACCACGGCGTGCCCCCGACCGTGGGCGAGGGCGGCGGCCCGTCGACGAGCACGTCCTCCCGCTCCACGCCCATCACGGCGTCGATGGCCCGGGCGATCTCCGCCACCGTCGGCGCGTCCGGGTCCACGGCGTTGAGCACCCGGGTCCCGGGCCGCGCGGCGGCCAGCCGGACCAGCTCGGCGATGTTGTGGACGCTCGCCGGATGGAACCGGCTCCGGCCGCCGTAGGCGAGGACGCGCCGGACCCTCCCGTCCAGGTTCCGCTTGACGAACCAGAGCTCGCGCGGTGTCCGGCAGTGCGGCCCGTGGATGGCACCCGCCCGCAGCAGTGTGGTGGGCAACCGCTCCCCGGCGCCCAGCAGTTCGCGCTCCAGCGCGGCCTTGCGGGTGCTGTACGACTGCTCTCCCGGCTGAACGGTCCGCTGGTCCTCGGTGATCCGCACCGGGTACTCGGGGAAGCCGTCCGGCTCGTCCTGGGTGTCGAAGTTGCGGCCCCTGTCGTCCTCGTACACCGACACGCTGGAGATGACGACGGCGGACCCGACGCGATCGGCGAGGCCGGTCAACTGCCGTGCGTGCGCGGCTCCGTAGGCCACCATGTCGACCAGCACATCGCACCCGTCACCCACCGCGGCGGCGAGCGCGGTGTCGTCCTCGCGATCGGTACGGGCGACCCGCACCTCCCCGGGCCAGCCCTCGTCCCGCCCGCCGCCCCTGGAGACGGCGGTGACCTCCCAGCCGTCGCGGGCCAGCGCACCCACCGTCGCCCGGCCGATCTGCCCGGTCGCCCCGATCACCACAGCACGTCGCGTCATACGGCGACAGTACGACGGTCGACTCGGGGCCTCCCAGGGCCTTCTGCCGACAGCAGAGGTCAGCGCAGGGGGATCCGCGGGAACCGGCGTTCCTTCTCGGAGCGCTCCGCGGCTTCCGCGGCCTTCGCGACGGCCGCGTACTCGTCGACGTACTCCTGTCCGGAGAGGTTGAGGATGGCGTAGATGATCTCGTCCGTGATGGCGCGCAGGATCGCCTTCTCGTTCTCCATGCCCTCGTAGCGGGAGAAGTCGAGGGGTTCGCCGAAGCGGATGGTCACGGGGTGGACCTTGGGGATGACCTTGCCGGGCGGCTGGGCCTCGAAAGTGCCGATCATCGCGCAGGGGATGACGGGCACCCCGGCCTTCAGCGCCATCACCGCGACACCGACCTTGCCCTTGTAGAGCCGGCCGTCGTGCGACCGCGTGCCCTCCGGGTAGATCCCGAGCAGCTCGTCCTTGGCCAGCACCCCGAGGCCCTCACGGATGGCGGCCTGGCCGGCCTCCTTGCCGGTGCGGTCGACAGGGATCTGCCCGGCGCTGCGGAAGAAGAACGCGGTGAGCCGGCCCTTCACGCCCGGCCCCGTGAAGTACTCCTTCTTCGCGAGGAAGGTGATGCGGCGCTTGAGGATCGCCGGCATCAGGAAGTGGTCCGCGAAGGACAGGTGATTACCGGCGACGATGGCCGCCCCGGTCGCCGGCACGTGCTCGAGCCCCTCGATCCGGGGCCGGAAAACCAGTCTCAGCAGGGGTCCCAACAACACGTATTTGAGCAGGTAGTAGAACAACTGGACGCTCCTCACTCCGGCAAATCGGCTCAACCGCCGCGTTCCAGCAGGTCAACCGGCGTGTCGTGGGGGTGCCAGTGTATGTGCATGCGGGGGCGCGCGGAACTGGGTCGCGAACGGCGGGGAGGCGACCACGGGATCAGCCTGGTGCTACTGGCGGGTAGGCGGCAATCAGATCGCTCAGCATGACGGATTCGCGAGCATGGGTGGCGGAGAGGGAGGTCTTGCGTCCGGTCCCGATGAGCGATGGCCGTCGTGGAGGTGCCTTCGCCGACGGCGAAGGGTGCGGCTCCTCGCGGAGCCGCACCCTCCCGGGTCGGGCGCTCAGCCCCGGGTCAGCACCTTCTCCAGCGTCCCGAGCGCACCGGAGAGTTCATCCCCCGTGATCGTCAACGGTGGTGCCAGCCGGATCGTCGACCCGTGGGTGTCCTTGACCAACACGCCTTCCCGCATCAGTCGTTCACTGATCTCCCGCCCGGTCCCGAACACCGGGTCGATGTCGACGCCCGCCCACAGCCCGCGGGCACGGAAGCCGAGGACGCCCTTGCCGACCAGCTCCGACAGACCGTCCCGCAGCACCACACCCAACTCGGCGGCCCGGCGCTGGAATTCGCCCGTCTCCAGGAGCTCGACCACGGCCGTGCCGACGGCGGCCGCGAGCGGGTTGCCGCCGAACGTGGAGCCGTGCTCACCCGGTCGCAGCACGCTGAGCACATCCCGGCGGGCCACCACCGCGGACACCGGGACGATGCCGCCGCCGAGCGCCTTGCCGAGGAGCAGCATGTCCGGGACGACCGACTCGTGCTCGACGGCCAGCGTGCGGCCCGTGCGGCCGAGACCGGACTGGATCTCGTCCGCGATGAAGAGACAGCCCTTGCGGCGGGTCAGTTCGCGGACGCCGGTGAGGTAGCCCTCGTCCGGGATCACGACCCCCGCCTCACCCTGGATGGGCTCCAGGAGCACCGCCGCCGTCGTGTCGTCGACCGCCGCCTCCAGTGCCGCCAGGTCGTTGTACGGCACGATCCGGAAGCCGGGGGTGAAGGGGCCGAAGCCCGCGCGGGCCGTCTCGTCGGTGGAGAACGACACGATCGTCGTCGTACGGCCGTGGAAGTTCTCCGCGGCGACCACGATCGTCGCCCGGTCCGCGGGAACGCCCTTCACCTCGTACGCCCACTTGCGGGCCACCTTGATGCCGCTCTCGACCGCTTCGGCGCCGGTGTTCATCGGCAGCACCATGTCGAGACCCGTCAGCTGGGCCAGGCGCTGGGCGAACTCGGCCAGCTTGTCGTTGTGGAAGGCCCGTGAGGTGAGCGTCAGACGGTCCAGCTGGCGGTGGGCCGCCTCGATCAGGGCCGGGTGGCGATGGCCGAAGTTGAGGGCCGAGTAGCCGGCCAGCATGTCCAGGTAGCGGCGGCCCTCGACGTCCTCCACCCAGGTGCCCTCGGCGCGGGCGACCACCACGGGCAGGGGGTGGTAGTTGTGCGCCAGCACCGGTTCCTCGGCGCTGATCAGATCGGCGGAGGAGCGCGTGTGTACGGCAGCGGTCATGAGCGGATCTCCTGGGTGCAGCACTTGATGCCGCCGCCGGCCTTGTGGAACTCGGAGAGGTCGACGGGGACGGGGACATAGCCGTGGTCGTCGAGGCGCGCGGCCAGCGCCTCGGCCTGCGGTGCGATGAAGACATGGCGGCCGTCGGACAACGAGTTCAGTCCGAACGCCATCGCGTCGTTCCGGGTCGCGAGCACCGCGCGGGGGTACAGGCGCGCGAGTACCTCGCGGCTGCCCGGTGAGAACGCCTCCGGGTAGTACACGATGTTGTTCTCGCCCTCGGAGTCGTCCAGGACGAACAGCGCGGTGTCCAGGTGGTAGAAGTGCGGGTCCACCAGCGTCAGGCTGATCACCGGGTGGCCGAAGAACTCCTGCACCTCGCGGTGGGCCTCCCGGGTGGTCCGGAAGCCGGTGCCGGCCAGTACGTACCGGCCCGTCCAGACGAGATCGCCCTCGCCCTCGCAGACGGACGCCGGGCGGTGGACCTCGTAGCCCGCCGTCTTGAACCACAGGTCGTAGTGCGTGGACTCGGGGCGCCGCTCGGGCGCGTGGAACAGCGAGCCGAAGACGCGGCCGCCGACGACGACCGCCGAGTTCGCGGCGAAGACCATGTCCGGGAGACCGGGGACCGGGTCCAGGGCGTCGACGGCGTGGCCGTGCGAGCGGTAGGCGCCGATCAGCGCCTGCCACTGCTCCTGGGCCAGGTCCACGTCGACGTGCGTGTCGGGATGCATCCAGGGATTGATCGCGTACTGCACGGCGAAGTGTCTGGGTTCGCAGACGAGGAAACGCCGTCGGCGCGGCACACGGGAGTCGGACACAGAGGGGTTCCTCCGCTTCCTGCGGTGTCTACTGAGGGTTGACACCAAGGTAAGAAGTGGTGGTCACGCTCGACAAGCAATAGGAATTGCGTGTCTGCGCAGGAATGCTGCGTGTTTCTCCGGTTCAACGCAGCTCTGATGCGCGCTGCGAGGTTTCGGCCGGTGCGGGCTGACTCGCCCCCGCCTCCGGGCTCTCCGGGATCAGATGGGACAGCACCATCACACTGATCGTCTTGCGGATGAAGGGCTCGATCCGGATCCGCTCCAGCACCTCCTCGAAGTGCTCCACGTCCCGCGCCCGCACATGCAGCAGCGCGTCCGCACCGCCCGTCACGGTCATCGCCGCGGTGATCTCCGGATGGTTGCGCACCACCTCCGCGAGCCGCCGCGGCGGCGCCGCGCCCTCGCAGTACACCTCGACGTACGCCTCCGTGCGCCAGCCCAGCGCCGACGGCTGCACCGTGGCCGTGAACCCGGTGATCACCCCGGTCTCGCGCAACCGGTCCACGCGCCGCTTGACCGCCGTGGAGGACAGCCCCACGGCCGTGCCGATCTCGGCGAAGCTCGTCCTGGCGTTCGCCATCAGAGCGGTGATGATCTTCCGGTCGAGCTCGTCGAACGGTGCGGGCGCGCTGTGCATGTCGGCACTGTATCCAGCGACAACGTCCATACCTCGGCACGTGTGCAGACGTGCGAATTGCTCCTACACTCCGGGTTCATGCTGCGCGCCCTGGCTGTCGACGACGAACGCCCCTCGCTGGAGGAACTCCTCTACCTCCTGAACGCCGACCCCCGGATCGGTTCCGCGGAGGGCGCCGGCGACGCGACCGAGGCGCTGCGCCGCATCAACCGGGCCCTGGAATCCGGGCCCCACGGCCCCGAGGCGATCGACGTCGTCTTCCTCGACATCAACATGCCCGGCCTCGACGGCCTCGACCTGGCCCGGCTGCTCACCGGGTTCGCCCGGCCACCGCTGGTCGCGTTCGTCACCGCCCACGAGGACTTCGCCGTACAGGCCTTCGACCTCAAGGCGGTGGACTACGTCCTCAAGCCCGTCCGCAAGGAACGCCTGGCGGAGGCGGTCCGCCGCGTCGTCGAGCTGCGCTCCGCCGAGATCCGCGGCACCACACCGCGCATCCCCGTGAGCGAGCCCGACCCCGACCACATACCCGTGGAACTGGGGGGCGTGACCCGTTTCGTCAGCGTCGAGGACATCACCCACGTCGAGGCCCAGGGCGACTACGCCCGGCTGCACACGACCAAGGGCAGCCACCTCGTCCGTATCCCCCTGTCCACCCTGGAGGAGCGCTGGCGCTCCCGCGGATTCGTCCGTATCCACCGCCGCCACCTGGTCGCCCTGCGCCACGTCGGCGAACTGCGCCTCGACGCCGGCACCGTCAGCGTCCTGGTCGGCTCCGAGGAACTCCAGGTCAGCCGCCGCCACACCCGCGAACTGCGGGACCTGCTGATGAGGAGGCCGTGACGGTGCCCCAGAACCAGAACCCCGCCGAACGCCGGGTCGTCGTCACCGGCCCGCCCCGACAGACCCGCCGCGTCCCCGGCTACAACCGCCCCCGCACCGAGATCGACGAGCAGACCACCCTCGGCCACACCTACGTCCGCTCCCTCATGCGCACCCAACTGCGCGCCGCCCTCACCGTGTTCGCCGTCCTCGGCCTGCTCGTCGGCCCGCTCCCGCTGCTCTTCGCCGCGATGCCGGGCGCCCGCCGCGTGGAGTGGGCGGTCCTCGGCTTCGGCCTGTACGTTCCGCTGGTGCTCCTCGCCCGCTGGTACGTGCGGCGGGCGGAGCGCAACGAACGCGACTTCGTACGCCTCGTAGAAGACCGATGAACTCCAGTTACGCCGTTCCGGCCGTCGCCCTCGTCGTGGTCGCCACCGTCCTCGTCGGCGCCTTCGGCCTGCGGATCTCCCGCACCACGTCCGACTTCTACGTCGCCTCGCGCACCGTCGGCCCCCGTCTCAACGCGGCCGCCATCAGCGGTGAGTACCTCTCCGCCGCCTCCTTCCTCGGCATCGCGGGTCTGGTCCTGGTGCAGGGCCCCGACATGCTCTGGTACCCGGTCGGCTACACCGCCGGCTACCTCGTCCTGCTGATCTTCGTCGCCGCCCCGCTGCGCCGCTCCGGCGCCTACACGCTGCCCGACTTCGCCGAGGCCCGGCTCGCCTCCCAGGCGGTACGACGGCTCGCGGGGGCCTTCGTCGTCGGCGTCGGCTGGCTGTACCTGCTGCCCCAGCTCCAGGGCGCCGGGCTCACGCTGACGGTCCTGACCGGGGCACCCGACGGGCTCGGCGGAGTGATCGTCGCCGTCGTCGTGGTCGCGACCGTCGCCGCGGGCGGCATGCGCAGCATCACCTTCGTGCAGGCCTTCCAGTACTGGCTCAAGCTCACCGCGCTGCTCGTCCCCGCCCTCTTCCTCGTCCTCGCCTGGCAGGGCGACGGCGCCCCCACCCACGCCTTCGAGGAACCGGCCACCTTCCGCGAACAGCGGATCGTCCGCGTCGACGACAGCCTCGACCTGAAACTCGACCGCCCGCTGACCGTCACGGTCGACGGCACCGTCGACGGCCGCACCCACGAGGACACCGAACTCCGCCTCCCCACCGGCACCCACCACATCGACGCCGGCACCCGGCTGACCTTCGCCCAGGGCGCCCCCGTCCCCGAGGCCGACCGCAACAGCGGAGCCGGCCTGTCGCCCTCCCAGGCCGAGACCCGCGGCGAACGCCCGCTGTACGCCACGTACGGACTGATCCTCGCGACCTTCCTCGGCACCATGGGCCTGCCGCACGTGGTGGTCCGCTTCTACACCAGCCCGCACGGCGTCGCCGCCCGCCGCACCACCGTCGCGGTCCTCGGCCTGATAGGCGCCTTCTACCTCCTGCCGCCGGTCTACGGCGCCCTCGGCCGCCTGTACGCCCCCGAACTCACCCTCACCTCGAACGCGGACGCCGCCGTCCTGCTGCTGCCCGACCGGATGATCGGCGGCCTCGGCGGCGACCTCCTCGGCGCACTCGTCGCCGGGGGCGCCTTCGCCGCGTTCCTGTCCACCGCCTCGGGGCTGACCATGGCGGTGGCGGGCGTGCTCACCCAGGACGTCCTCCCCTCCCGCGGCGTACGGCACTTCAGGCTCGGCACGGTCCTCGCCATGGCCGTACCGCTGGCGGCGAGCGTCCTGGTCGGCGGCCTGCCGGTCGCCGACGCGGTCGGGCTCGCCTTCGCGGTCTCGGCCTCCTCCTTCTGCCCGCTGCTCGTCCTCGGCATCTGGTGGCGCCGACTGACCCCGCCGGGCGCGGCCGCCGGGATGCTGGTGGGCGGCGGCTCCGCCCTGGTCGCCGTGGCCGCGACGATGGCCGGCCTCCCCGGCACCGGAGCGCTGCACGCCCTGCTCGCCTGGCCCGCCCTCTGGTCGGTACCGCTGGCCTTCCTCACCATGGTCCTGGTGTCCCTGGCCACCCCGGGCCGGGTCCCGGCCGGAACGGCGGCGATCCTGGCGCGATTCCATCTGCCGGAGGAACTGCGGGCGGAGGTGAAGGCATGAGGACATCCCTGACGGGCCTGATCGGGGCGGTCGTATGAGCGGTTTCCTGGCCGGCCTCTGTGTCGCCGTCCTCCCCCTGCTCGCCGCCGGCTTCTGGCTGGGCCGCCGGACCGCGCGCCCCGAGAGTCTGCGTGGCCTCGGCACCCCCGTCGAGCACGCCACCTTCGAGACCCTGCACACCGCCTCCCTCGCCGCGCCCCCGCTCAGGGCGGGCCTCACCGAGGAGACCGCCGGCAAGTCGGCCCGCCGGCTGCGCACGCTCCTCGGCACGGACGCCCTGTGTCTGACCGACCAGAAGGCGGTACTGGTCTGGGACGGCATCGGCGGCCACCACCGCGCCCAGATCATGGAGCGGCTCGCCGGACCCCTGGAGACCGGCCGCGGCGAGGCCTTCCCGCTGACCTGCGACCACCTCGACTGCACGGTCCGCTGGGCCGTCGTGGCACCGCTCACCGTCGACGACCGGATCCACGGAACCCTCGTCGCCTTCGGGCCCCACGAGTCCGCCGTCCTCGTCCGGGCCGCCGGGGAGGTCGCCCGCTGGATCTCCGTCCAGCTCGAACTCGCCGATCTCGACCAGTCCCGCACCCGCCTCATCGAAGCCGAGATCAAGGCCCTGCGCGCCCAGATATCCCCGCACTTCATCTTCAACTCGCTCGCGGTGATCGCGAGTTTCGTCCGCACCGATCCCGAGCGCGCCCGCGAACTGCTCCTGGAGTTCGCCGACTTCACCCGCTACTCGTTCCGCAGGCACGGCGACTTCACCACCCTCGCCGACGAACTCCACGCCATCGACCACTACTTGGCGCTGGTACGGGCACGCTTCGGCGACCGCCTCTCCGTCACCCTCCAGATCGCCCCCGAGGTGCTGCCGGTCGCCCTGCCCTTCCTCTGCCTGCAACCGCTCGTCGAGAACGCCGTCAAGCACGGCCTGGAAGGAAAGGCCGACAAGGCGCACATCAGCATCACCGCTCAGGACGCCGGCGCCGAGGCGCTCGTCGTCATCGAGGACGACGGCACGGGAATGGACCCCGCCGTGCTGCGCCGCATCCTCGCCGGAGAGGTCAGCCCCTCGGGCGGCATCGGACTGTCCAACGTCGACGACCGGCTCCGCCAGGTCTACGGCGACGACCACGGCCTCGTCATCGAGACCGCCGTAGGAGCGGGAATGAAGATCACCGCCCGGCTGCCGAAGTACCAGCCGGGGGTGCACTCCGCCGGGCGCCTGAGTCGCGAATAGGGCTCAGGCACTGCGCGTGGCCCTCAGGTACTGCGCGTGACGACCATCCCGAGGGTGATCAGGCCCAGCACGACCCAGCCGAACCACAGCCAGCCGTTGCTGCCTAGCGCCACCGTGTAGGCGGTCACCACGACGAGACCGCCGACGGTGAGCACCCCCATCGTTCTGGTCGAGCCATCCGTAGAACCGGTACCGGGCATCGCAACACCCTCCTCAGGATTGGTCTCCCTCCATGGTGCCCCCGTTCTGCTTCCTGACGGTGCAGACGACGAAATGAGTGCCCGCCTTCCAGGGACCTTCGCTCGTCCAGGAGCCCGCCGTGTACACCGACGGGTCGAAGCCGTAGTCCCGTGGCGGCACCTCCCGCCCACACGCCACGTCCGACTCGGTACGCGCCTCGTCGAGCGTGACATCGGCACCCAAACGGGTGAACCCGAGCACCTCCTCGTCGTGCGCCCCCGCACAGGACACCAGCCGGGCGGACCGGTTGGACCGTACGTCCAGACAGTCCCGCTTCTGCATGTTCGACACGTCGGAGAACGCGGAGCCGGGCTCGCGGTGATCGCCGAGCGGCCCGTACACCGGCCCGTGCGCGCCCAGCACCAGACAGGCGGTGCGCTTCCCGGCGGCCACGAAACCCGCCTCGGTCGGCACGACGGCGACGCTCCGCACATCCGCCAGCCTCCCGCGGAGCTCCGCGGTCCGCTCCTCGCACCCCGCAGGGCCCCGCTCCCGGGCCTCGGCGGCGGACACGGCCCCGACGAAGGCCAGCACCTGCCCGTCGGCCCCGCTGCCGCAGCCGGACTCCAGACGCAGCCGCGGAGTGCCCTTGAAGGCCCCGGTGTCCCCCCAGTCGGCCAGCACGCAGTCGCCCTCCTTGAGGGGCCGGGAGAGCCCGACCTGGGTGCCGTACGGCTGTGCGGTCCCGCCCTCCTTCCCGTCGGCGGGCGGCTGCTGGGCCACGGCGTACCAGACCCCGCCCCCCGCGATGGCCAGCCCCAGCAGACCGGCGAGGGCGGAGTGCAGGGCCCGGGGGCGGGTACGCCGCCTGCTGCCCCCCGAGGTGACCAGGGGCCCGAAGCCCTCCGGGACGGCCGGCGGCGACGGCACCGGTACGGGCGGTGGCGGCATCGGCCGGGCCCAGGGCGGCTGCGATCCGAGGTCGGTCTGGGTCCGGGCGTGGGCCTCCGCCTGCGACGCGACGAGCCGCGACAGCGCCGCCTCCGCCTGGGCCGCGGTGATCCGCCGTCCCGGATCCTTGACCAGCATCGCTTCGAGTACGGGGCCCAGGGCGCCGGCCCGCTCAGGTGGCCGCGGCTCGTCCATGACCACCGCGGTGATCTCCGCCAGATGCGACTCGCGGTCGAACGGACCGCGGCCCTCCACGGCGTGGTAGAGCGTGCAGCCCAGCGAGAACAGGTCCGCGGCCGGGGTGGGCGACCCGCCCGTGGCGCGCTCCGGCGCCAGATAGCCCGCCGTGCCCACGAGCACGGACGTCAGCGTGTACCGCGTCTCGCCGGCGTCCGGCTGCACGGAGATGCCGTAGTCGGTGAGCAGGACACGGCCGTACGGCGACCCGGAGCGGTCCGGTGCGAGCAGGATGTTCGCCGGTTTCACGTCCCGGTGCATGACGCCCCGCTGATGCCCGGCGGTCAGCGCGTCCAGCACGGCCAGGCCGACACGGGCGCACTCCGCGGGCTGCAGCGAGCCACGCCGGGCGACCAGGTCGCGCAGGTCCACCGCGCCCGCCACGTACTCCATGACGATCCACGGCAGCCCCTCGTGCTCCAGCACGTCGTGCACGGTGACCACGTGCGGATGGCCGCGCAGTCCCGCCGCGTACCGGGCCTCCGCGCGGGCCCGCGCCACCCGGGCCTCCCGTTCGTGGCCGGCCTCCACCGCGTCCCGGAAGACGATCTCCTTGAGCGCGACCTCACAGGCGAGTCTCTGGTCGTGGGCGAGCCAGACATGGCCCATGCCGCCGCTGCCGAGCTGGTTCAGCAGCAGATAGCGGCCGGCGATGACCCGGCCCACTCCCGACGTCGATGGTCCTGAAGGCATCCGGTGACTCCCGGGGTCTGCGGGGCGCCAGGCGCTCCGCTGGATGTGCGGTGCTTCGTCCGCGGGTCCGTCGTGGCTGGTGAGCAGTCCCCGCCCTTTCGGGTCGCGGCGGGGCCGCACCGGACTTCGTCGGCCCCGCTCAGACGGTGGCGCTTTCCGTGGGCTCCTCGGCGGCGGGCTCGCTGGTGGGCGGCTCGCTCGTGGCCGGGGCGCTGGTGGTCTGCGGCGGCGGTGGCGCGCTGCTCGTCGTCTCCGGGGGCGCGCTCGTGGTCACCGGGGGAGGCGGTGATGTGCTGGTCGTCACCGGAGGCGACGTGGTCACGGCCGGGGACGAGCTCGTGGCCGGTGGGCTGCTCGACGGGGGTGGTGACGGGCTGCCGCTCGACGGCGGGGGCGAGGAGCTGGGCGGCGGACCGGACGAGGGCGGGGCGGACGACGGCGGTGGTGAGCCGCTGCCGGAACCGGAGCCCGGTGTCGACGGCTCGGAGGTCGACGACTGCGGGGGTGTGGTGGTCGTGGGCGGGGGAGTGGTCGTGGACCCGCCCGAGGAACCGGAGTCCCCTGCCACGCTCAGCATCACGTACTGCCCGAAACCCAGCTCGGTCCCGGCCGGCGGATCGGTTGCCGTGACCTGGGCGTCGTCCGGCGGCAGCCCCTTGCTGTCATAGCCGACCGCGAGCCCCTTGTCGGTCAGTGAGCGCCGGGCCTGGCCGAACGTCGCCCCGGCGAGGTTCGGCACCGCGCGCTTCTCCCGCGTGTCGAACGCCGCGTCCTTCGCTCCCGAAGTGCCGACCGGCCGGTTGATGCCGCGGTCGGTGTCCTCGACGTCGACGAGGGCGATCTTCTCCATGGGCCGGGGCGCGGGTCGCACCGCGACGACGGAGGAACGGTCGTACCCCTTCCACTCCTCGTTCCCGTCCTCGAACTTGACCGAGATACGGCTCGTGTCACCTGCGAAGGGCCGCAGCGGATTTCCGCACGAGCACTTCACGGCGGGCCGGCCCTGCGCATCGACCAGAATCGCGATTCCGGCCTGGAGCAGGGAGTCGTAGGGAACAGCCTTTCCCTTTTTGTAGTCGTGGTTCTTCACGAGAGTGTCGTGACGCAACAGGACGGGTGTGAGCCGGTCGAGATAATCCGGTATCCGATCCGTGGAGATTTTGAGGGCACGCGCCCATGCCTGTGCCTTCTGGTCGTTCCTGGGATCGGTGAGGAATTGCTCGAGCCTGTCGATGTCACAGACGGTCGGCTGCTTCGAACCCCCGTACAGACCTGGGGTGTCGCCCTGCTGCAGGCTGCCCCGCACGGGCCGCGACGCGACCTGCGCGTCCTTCCCCAGCCCGCTGTTCTCGTCGAAGAAGGGATCGAGCGCGGGCACGCCCGCGGCGATCGCCTTCACCAGCGTCAAAGGCGTCTCGCGGTCGCATCCGCTGAGCGCCAGTACACAGACCAGCAGTACCGCGATCCGGCGGATCGAAGATTTCCCGGTCCTTTGCAGAAAAACGCGAATTGTCATCACCGCTCCCCCCGGCGGTTACCCAACGCGTTTCATGCTAACGAACGGAAAAGCATTCCCGACGGATTGAGGACAAAGAGCGGACTGAGGGGAAAGAGGTGTCAGCGGCCCTGTGCGTTGAGTGAGGCCAAATAGGCGTTGTACGCCTCGAGTTCCTTGTCCCCGTCCCGGTCGGCGGCCCGGTCCAGACGCTTGGCCTGCCGCTGCTCGGAGCCGTACCACTGGAACAGCAGCGCGATCAGCACCAGTACGGACGGGATCTCGCTGAACGCCCAGGCGATACCGCCCGCGGCGTTCTGGTCGGAGAGCGCGTCGATACCGAGTGAGGCGGGCGGGTTCTCGAACGTCTTGACCATCGGGGTGGACGCCATCATCAGCGCGATCCCGAAGAACGCGTGGAACGGCATGCCGGCGAACAGCTCCAGCATCCGCATCAGATAGCCGGGCCGGGCGGGCCCGGGATCGACACCGATGATCGGCCAGAAGAACACCACGCCCACGGCGAGGAAGTGCACCATCATCGCGACGTGCCCCGTCTTCGAGCCCATCAGGAAGTCGAAGATCGGCGTGAAGTACAGCGCGTACAGGCTCGCGATGAACAGCGGGATGGTGAACGCCGGGTGCGTGATGATCCGCATGTACCGGCTGTGCAGCAGGGCGAGGAGCAGCTCACGCGGTCCCTTGCGCCCCCTGCCCGCGACCGGCAGCGCACGCAGCGCCAGGGTCATCGGGGCGCCGAGCAGGATGAGGATCGGCGACAGCATGCTGATGATCATGTGCTGCACCATGTGCACGCTGAACATGACCATCCCGTAGTCGTTCAACTTGGTGCACATCACCAGCCCGATGGACAGCACACCGGCGACGTACGACACGGTCCGCCACACCGACCAGGCGTCCCCGCGCCGCCTGAGCCGGACGACCCCCCACACGTACAGCACCAGCCCCACGAGGCAGGCGACGAGGAAGAACGGGTCGGCCGACCACTGGAGACCCCGCCCCAGCGTGAACGGCGGCAGATCCATGGTCATGCCGTGCCCGCTGTGATCCATACCGCCGGCTCCTGATTCGTGGGGGTTGTGCAAGTCTGTCCGTCACAGACTAGAACCGCCCCCGGCCGCAGCTGCGGCCGGGGGCGGATTCTTCAATTCCGCACGGTGTGTCCTAGAGGACGCACTCGGCTTCCTCATAGCGCTCCGCGGGAACCGTCTTCAGCGTCTCCACGGCCTCCGCGAGCGGCACCATCACGATGTCCGTCCCCTGGAGAGCGGTCATGTGACCGAACTCCCCCCGGTGCACGGCCTCGACGGCATGCCAGCCGAATCGCGTCGCGAGAACACGGTCGTACGCCGTCGGCGTACCGCCCCGCTGCACATGCCCCAGGATGACCGGCCGCGCTTCCTTCCCCAGCCGCTGCTCCAGCTCGATGGAGAGCTGACGGGCGATCCCGGCGAACCGCTCGTGCCCGTAGATGTCCTTCGCGCCCTCGTCGAACTCCATCGACCCGGCGGCCGGCTTGGCCCCCTCCGCGGCGACGACGATCGCGAACCGCTTGCCCGCCTCGAACCGTTCGCCGACCCGCTTGGCCAACTCCTCGATGTCGAAGGGCCGTTCCGGTACGACGATGGCGTGCGCGCCGGCCGCCATGCCCGAGTGCAGCGCGATCCAGCCGGTGTGCCGCCCCATGACCTCGACGACGAGCACCCGCTGGTGCGACTCGGCGGTGGTCTTGAGCCGGTCCAGGGCCTCCGTGGCCACACCCACGGCCGTGTCGAAGCCGAAGGTGACGTCCGTGACCGCGATGTCGTTGTCGATGGTCTTCGGCAC
Source organism: Streptomyces sp. NPDC002817 (assembly GCF_053592055.1). Lineage (NCBI taxonomy): Bacteria > Bacillati > Actinomycetota > Actinomycetes > Kitasatosporales > Streptomycetaceae > Streptomyces > Streptomyces sp. NPDC002817. The sequence goes on from NZ_JBSFUY010000006.1 coordinate 201,554, forward strand.
GCCCACGATGGGCAGACCGGCGTCCGACATCAGCCGGGCCGCCTTCAGTGTGCCCTCGCCGCCGATCGGGATGATCGCGTCGAGACCCAGGTCCTGGACATGTCCCTTGGCCCGCTCGACCCCGTCACGCAGATGGGAGGGCTGGACCCGGGAGGAGCCGAGGATGGTGCCGCCGCGGGCCAGGATGCCGCCCACCGCGTCGAGGTCGAGCTTGAGGTAGTCGCACTCCAGGAGGCCCTTCCAGCCGTCCCGGAAGCCGATGACCTCGTCGCCGTGGTCGACGACGGCACGGTGCACGACGGACCGGATGACGGCGTTCAGGCCGGGGCAGTCGCCGCCGGACGTGAGGACACCAATGCGCATAGCCCGAAACAACCTTCTCAACGTGGGCCGGGGACCGGACCACGCTGTCCGGCTCGATCCCCGCCACCCTAGCGGCAGGAGGGGGCGGGGCCGTACCGTGCGTCCGCCTGCTGGACGACCCCGCTCAGGTGTGCGGACCCATCGTCAGACGGGCTGGTAAAAGCCGCCTGGAGCGCAGGTGAACTCGCAGCTCAGGCAGGCTGCTCGGCAGCGGCGATGCGCTCGGTGCGCAGCGCCTCGTACCACCGGTCGTCGGTGGGCGGCAGCGCGTTCACGTCGAGCGCCAGCTTCAGCAGCAGGTCGGCGATGAGCGGGTTGCGCGCCAGCACCGGGCCGTGCATGTACGTACCGAAGACGGTGTCGTTGTACGCGCCCTCCGTACCGTCGCCCGTGCCGTTGCCGTTGCCGAACTTGACCCGGGCGAGCGGGCGGGCCGTCGGTCCGAGGTGGGTGATGCCCTGGTGGTTCTCGAAGCCGGTCAGCGGGGGCAGGCCGAGGCGCGGGTCGATGTCGCCGAGTACGTCGCCGACGCACCGCGCGCCCTCACCGCGTACCGAGACCACGTCCAGCAGCCCGAGGCCGGGTTCCCGCTGGCCGAGGTCGTTGATGAACTCGTGGCCGAGGATCTGGTAGCCGGCGCACACCGAGAAGACGATCGCGCCGTTCTCCACGGCCCGGTGCAGTCCGCCGTCCCGGCGCAGCCGCTCGGCCGCGAGCCGCTGCGGACGGTCCTCGCCGCCGCCGATGAGATAGATGTCCCCGGAGGTCGGGATCGGCTGGTCGCTGCGTACGTCGAGACGGGCCACGTCGAGGCCGCGCTGTCGCGCCCGGCGCTCCACGACCAGGACGTTGCCCTGGTCGCCGTACGTGCTGAGCAGGTCGGGATAGATCCAGACGACCCGCAGCTGGTTGTCGCTCACAAAAGTCCCCTGAGTGTGTCAGTTGCCGACGCGGCGGCGCAGGTCCTGGAAGGCGGTGTAGTTCGCGATGACCTCGATGCGGCCCGGCGGGCACATCTGGACGGCCTGGTCGAGGTTCTCGCAGACCTGGAAGTGCTGGTTGGCGACCTCGAGACGCACCGCGAGGTCCAGCTTCCGGTCGCCGACGACGCAGATCGGATGCCCCGTCAGCCGCGTGTAGTCGACGTCCCACAGCCAGGAGGTGTCCGTGCCGTCGGCGCCGCGCGCGTTCACCGAGAGGATCACCGGGGTGGGCGGCGGATCGATCAGGCTGAACGTTTCGAGCCAGCCCGCGGGGTTCTTCGCGAGCAGCAGTCGCAGGTCCCGCTCCTGGAACTGCACGACGTCGTAGCGTCCGGCCACGGCCTGTACCTGGTACATGCGTTCCAGGGCGACCTGCGGCGGCACCCCGAAGACGGCGGCGACGGCGGCCGAGGAGGCGGCGTTGGCCTTGTTGGCGCGGCCGGGCAGCTGGAGATGGATGGGCCACGCGGAGCCGTGCGGGTCGAGCACATGGTCCCCGGACAGCGCCCAGCTCGGCGTGGGCCGGCGGAAGCCGCACTCACCGCAGAACCAGTCGTCGCCCGGCCGCTGCATCACACCACCGCAGGACGGGCAGGACCAGGCGTCGTCCTTCCACATCTGCCCCGCGGCGACCCAGATCACATTGGGGGAGGAGGAGGCCGCCCACACGACGAGCGGGTCGTCGGCATTGGCGATGATGACGGCCTTGCTGCCGGCCAGTCCCTCGCGCCAGTTCTCGGCGAGCATGCGGGTCTCGGCGGCCCGGTCCAGCTGATCGCGGGAGAGGTTGAGCAGGGCGATGCACTTCGGGTCGGTGTCGCGGGCGACACCGGCGAGGTACTTCTCGTCGACCTCGATCACGCCGTACCGCGCCTCTGAGCTGCCCGCGAGGGCCGAGGTGATACCGGCCGGCATGTTGGCGCCGAGCGCGTTGGAGACGACGGGCCCGGCGGCACGGAGCGCCTCCGCGATGAGCCGGGTCGTCGTGGTCTTGCCGTTGGTCGCCGACACCAGGACGACGTCCAGGTTCTGGGCGAGCCGGGCGAGGAGGTCGGGGTCGAGTTTGAGTGCCACCCGGCCGCCGATCACCGAACCGCTGCCGCGCCCCGCGGCGCGCGATGCCGCTGCGACCGCCTTACCGGCGGTCACGGCGATCTTGGCCCGCGGCGTGAGCGGGTCCGAGTTGCCTGCCATCAGTTCTCGATCCTCCTTGCGTACGCGCCGCGCCTGACGGCAACGTGGTGGTGGTCAGCCTATCGAGATCCATTCGCACTCCCGAATCCGTACCCTTGCCGACATGCGACACGGTTTGATTCCGGGCACCCGCGGACGCGTGCGGCCGATGACTCTCTTCGGCGATCCGGTACTGCACTCCCCCTGCGAGGACGTCACCGACTTCGGTCCCGAACTGGCGTCCCTGGTCGAGGATCTGTTCGCCACGATGTACGCCGCCCAGGGCGTCGGCCTGGCTGCGAACCAGGTGGGCGAGTCCCTGCGGGTCTTCGTCTACGACTGCCCGGACGACGAAGACGTACGGCACCTGGGCCATGTGGTGAACCCACGGCTGGTCGAGGCCGACGGTCTGGTGCTTCGAGGCCCGGAGGGGTGCCTGTCCCTCCCGGGTCTGGAGGCGGGAACGGAACGCTACGACCACGCGGTGGTCGAGGGCTTCACGGCGACGGGGGAGCAGATCAGGGTCCACGGCACAGGCTTCTTCGCGCGGTGCTTGCAGCACGAGTGCGACCACTTGGAGGGGCGGGTGTATGCGGATCACCTGACAGGCCGGCGGCACCGCAGACTGATGCGACAGGTGTCCCGAGCCTCTTGGGGCAAGGGCCCTCGACCCACCTAGGGGCGCGGGGAACTGCGCGACCAGCCCCACCGGCCGGTGGCCGACATACGACCGTCAGAACCCCGGACCGCCCACCTTGTCCCCGGCCGCCGCAAGCCGCCCCCACAGGAGGTCGGCCAGACTTCGCACCAACTCCGCACGCGAGCACGGCCGTTCCCCCAGCCACCAGTCCCCGGCGGCGTGCATCATCCCGACGATCCCATGCCCCCACACCCGAGCCAACTGCTGCCCCCCGGGCCCGAGATCCAGCCGATCCTCGATGACCTGAGCCAACTCCTCGCCCATCCGCCGAAGCAACGGCACGGAGTGCTTCCCGACGTCGAACCCGGGGTCTCCGGACTGTCCGCCGTCCGCCGGATGCATCAGGAACCGGTACACCTGAGGCCGCGCCTCGATCGCCGCGAGATACGTGTCGAGCGTGGCCTCCACCCGCTCCCGCCGCTCCGCCGGAGCGTCCAGCGCGGCCCGCAGGGAATCCAGCAACGCATCCGTATGCCTCGTGGCCAAAGCCGCGTAAAGTCCCCCCTTGTCACCGAAGTGACGGTAGAGGATCGGCTTGGTGATGCCTGCTTCCGCGGCGATCGCGTTCATGGAGGCCTGTGGTCCGTCACGCAGGACTACTCTGTCCGCGGCCTCCAGCAGCTCGCGGCGACGGCGGTCTGCGGACCGTTGCTGATCGGTCCGCTGCGTGGTGTCCATGAGCTCTCCCCACCCGTGCTGATTCGGTGACGCCTGCGCAAACTAACACTCAACATGCCCCACGCATCGAACGGGCTACCGAGCGGTCATCAGGAGTTGACTTTTCCTACCGACCGGTAACAGACTCGGGTTACCGCTAGTAACATGCACGTGCGCCGCCGCTGGAGGGGACATGGCCGAGTTCACCATGGAGCTCAACGACGAACAGAAGGAGGTCCGGGACTGGTTGCACGGCTTCGCGGCCGATGTGATCCGGCCCGCGGCCGCCGAATGGGACGAGCGTGAGGAGACTCCCTGGCCGGTCATTCAGGAGGCCGCCAAGGTCGGGATCTACTCACTCGACTTCTACGCCCAGCAGTACTTCGACTCCACCGGCCTCGGTATTCCGATGGCCATGGAGGAGCTGTTCTGGGGCGACGCGGGCATCGCCCTGTCGATCGTCGGCACCGGTCTGGCCGCCGTGGGCGTCCTCGCCAACGGCACCGAGGAGCAGATCGGCACCTGGATCCCGCAGATGTACGGCGACGCGAACGACGTCAAGGTCGCCGCGTTCTGCTCCTCCGAGCCCGACGCCGGCTCGGACGTGGCCTCGATGCGCACCCGCGCGGTGTACGACGAGGCCAAGGACGAGTGGGTGCTCAACGGCACGAAGACCTGGGCGACCAACGGCGGTATCGCCAACGTCCACGTCGTCGTCGCGGTCATCGACTCCGAGCTCGGCTCCAAGGGCCACGCGTCCTTCATCATCCCGCCGAACACACCCGGCCTGTCCCAGGGCCAGAAGTTCAAGAAGCACGGCATCCGCGCCTCCCACACCGCCGAGGTCGTCCTGGAGAACGTCCGCGTTCCCGGCCACTGCCTGCTCGGCGGCAAGGAGAAGCTGGACCAGCGCCTGGCCCGCGCCCGCGAGCGCGCCAAGGCGGGCGGCGGCGAGCGCGTCAAGAACGCGGCGATGGCCACGTTCGAGGCATCCCGCCCGGCCGTCGGCGCGATGGCGGTGGGCACCGCCCGGGCCGCGTACGAGGTCGCCCTCGACTACGCCAAGACCCGTGAGCAGTTCGGCCGCCCGATCATCGACAACCAGGGCGTCGCCTTCCAGATCGCCGACATGCGCACCTCCATCGACGCCGCCCGTCTCCTGGTCTGGCGCGCCTCCTGGATGGCAGTCAACGGCAAGCCGTTCACCGCGGCCGAGGGCTCGATGTCGAAGCTCTTCGCGAGCGAGACGGCGAAGAAGGTCACGGCCCAGGCGGTCCAGATACTCGGCGGCAACGGCTACACCCGGGAGTACCCGGTGGAGCGGATGCACCGTGACGCCGCGATCTACACCATCTTCGAGGGTACGAGCGAGATCCAGCGCCTGGTGATCGCCCGCACCCTGTCGGGGATGCCGATCCGATAGCGCCACGGGGGCGCCGGCACGTCGGCCGGCGCCCCTACCCGATGTCCACCACCCGGGCCCAGTCGGGCGGGGAGTCCGGCACGTAGTCGGGATCGTCCTCGTCCCAGGAGGCGGACCGGGGGAAGAGTCCCACCACGGTCCGGCACGGTGGCCGGGTGTCCGGCCAGGGTGTCTGGCCGTCCGTCAGGACCACGACGACATCGGGCTTGGGACGCGCCCGCAGCGCCCTGGCGAAGCCCGTACGCAGATCCGTGCCCCCACCGCCCATCAGCGGGATGCCCTCGCCGCGGCAGAGCGGATGGATGAACTGGGCCGCCGCGTCGCAGGGCAGCACCGAGACCAGGTCGCGCCGGCCGCCCACGGCACGCGCGATGGCGGCGACCTCCAACAGCGCACTGCCCAGTTCGGCATCGCTGACCGACCCGGACGTGTCGATCACCACGGAGACTCGGGGTGGTCTGCGCCGCAGGCTCGGCAGCACGGCACCGGGCACGGACGCCGAGCGCCGCGAAGGGCGGCCGTACGTGTAGTCCTCGCCCACGCCGGGCCCGGAGGCCGCCGAGCGGACCGCCGCGCCCAGCAACTCCCGCCACCGCTGCGGCGGATGGAACGCGTCCTCCGCCCACCGCTGCCAGCCCTGCGGGGTCGTCCCCGGACGCGCGGTGATGCCCTGGGCCACCCGGAACCGGACCGCGTCCCGTTCCTGCTCGCTCAGGCCGTGCGCGCCCTTCGGCCCCAGGTCCCACTCCCGGTCTAGGCCGTCGGCGCCGCTGCCGCAGTCCAGCCAGGAGAGATCCTGCGTCAGCGGCCCGAGCCGGAACTGGCGCAGGTAGTCCTCCATGAGCTGCCCCGCGGGCAGGCGCAGGGACTCCGGGTGGACCGCGCCCTCGGGCCGGACCAGGCCGTCGCCGAAGGCGTCGTCGTTGATCTCGCAGTCCGCGGCGATGTTCATCCGCAGCCGTTCCCCGGCTCCGGTCAGCCCGCGTTCCCGCGCCACCCGGTCCCCGCGCCCATGATGGTCGCGCAGCAGGTGCGACACCTCGTGCACCCACACCCCGGCCAACTCCTCCACGGGTGTCCGGTCCACGAACCCCGGTGAGACATAGCACCGCCAGTGCCGGTCGACGGCCATGGTCGGTACCCGTGGTGACGCGACGGTGTGCAGGGCGAACAGGGCCGTCGCGAGATAGGGCCGGGCCCGCGCGGCCTGGAGCCGGGCCGCGAAGAGCTTGTCGAGATCCAGCGTCCCGCGCGCGTCCCCGCTCAACGGCCCGCCCTCACCGCGGTCTTGGCGCGCGACGCGGCCTCGTCGGCCCGCCGGGACAGGGTCACCACCCCGGCGAGCTGCTCGATCGACGGAGGTACGTCCCAGTCCTCCTGCCGCAGCGAGGCGAGCGTGCTCGCGGGCACGACCACCAGGTCCGGGGCCCCGGTCTCCACCGCCCGGACCAGCAGCGCCCACGCGGCGTCCCAGCGGGCCCGGTCCGGACGTGCGCGGACCGCCGCCACCACCCCGTCGAGCGCGGCCTGCCGCAGGTCACCACGCTCGGGCAGCTCGGCGCCCGCCGGATCGGCGAGCAGCAGCTCGGGGTCGGGCAGATCCATCCGGTCGATGCTCGCCAGCAGTTCGAGCCCCGGCCCGTCCCCCACGGTCCCCCGGACCAGCAGGGACAGCACGTCCCGGGAGGAGCCGGCCGCGGTGGCGAAGGCGATGAGGCTCAGCGTCATGTCCCAGCTGCGGGGCGAGGGCCAGGGGCCGCCCCGGCGGGTCTCGCTGTTGGGCAGCCGGTGCACGAGCCCGGGGCGGGCGGCGAGGAGCCCGCACACCGCACGCCGTGCGAAGTCCACGGCCTCCGGCAGCTTCTCCGGGGCGAGCCGCGGCAGAGTCGCCCGGGGCCAGGTCCCGCCGAGACCGCGTACGACGACCTCGTGGTCGTGGGTCCACTGCAGATGGACGAACCGGTTGGCCAGCGGCGGGCTCAGCTCCCAGCCGTCGGCCGCCGAGGACCGCGGGTTGGCGGCGGCCACGATCCGGACCCCGGGCGGCAGCTGAAGGGCGCCGATCCGTCGCTCCAGCACCAGCCGGAGCAGGGCGGCCTGCACGGCCGGCGGTGCGGTGGACAGCTCGTCCAGGAACAGCAGGCCCCGGCCGGCCCGGACCAGGCGTACGGCCCAGTCCGGCGGGGCCATCGGGACGCCCTGTTCCGCGGGGTCGTCACCTACGACGGGCAGCCCCGAGAAGTCGGAGGGCTCGTGCACGCTGGCGATCACCGTGGTCAGCGGCAGGTCCAGGGACGTGGCGAGCTGGGTCAGGGCCGCGGTCTTGCCGATGCCTGGCTCGCCCCACAACAGCACGGGCAGATCGGCGGCCACGGCGAGGGTGAGTGCCTCCAGCTGCATGTCGGGGCGCGGCTCGGTGCCGGTGTCGCGGAGCAGCGTCAACAGGTCGCCGGCGACGTCGAGTTGGGATGCAGGGGCAGCAGTAACAGGCGTACAAATGGGCATATGTCATCACCTTGGGTAGCAGGAAGAGGCGTGAGGAGGGTGGGTGCGGGGTCAGCCGCGGGTGGCGGGGCGTGGGCGCGAGCGGTGGGCGCCCGGACGGGGGCGGGCCTTGTCGAAGCGGACGCGACCGGGTCCGGGGCCGGCCATGCCCGCCCTGAACAGCCCGTAGACGATCCGCTGTCGCGCGGCCGCCTCCAACTCGTCCCGCAGCGCACCGCCGCGCAGCACCGCGTCAGGGCCGAGCAGCCCCTCGACGACGGCCAGCGCACCGGAGACGTCCCCGTGGGCGAGGCGTTCGCGGACGTCGTCGAGGCACTCCGGATGCCGGTGCGTCTCGTCGATGACCCGCAGACAGGGCAACGGCGTGCCGTTCAGCGCGGCCAGCAGTTCCTCCCGCCGGACCTCGGCGGGATCGTGGTCCAGCGGGGCCAGCGCCCCGTCGACCAGGCCGATCCGGTGCAGGGCGCCCCGGCAGTCCACGAGCCGAGGCTGTCCCGCCGGATCCGGCACCGCGGCCGAGGAATCCGGCACATGTCCCGGTACGAGGGCGGCGGCTACCAGCGGATGCAGCCGCTCGGCCTCGATCGCACCGGTGCGGAGCAGCTCCAGGTCGGGCAGCACCCAGGTCGCCGCGTCGGGCAGGACCGGCAGCGCGGAGGCGGCGCCGGATGCGGACGCCTCGGTGATCCGCATCGCCGGCGGCCCGTCCCGGTTCGCGACCAGGTCCAGGACCAGCCGATGCCGGGCCCCGCACCGCACGCCCACGCGACCGTCGGACCGGCCCTCGGCGCGGAGCAGGATCGCGGCCTCGGCCGCCCACCGGTCGACGGCACAGCGGCGCCCCTGCGGTACCGGCCCCAGGACAGCCGGATCCGTTACGGGAGGGGCGTCGACGCCTGAGCGGACGCGCAGCTCATCGGCCCTGCGCGCGTCCCACAGGTGACGGTGCAGGTCGAGCCGGTACCGCCGGTGGGGCGGGGGATGCGGATGGCGGCTGCCACCGGCCCCGGAGCCGGACGATCCGTCCCACAGCGCGAGACTGATCCGCTGCCCGGCATCCGCCCAGGCGGGCGGGGTCCGCACCACGAGGTGCACCGGCCGCTTGCCTTCACTGTCATAGCGGGCCAGCGTGAGGGTCACGCCCGGGCGCAACAGCCCGTCGGGAGCGATCCTCGGCATGTGCCAGCGCAGCAGGTCGGGAGCCAGATGCCGGAGATCGGCCCGGACCCGGGCGGCGAGCTCCGCGCCATGGACACGCGCCACGGAACGCGGCTGGAGATCGACATCGAACCCCGCGGCGGCACAGGCCCCGCCCCAGTCACCGGCGCGGCGACGAGCGGTCGCGGTCTCGATCATGGAGGCCGGCACGGCGAACTCGCGCACGCGCAGCCAGAAGGAAAGGCGGGAATCCCCGGTCACGGGCGAAGTGAGCATCAGCACTCACCTTGCGCGGACGGGTCCCCCAATCTGTGAACAGAGTGAGTGGTCATCGAGCTGATCGTAGCTTCAACTCCCACCGTGTCAACGGTGTTTCAACGGCGTCAGCTGCTCGATGTCGTACCGTCCGCGCAGCTCCTCGATCGCCGCGTCGTCCGGCGGACCCCCGTCACCCAGGATCTCCAGGAGCTCCTCGAAGTACCGCTCGTGGTCCGGCGGCGGGGACGCCTGGAAGAACATCTTGGCGGGGGAGTCCGTCGGGTTCGCGAACGCGTGCGGACAGCCGGGCGGTACGACGATGACCGTCCCCGGCGTCGCGCGTACCACCCGACCGCCCGAACTCGACTCCCAGCGCTGCCAGTTGTCGGGGGTGCGGATCCGCGGCTCGAAGGCGAGGACGTCCAGCTCGCCTTCGAGGACATAGAACAACTCCTCGCTGCGGGTGTGCACATGGGCACCCACATCGAAGCCGGGCGGCACGATCACCTCGAAGGTGGACGCCGTCCGGGAGTGCGAGCCCGTCACCTTGAAGGTCACGTGCTGGGCCGGGGTCTGGACGACCCGGCCGTGCCCCGGCGGAACCAGGAGCCCTTCGGCAGCCGTCACCACGTCACCGGAAGGGCCTCGGGACCACGGATCAGCGCGCCCTTCTTGAACGGGACCTGCTCGCGTGGCACCGCCAGCCTCAGACCCGGGACACGGTCCAGCAGAGCGTCGACCAGCAACTCGGACTCCAGCCGGGCCAGCATGCCGCCGGGGCAGTAGTGCGGGCCGAAGCCGAACGACACATGGGGGTTGGGGCTGCGGGAGAAGTCGATCGTCTCCGGGTAGGGGAAGACGCCCGGGTCGCGGTTCGCGGACAGGTACGACACGTAGACCGCGTCGCCCGCCCGGATCCGTACGCCCTGGATCCCGACGTCCTCCAGGGCGATCCGGGACAGACCGACCGCGTTGCGGTGCGGGATGTAGCGCAGCAGTTCGTCGATGGCCTGGGGGCGGATGTCGGGTTCGGTGCGCAGCCGGTCGGCGAGGTCCGGGCGGGTGAGCAGCAGGTAGAACATCTGGCCGCTGTTGTTGGTCACCGCCTCGCCGCCGATCTGGAGCAGGACCGCGAGGCCCACCGCCTCCTCCAGGGTCACCTCACCGCGTCCCACGGCCGCCCCGAGCAGGGACGCCACGTCCTCGCCGGTGCTGCCCTCCCGGAGCCCGATGAGGTCGGCGAAGTAGGCGCCCATCTCGTTCCTGGCCTTCTCGCTGACGTTCTTGCCGTGCGAGGAGGACAGGATCAGCTGGGTCCAGGTGTGCATGCCGTGCCGGTCGGCGGCCGGGACGCCCATCAGCTCGCAGATCACCGCGATGGGGAACGGTGTCAGGACGGTGGCCGTCAGATCGGCCGGCGGGCCGTCCTGCAGCAGTTCGTCGACCAGCTCGTCCAGCATCCGCCGGGACTTCTCGCGGATCCGCTCCACGCCCTTCGTGGTGAACGCGGCGGCCACCGAGCGCCGCAGCCGGGTGTGGTCCGGCGGGTCCAGGAAGCCCACCGCGCCGCGGGCCGGGATGAAGTGCGGGGCGAGCCGGGTGACGTCGGGCTGGTCCATGACGGCCTCGCGGCCGAAGCGGGGGTCGTTGGTCACCGTCCGTACGTCCTCGTACCGGGTGACCAGCCAGGCCCAGCCCTCGCCGTTGGGCAGCTGGATCCGGGTGACGGGGCCCTCACGCATCAGCTCGGTGAGCACCGGGTCGAAGTCGACGCCGTTCAGGTCGAGCGCGGGCCAGTGCCGGATGGGGGACAGGATCTCGGTGATCGTCTCTTCGGTCATGTCATGCCGTCTCTGCGTAGCGCTGCCAGCGGCCCAGGGCCATTTCCGCGGTGATGCCGGGCCCGAACCCGGCGAGCAGCCCGCGCGCCCGGTCGTGCGCGCCGCCCTCGTCGAACAGCCGGCGCAGCGCGTCCAGTACGACGGCGCTGGCGATGTTGCCGTACTCGGTGAGGGTGGCCCGGCTGAACCGGAAGGCGTCCGGGTCGACCTGGAGGAACTTGCTGAGGTCGTCGAGTATGCGGGGTCCGCCCGCGTGGACGATGTAGAAGTCCAGGTCGGCGGCGTCCCAGCCGTGCAGCCCCGCGAGGTCCTGGAGCGCGGGCGCGAGCGGCTCCATGGTGGCCGGCACCCGCTTGTCCAGCTGGAAGTGGAATCCGGTGGCCCGGACGTCGTACATGATCCACTCCTCGGTCTTGGGGATCAGATACGACCCGTTGCGCTCCAGCGAGATCCCCTCGCCGCCCCGCCCGCGCACCACGGCGGCGGCGATCCCGTCCCCGAACAGTCCGTTGGAGAGCAGGTTCCCGATGCCGAGGTCGGTGGGCTGGTAGCACAGCGAGCAGAACTCGCAGGCCACGATGAGGGCGTTGGCCTCGGGGTAGGCGGTGCAGAAGTCGTGCGCCCGGTTGATCGCGGCCCCGCCGGCCGCGCAGCCCAGCTGGGCTATGGGGAGCTGCCGGGTGGTGCTCTCGAAGCCCATCTCGTTGATCAGCCAGGCGGTCAGCGAGGGCATCATGAAGCCCGTGCAGGACACGTAGATGATGACATCGATGTCGCTGGTCAGAAGCTCGGCGTCGTCGAGCGCCCGCTGCACCACGGCGGGCACCCGCGCCTTCGCCTCGGCCACGTAGACCTTGTTGCGCTCCTCGAAGCCCGGGTGCTTCAGCGTCTCCTCGATGGGCTGCACGACGTGGCGGGTACGCACCCCGGTGTTCTCGATCAGCCGGAGGGCCAGAGCCAGTTGGGGATGGTCGGAGTGCCGGGAGCGAGCCAGCTCCAGCGTCTCCTCCATCGTGATCACATACTCCGGGACGGACACCGAGGGTCTGCACAACGTCGCCATGTACTGTGCCTGCCTTCACCTCAGGAAGTGGTCCAGTCCACGATCACCTGAGAGGCCGACGACTTCGCGCGGGGCTACTCCAAACGCAGGACGGCCGGAGACACCTGAAGGGGCGCGGGGAACCGCGCGACCAGCCACGACGAACCCGCACAAGGCATCGACACGGCAACCCCTACGGCGCGGTCCCGCTGCTGTGCGCAATGCACGCCACATCAATACGATCGGCAAGTTTCGCAAGCTCAATGGTCAAAGCCGCCACTGTGTCCTCGTCGAGCCCGTCTTCCCCGGCCTCGACAAGATGCAGCCACCGTCCACCCACCGTCCGCAACAACTTGCTCACATCGGCCGCGGACACCTGCAAGGTGCCCCGGTCATCGACGATCAGAGGCAGAGTCACTTCACGGTTCACACCCGGGATCGTAGCTGCGCAAGTGTCACGCTCCGTGCCAAACCGTCGTGATGTTGCAGAACTCGCGGATTCCGTGCCCGGACAGCTCACGCCCGTACCCGGACCGCTTCACCCCGCCGAACGGGAACGCCGGATGGGAGGCGGTCATGCCGTTGAAGAACACGCCGCCGGCCTCCAGATCCCGTGCGAACCGGTCGACCTCGGCCTCGTCCCGGGTCCACACGTTCGAACTCAGCCCGAACGGTGAGTCGTTGGCGATGAGCACGGCCTCGTCGAGGTCGCCCGCGCGGTACAGCGTCGCGACCGGCCCGAAGGCCTCCTCGCGGTGGATCCGCATCTCGCGGGTGATGTCGGCGAGCACGGTCGGCGGGTAGTACCAGCCGTCCCCGTCGGGCCGTTCTCCGCCGCACAGCACGCTCGCGCCACTGCGCCTGGCGTCGTCGACCAGCTCCTCCAGATCCGCCCGCCCCTGCTCGCTCGACAGCGGACCGACGTCCGTCTCCTCCTCCAGCGGATCGCCGACCTTCAGCGCCTTCATGCCCTCGACGAACCGTTCGGCGAAGGCGTCGTACACGTCCGTGTGGACGATGAACCGCTTGGCGGCGATGCAGGACTGCCCGTTGTTCTGGACACGCGCCGTGACCGCGATCTGCGCGGCCCGGTCGATGTCGGCCGACGGCATGACCACGTAGGGGTCGCTGCCGCCGAGCTCCAGCACGGTCTTCTTCACCATGTCCCCGCACACCGCCGCGACCGCCCGCCCGGCGGGCTCGCTGCCGGTGAGCGTGGCCGCCTTGACGCGTTCGTCGCGCAGGATCTCCTCGACCTCGCCGGAGCCGATGAGGAGGGTCTGGAAGGTGCCCTCCGAGTAGCCCGCCTGGTGGAAGAGGTCCTCCAGGAAGAGGGCGGTCTGGGGGACGTTGGAGGCGTGCTTGAGGAGACCGACGTTGCCGGCCATGAGCGCGGGCGCGGCGAACCGGATCACCTGCCAGAGCGGAAAGTTCCACGGCATCACCGCGAGCACCGGACCCAGGGGGCGGTAGCGCACGTGGGCCCGGGACGCGCCCGAGTCCTTGACGTCGTCGTCGGCCGGCTCCTCGTCGGCCAGCAGCGACTCCGCGTGCTCGGCGTACCAGCGCATCGCCTTGGCGCACTTGGCGGCCTCCGCGCGGGCCTGCTTGACCGGCTTGCCCATCTCGGTGGTCATGACCCGGGCGATGTCCGGCTGGATCTCGTCGAGCAGACCGGCGGCCCGGTGCAGCAGACGGGCGCGTTCGGCGAAGGGCGTCGTCCGGTACGTGCGGAACGTGGCCTCCGCGAGCTGGAGCCTGCGCTCGATCTCCTCGGGGCCCATGGCCTCGTACGTCTTGAGCGTCTCGCCGTTCGCCGGGTTCACCGTCGCGATGGGCATGACCGACCTCCTGGGCAGCGGACTGTGTTTCGACCTTCCCGCGCGGCGGCGCCCGCCGCAACGTGTCAGGGCGAGTGCTCCGCCAGCCGGTCGAGAAACGTGGTCTGCGCCTTGACGATCACGGTCCGGGCCCGGTCCAGGGCGAACCACTCGACGCGGTCCAGTTCGGGGAACTCCTGCTCCTGGCCCGACTTCGGCGGCCACTCCATCCGGAAGGTGCCCGGCACGACGGTCGCCGGATCGAGGTCCGCCTCGATCGCCCACGCCGTGACGACCTTCCCGTTGGTCTGCTTCACCTCGCCGAGCGCCACGGCCGCCCCGTCGGGCGGCGGCAGGCCGAGCTCCTCCTGGAACTCGCGCCGGGCGGCGTCCCAGGCCGGTTCCTCGGCAGGTACGTACTCGCCCTTCGGGACGGTCCAGGCACCGGCGTCGCGGCGCGCGAAGAACGGGCCGCCCATATGGCCCAGCAACACCTCGAGGCCGTCGTCGGTGTGCCGGAACAACAGCAGGCCGGCGCTCGTCTTCATGCCCTCACCTCGGGATGCTTCACGGCTTCACTCCAGGGTGCGCGGCCAGCAGCGTCTCCACCGTGTCTGCCTCCTCCGGCCGTTTGTCCTCCCGGTAGCGGACCACGCGGGCGAAACGGAGCGTGACACCGGCCGGGTAGCGGGTGGACCTCTGGAGACCGTCGTAGGCGATCTCCACGACGAGTTCGGGGCGTACGGTCACCACATGGCCGTCGGTTTCGACGGCCAGCTCCTGGAGCCGCTCGGTCTGCCAGGTCAGCATCGCGTCGGTCATGCCCTTGAAGGTCTTGCCGAGCATCGCGAAACCGCCGTCGGCGGTGCGGGCGCCGAGGTGGAGGTTGGAGAGCCTGCCGGTGCGGCGGCCGTGGCCCCACTCGGCCGCCAGGACGACCAGGTCGAGGGTGTGCACGGGCTTGACCTTCAGCCAGGACGCGCCCCGGCGGCCTGCGCTGTACGAGGTGTCGAGGGATTTCACCACCACTCCCTCGTGGCCGCGCTCCAGCGTCTCGGCGAGGAAGGCCTCGGCCGCGCCGACGTCCTCCGCACCGGACACCAGCGTCCGCCGCACCCGCATCGGCTCGGGGACCAGCCGCGCCAGCTCCGCGTGCCGCTCGACGAAGGGGAGGTCCAGCAGGTCGCGGTCGTCGACCGAGAGCGCGTCGAAGAAGACGGGGGAGACGGGGACCTCGGCGGCGGCCGTCGTCACGTCCACCCGGGAGCCGACACGTCCGGCCGTCTCCTGGAAGGAACGCGGTCGCCCTTGCGTGTCGAAGGAGATGACCTCCCCGTCCAGAATGAAGCGCTCGCCCCTCAACTCCAGGGCGGCAGCCGTCAGTTCGGGCAGCCGGTCGGTGATCTCGTCGAGGGTGCGGGTGTAGATCCGTACGTCGTCGCCGCTGCGGTGCACCTGGACACGGATGCCGTCCAGCTTCTCCTCGACCACGCACGCGCCCAGCTTCTCGACCGCCTCGGCCACCGAGGACGCGCTGTGCGCCAGCATCGGCAGGACCGGGCGGCCGACGATGAGCCGGAAGCGGTCCAGGGCGGCGGGGCCGTCCGCGAGCAGGGCCTCGGCGACCGCCTGGAGGGAACCCGCGAGCATCACCGCCCGGCGAACGTCGGCCGGTGGTGCCTCCGTCGCCTGCGCGAGCCCTTCCGTGGCGACCGCGTCCAGCGCGCCCTGCCTTACCTCGCCGCTGATCAGGCCGAACAGGAACCGTTGCTCGTCCTCGGTGGCCGCGCCCATCAACTCCCCGACCAACCGGGCTCGTTTGGTTTGTGAGCCGGTGCCCGAGACCTTGCCCAGCTCGGTGAACAGGGCGTCCACGTCACGGACGGCCAGGCTCGGCCCGGCGGCCGGGGCGACCGGACGGCTCAGCACCTTCCAGCCCACCCCGAGCCGCCCCTGCGGCAGCCGTCCCGCCAGATACGGGATGACGACCGGTACGTCGTCCGGCTCGGCCTCCCGGAACAGTTCGGCGAGCAGCGCGATCTTCGTCGAGCGCGCCGAGGTCGCGGCGACCTCCTGGGACACCTGGGCCAGCCGGGCAAGCAGCATGCATCCAGAGTGCGGGACGCTTCGCTGGATTTCACGGCGAAGGATGGGTTGCGTTTTGTCTGCGATTGCGTTGGGGCTGGTCGCGCCCCGCGGCGGAGCCGCTGATCGACACAGCCTCGCGCCCCTAGCGCGTTGCGTCGAGGTCCGCCATCAGCAGCTCCCCGTTGATCGTGGCTCCGGCCCGGTAACCGCCCGCCGCCGCGTTGATCACCTGCTCGCCGAAGCCCATCGCGTTGCCTACCGCCCAGACGCCCGGCACGGAGGTGAGCCCGGTGGGGTCGACCACCGGGTACGAGCCGAACGGGGTCTCCGTGAGCTCGGCTCCGAGCCGCTCCAGCAGCCCGGTCTGCGGTACCGCGCGGGGCGCGACGAACAGCACCTCGCGAGCCTGCACCGTGCCGTCGGTCAGACGGACGCCCGTCAGTCGGTCGTTCTCGGTCACCAGCTCGGCCACCGAACCGGGTACCACCTTGACGCCGGCCGTCGCGAGCCTGCGCACGTCGTCGTCCGACAGGTCGGTCTCCGCGACCTCGTGCAGGAAGAACGTCACGTCCTTCGACCACTGCGACACCATCAGCGCCTGGTGGACGCTCAGCGGGGTGGTCGCGAGCACGCCGAAGGCCTGGTCGCGGACCTCCCAGCCGTGGCAGTACGGACAGTGCAGCACGTCCCGGCCGAAGCGCTCGGCGACGCCGGGCACAGGCGGGAGCTCATCCCTGAGGCCGGTGGCGATCACGAGGCGACGGGCCCGGACCGTGCGGCCGCTCGCCAGCGTCACGGTGAAGTCCGCGGTGACATCCACCGCGCGGTCCTCCACGAGCTCGACGCCGTACCGTGCGATCTCCTCCCGGCCGATCGCCAGGAACTCGGTGGGCGGCATGCCGTCCCGCGTCAGATAGCCCTGCATGTGCGCGGCGGGCGCGTTGCGCGGCTCGCCCGCGTCGATGACGAGGGTGCGGCGCCGGGCGCGGCCCAGGACGAGAGCCGCGGACAGGCCCGCCGCGCCGCCGCCGATCACGATCACTTCGTAGGTCCCGCTTGTCTCCGTCATACCGACACCGTCGTCCCGTGGGTGCGGTATTGACAAACTTCTTTGCTGATTCTGCAATACATGACATGACTACCGATGACGTTCTCGCGGAGGTCGGGCCCCGGCTGCGCCGGATCCGGAAGGACCGGGAGGTGACACTCGCGGCGCTCTCCGAGTCGACCGGGATCTCCGTGAGCACCCTGTCCCGGCTGGAGTCCGGCCTGCGCAAGCCCAGCCTGGAGCTGCTGCTGCCGATCGCGCAGGCCCATCAGGTACCGCTCGACGAGCTGATCGGGACACCCCCGGTGGGGGATCCGAGGGTCCGGTCCAAGCCGCTCGTGCGGCACGGGCGCACCTACTGGCCGCTCACCCGGCAGCCCGGCGGCCTCCAGGCGTACAAGGTGCTGGTGCCACAAGGCCGGGAGGAGCCCGAGCCGCGCACCCATGAGGGCTACGAGTGGCTGTACGTGCTGGCCGGCCGGCTGCGGATGGTGCTGGGGGAGCACGACGTGGTGCTCGCGGCCGGGGAGGTGGTCGAGTTCGACACGCGTGTGCCGCACTGGTTCGGGTCGACGGGGGAGGGGCCGGTGGAGTTCCTGAGCCTCTTCGGTCCGCAGGGGGAGCGGATGCATGTACGGGCGAAGCCCCGGAGGTCGTGACGCCCGCGTGATGCCCGCTACTGTTCCGCGGCGGGCTGTTCCCTGATGGGCAAGCGACCGCTTAGTATGCGATGGACCCCGTCAGACGATGCAGTCGCGTGGAGGCACCGCATGCAGGCATGGCAAGTGCACGAGAACGGCGAGCCGGGCGAGGTGATGCGCCTCGAGGAGGTGGCGACACCGACGCCCGGCGACGGCCAGGTCCTGCTGAAGGTGCGTGCCGCGAACATCAACTTCCCCGATGTGCTGATGTGCCGTGGCCACTATCAGGTGCAGCCGCCGCTGCCCTTCACGCCGGGCGTGGAGGTCTGCGGGGAGACCGAGGACGGGCGCCGCGTGCTCGCCAACCCCGCGCTGCCGTACGGCGGTTTCGCCGAGTACGCCGTCGCCGATGCCGCCGGGCTGCTGCCCGCGCCGGAGTCGCTGGACGACGCGGAGGCCGCCGCGCTGCACATCGGGTACCAGACGGGCTGGTTCGGTCTGCACCGGCGGGCCCGTCTGGAGGCCGGTGAGACGCTGCTCGTCCACGCCGCCGCCGGTGGGGTCGGCAGCGCGGCCGTGCAGCTCGGTAAGGCGGCCGGCGCCACCGTGATCGGTGTCGTCGGCGGTGCCGACAAGGCCGCGGTGGCGCGGGAGCTGGGCTGCGACGTCGTGATCGACCGGCGTGCGGAGAACGTCATCGCCGCCGTGAAGGAGGCCACCGGCGGCCGGGGCGCCGACGTCGTCTACGACCCGGTCGGCGGCGAGGCCTACACGCAGTCCACCAAGGTCGTCGCCTTCGAGGGCCGGATCGTGGTCGTCGGCTTCGCCAGCGGCACCATCCCCAGCCCGGGCCTCAACCACGCGCTGGTGAAGAACTACGCGATCCTCGGCCTGCACTGGGGCCTGTACAACACCAAGAACCCGAAGCTGATCCAGCACTGTCACGAGCAGCTCACCGAACTCGCCGCCCGGGGCGCCATCAAGCCGCTGGTCAGCGAGCGGGTGCCGCTGACCGAGGCCGCGGCAGCGGTCCAGCGGGTCGGTGACGGGGTCACGACGGGCCGGGTCGCCGTCGTCCCGTCTCTCCGGAACGGAGCCGCCGCATGACCGACGCAGCCGAACTCAAGCGCCGCACAGCGGAGTTGGTGGCCGCACACCCGCCGGTCACCACGGACCGCCTCGACTTCCTGAGGGCCCGCTTCGACGCCGGCCTGGCGTGGGTGCACTACCCCGAGGGCCTGGGCGGCCTCGGCGCCGCGCGCTCCCTCCAGGCCGTCGTGGACGCCGAGCTGGAGGCCGCGGGCGCCCCCGACAACGATCCGCGGCGCAACGGCATCGGCCTCGGCATGGCCGCGCCGACCATCCTCAAGTACGGCACCGAGGAGCAGAAGCAGCAATTGCTCCGGCCCCTGTGGACGGGCGAGGAGGTCTGGTGCCAGCTCTTCAGCGAGCCCGGCGCCGGCTCCGACCTGGCTGCGCTCGGCACTCGGGCCGTCCGGGAGGGCGACGACTGGGTCGTCAACGGGCAGAAGGTCTGGACGTCCAGCGCGCACAACGCCCGCTGGGCCATCCTCATCGCCCGCACCGACCCGGACGTGCCCAAGCACGCGGGCATCACATACTTCCTGTGCGACATGACCGACCCCGGCGTCGACGTGCGACCGCTGCGCCAGATCACCGGCGAGGCCGAGTTCAACGAGGTCTTCCTCACCGACGTCCGCATCCCCGACTCCCGCCGCCTCGGCGAGATCGGCGACGGCTGGCGGGTCGCGCAGACCACGCTCAACAACGAGCGTGTCGCCATCGGCGGTATGCGGCTGCCCCGCGAGGGCGGCATGATCGGCCCGGTCTCCAAGACCTGGCGCGAGCGCCCCGAACTGCGCACCCACGATCTGCACCAGCGCCTGCTGAAGCTGTGGGTCGAGGCCGAGGTCGCCCGTCTCACCGGCGAACGCCTGCGCCAGCAACTCGCCCTGGGCCAGCCCGGCCCCGAGGGCGCCGGCATGAAGCTCGCCTTCGCGCGCCTCAACCAGGAGATCAGCGGCCTGGAGGTCGAACTCCGCGGCGAGGAAGGCCTGTTGTACGACGACTGGACCATGCGGCGGCCCGAGCTGGTGGACTTCGTCGGCCGGGACGCCGGCTACCGCTACCTCCGCTCCAAGGGCAACAGCATCGAGGGCGGGACCAGCGAGGTCCTGCTGAACATCGTCGCCGAGCGCGTCCTGGGCCTGCCCTCGGAACCGCGCACCGACAAGGACGTCGCGTGGAAGGACCTGTCCCGATGAAAAAGGCGCCCGACCTGCTGTACTCGGAGGAGGAAGACGCGCTGCGGTCCGCCGTACGGGACCTGCTCGCCGACCACTGCGACGCCCCCGGCGTCATCGCCCGCACCGAGTCCGACGCCCCGCACGACCTGGCGGCCTGGAAGGCCCTCGCGGACGGCATGGGCCTCGCCGGACTCCTGGTGCCGGAGGCGCAGGGCGGCCAGGGTGCCACGCACCGCGAAGTCGCCGTCGTGCTGGAGGAGTTGGGGCGTGCGGTCGCCCCCGTGCCGTACCTCACCAGTGCCGTCGTCGCGACCGAGGCGCTGCTGGCCTGCGGCACCGAGGACCTGCTTGCCGAGCTGGCGTCGGGGCGGAAGATCGGCACCCTCGCCGTCTCGCTGCACGTCGCCGCGGGCGGCGCCTACAAGGTCGTACGCCATGAAGGCGGCTCCCTGCACGGGGAGTTGACCGGGATCGCGGACGCCGCGGCCGCCGATGTGCTGCTGATTCCGGCGGACGACGGCGGGCTGTACGCGGTGGACGCGTCCAGCGCGACCGTCACCCCGCAGGTGTCCCTGGACCTGACCCGGCCGCTCGCGACCGTCACTCTGGACGGTGCCCCTGGCCGTCTCCTGGGCGACGCCGAGCCCGCCGTACGGCGGGCGTTGCGGTCCGGTGCCGGCCTGCTCGCCTCCGAGCAACTCGGCATCGCCGACTGGACGTTGACCGAGACCGTGCGCTACCTGAAGGAGCGCAAGCAGTTCAACCGGTCGGTCGGCGGGTTCCAGGCGCTCAAGCACCGGCTCGCCCAGCTGTGGCTGGAGGTCGTCAACCTGCGGGCCGCGGCACGCAACGCGGCCGACGCGCTGGCCAGCGGTGAGGACGCCGATGTGGCGGTCGCCGTCGCTCAGGCCTACGCGGCCTCCGTCGCCGTGCACGCTGCCGAGGAGGCCCTGCAGCTGCACGCCGGCATCGGTATGACGTGGGAGCACCCCATCCACCTGTACCTCAAGCGGGCGAAGGCCGACTCCATCGCCTACGGCACCGCGGGCGCCCACCGTGCCGCACTGGCCGAACTCGTGGACCTCCAGGCCCCCTGACGTTCACCAGGGAAAGCCCGCCCCACCTGGGGCGGGCTTTTTCGTGTGCCCCGAGCGGGGGTGATGAACGGACAGCGGCAGTCCGGCCAACTCCTGTCACGAGCATGCCCTTTGAGGCACCGACGACCCCATACTCGCCGGTGTCCCGTACCGCCCTCAAAGGGAGGCAGGCATGGCCCTCACCACCCGTCGCAGAGCCCTCACCACCCTCGGCGCCGCCCTCGCGGGCGCCGTCGCCCTGCCCGCCACCGACGCGTTCGCGGGTGAACACAAGCACCGCCCGCGGCCGTTGTGGCGGGCCCACGCCCACAACGACTACGAGCACCCCCGCCCCCTCCTCGACGCCCTCGACCACCGCTTCGGCAGCGTCGAGGCCGACATCTTCCTCGTCGGCGACCAGCTCCTCATCGGCCACACCGCGGACGACCTCGACCCGGCCCGCACCCTGGAGTCCCTGTACCTCGACCCGCTGGCCGCCCGCGTGAGGGCCAACCACGGCTCGGTGTACCGGGGCCACCGCAAGCCCCTCCAGCTGCTCATCGACATCAAGACCGAGGGCTCCTCGACGTACCTCGAACTCGACCGGCATCTGCGGCGCCACAAGCACCTGTTCACCACGTACGCCCACGGCCGTGTCCTCCCCGGCCCGGTCACCGCCGTCATCTCCGGCGACCGCGCCGCCCGTGCGCCCATGGAGGCGCAGACCGTACGACGGGCCTTCTACGACGGCCGCCTCGCCGACCTCGGCAGCTCGGCGCCCGCCTCCCTCATCTCGCTGATCAGCGACAACTGGACACTCAACTTCACCTGGCAGGGCGTGGGGGCCTTCCCCGACGTCGAGCGGCAGAAGCTGCGCGGCATCGTCCGGGCCGCCCATGCGCGCGGGCAGAAGGTGCGCTTCTGGGCCACGCCGGACCTGCCGGGTCCCGCGCGTGACGCGCTGTGGGGCGAGCTGCTCGCCGCCGGCGTCGACTACCTCAACACCGACGACCTCGCCGGCCTCGAAGCCTTCCTGGACGCCCACCGGTCGGCGTAGACACCACACGTTCGGCGGACAGGTCAGCCGCCCGGACGAACCCTCCGCTACGCCACACTTGCGGCCGAACGCCGTGAACCGGGCGTACTGGCGTGGCGGAGGAGGCCGACGATGGCGATTTCCATCTCTGTGGTGATGTTGCTGCTGATCCTGGCGGTGATCTTCCTGCGCAACGGCGGGCTGAAGGTCTCGCACGCACTGGTGTGCGCACTGCTCGGCTTCTACATGGCCAGTACGAGCATCGCCCCGACCATCCACAGCGGCCTCACGGCGACGGCGGACATCGTCAGCAGCCTCCGGCCCTGAGGTTCATCCGGTCGAGAAGACCCCGATGCCGTTCGGTACCGGGCGTTCGGCGCCGCCGGTGGGGTGGTTGCGCACCGACACGGCACTCGCCCCGGGATCGCGGGAGACCAGCGTCGACGATCCGCCGCCGTCCAGGCTGAAGGCGTCGACCGAGCCCAACCCCTTCATGGTGCCCGCCACTTCGGCGACGGTCAGACCCGTGCGGTACGCGACCGCGCCGTCCACCGCGAGCAGCAACACCCGCCGGCCGCCGTCCGCGATCCCCACGGCGGTGCGCACGGCAGCGGTGGTGCCGTCCAGGCCGGGCAGCGGCTGTCCGTCGTCGAGGACCGGGTAGCCGCCGATGGCGAAGCGGTACGGGACCCGGGTCGCGGAGGGGACCAGGCCGTGCCGGATGCGGACGCGCTCGCCGACGGAGAGCTTCCGTAACTGCCGCGCGCCCTCCTCCCGGCCGACGAGCACGGTGGCGCCCGCGGCGACGGGGCCGGCGCCCGGGGTGTCGGCGGCCGCCACGACCCGGCCTCGACGGACCGTCACCTCGTGGGTGTCCGTGCTGCACGGGGCGGCCCGGTCGGTGTCCGTGCCGCAGGTGGCGCGTACCCGGGAGGCGCTGCCCCAGGCGCTGGTGAACGCGCCGACGGAGTTCACGGGCAGCGCGTACTGATTGAGCCCGCCCAGCGGCAGCCGCGCCCAGGGCGTGCGGACGGATCCGGCCAGGGACAGACTGTCGAGCCGGGCCCGTCGGTCGACCCCCATGCCGAGCACGTTCCTCGTGGACGTGCCCGGTGGCATCGCGGGGCCGAAACGCTGGCCGTCGGGCACCGCCGCCTTGAGCGTGCGGCCGCTCGCGATCGCCGGGCCCACGCTCGCGCCGGTCGCCTCGACGCCCGGGTGCTGGGTCTCGGTGATGTTGAAGAAGTCGCCGTTGACGCCCGCGACCGCGCCCTGGGTGTCCGCCAGTTGCGAGACGGGCGCCCGCGCGGCGACCGCTCCCGGATGCAGCAGGTCGAGCCGGACGTGCGGGTCGCGCAGGTCGACGGTGAGCACATGAACGCGCGTGGGGCCCTTGGCGGCCTGGATGTCGTACTGCCGGTACGTGACGCCCGCCGCGATCCGGACGGCGGCCTGCGCGGCGTCGGCCGGTGCCGCCCCCGTCAGGACCGCACCGGCCAGCGCACCGCATACCGTGAGAAACGTCAGTACCGCTCTGCCTGCTCGGAACCTGTTCTGACGAAGCGTCACAGTCCCCCCTGAGGTCTCGTCAACTGTCCCAGGACTCAGAGGAAGTGCACCAGACGGCAGTCTGTCTAGGAGCCGAGAAGACGGGAACGGATCAGGAAACGCACTCCTTCGGGTGCTTCGAGCGAGAAGCCGCTGCCCCGCCCCTCGACGACGTCGACGATCAACCGGGTGTGGCTCCACACCTCGAACTGGCTGCGCGACATCCAGAACGTCACCGCCTCCCCGACGCCCTCGACCTCCAGCTCCGCGAGCAGCACGTCCGAGCCGCCGGTGCGGAACTCGCCCGCCGGGTAGCACATGGGGGCGCTGCCGTCGCAGCAGCCTCCGGACTGATGGAACATCAGCGGGCCGTGCGCCTCGTACAGCCGGCGCAGCAGGTCGGCGGCCGCGGGGGTGAGCTCGACGCGCGGGGTCTCCTCATACATGTGCCCCAGCGCAGCACGCGCCACGTTGCGAGAACGTTGCACCCCGGAACAGGGTGGGGCCATGCACTCGACCCGCGTGCGGCCGTCCACCGGATGCCCGTGGACGCCGACGCGCTCGCCAGGTGGCGGGTGCCCGAGGGGATGAGCAGCGAGGTGCACGCCTTCGACGCCCGGGAGGGCGGCGCGTTCCGTATCTCGCTCACCTACGACCTGCCGACCGGCACCGGCAAGCCCGGCTCGCACACCGACACGTACCACGGCCGGTTCCTGAAGCTCGTGCCGGACGAGCGGGTGGTCGAGGAGTTCGAGTTCGAGACCGGGGACCCCGCCCTGCGCGGCACGACGACGATGACGACCACGCTCACCGACGTGGCGGGCGGGACCGAGGTCGTCGTCCTGCACGAAGGGATTCCCGACGCCGTGCCGGCGGACCAGAACGAGGAGGGCACGCGGATGGCGCCGGCCCATCTCGCGCGGCTGGTCGAGGGCTGAGCGTCAGACCTCGCCGACGTTGGCGGTGAGCAGGCGGAGCAGCTGCTTGGCCGTGGCGTCCTGCTCGGGGGTCAGTCCCATGGCGTCCCCGATGGCCACCGGAACCGTCTGCGCCCGGTCGCGCAGTTCGGCTCCCGCGTCGGTGAGGGTGAGGGAGACCGAGCGCTCGTCCTCCGGGCGGCGTTCACGGCGCAGCAGGCCGTTCGCCTCCAGGCGCTTCAGCAGCGGGGAGAGGGTGCTGGACTCCAGCTGGAGCGCGGTGCCCAGATCGCGTACCGAGATCGAGTCCTGCTCCCACAGCACGAGCATGACCAGGTACTGCGGGTAGGTCAGCTGCAGCGCGTCCAGCAGGGGCCGGTAGCGGGCGGTGACCGCGCGGGAGGCGGCGTAGAGGGCGAAGCACAGCTGGTCGTCGAGGAGCAGGGAACCGTCGTGCTTCGGTTCGGCAGTGCTCATGGCCTGGCTCCTTCGATTGAGTCCTCTCGATTCTATCGAGCCATAAACAGTCGCGAAATAGATAGTCGCACTCGATTAAGTTGTGCACGACTAAATCGAGCGCTACAGTCATGGATGTGCCGCCGCTCCTGGCGAACAGCGTCGACGGAGCGCCCGCGGCCACCCCTTCCGAGGAGATCGCCATGTCCGACCAGACCGGCACCCGCCCTGTCCTCGAGCCCGCCGCCCAGGCCTTCGTCGAGGCGACCGCGAACCCGCCGTACCTCTTCGATCTCGGCCCGGTCGAGGGCCGTAAGACGGTCGACGAGGTGCAGTCCGGGGACATCGCCAAGCCCGCGATCGACGAGGAGTGGATCACCGTGCCCGGCGGGCCCACCGGCAGCGTCCGCGCCCGGATCGTCCGCCCGGCAGGCACCCGGGGCACCCTCCCCGTGATCCTCTACATCCACGGCGCCGGCTGGGTCTTCGGCAACGCCCACACCCACGACCGCCTGGTACGCGAACTCGCCGCCGGCGCCAACGCCGCGGTCGTCTTCCCCGAGTACGACCTCTCGCCCGAGGCCCGCTACCCGGTCGCGATCGAACAGAACTACACCGTCGCCCAGTGGATCGTGCAGGAAGGCGCGACGAAGGACCTGGACGCCACCCGGATCGCCGTCGCGGGCGACTCCGTCGGCGGCAACATGACCGCCGCCCTCACCCTGATGGCCAAGCAGCGCGGCGACGTCCCCCTGGTCCAGCAGGTGCTCTTCTACCCGGTCACCGACGCCGCCTTCGACACCGCCTCCTACCACCAGTTCGCGCAGGGCTACTTCCTGCGCCGCGACGCCATGCAGTGGTTCTGGAACCAGTACACGACCGACGCAGCCGAACGCGCCCAGATCACCGCCTCCCCGCTGCGCGCCACCACCGACCAGCTCACCGGCCTGCCCCCGGCCCTCATCATCACCGGCGAGGCCGACGTCCTGCGCGACGAGGGCGAGGCCTACGCCAACAAACTCCGCGAAGCCGGCGTCCCCGTCACCGCCGTCCGCTACCAGGGCATCATCCACGACTTCGTCATGCTCAACGCCCTGCGCGAAACCCACGCCGCCCACGCCGCGATCAACCAGGCCACCACCACCCTGCGCACCGCGCTCGGTACGGCGTGACCGTGTGACCCGCCTCTGGCGCCGCGGTCCGTCTCAGGCGGGCTGTGGCGTCAGGCGTTTGTGGCCCTTGCGGTCGTAGTAGGCGGTCATCGCGAAGCCGAACAGGATTCCGAGGGCGGCGCCGATCGCGGTCATCGTCCAGGCGCGGGTGAGGCCCGCGTCGCCGCGTGCGTCGAAGTAGAGGATCGCGCGGACGCCGTCGCCGAGCTGGCGCATGGGCTCGAAGTGGGACAGGAAGCGGTAGAAGGCCGGCACCGCCTGGAGCGGGACCGTGGCGCCCGAGGACGGCAGGCCCAGGACGATGAACACGAACATCGACACGAGCTGTCCGATGCCGCCGAACGCGGCGTTGATCGCCTGCACCCCCAGGCCGACCGCGAGCGACGCGCAGTACGAGTAGATCCACAGCAGCGGGAGATGGGTCGCGTCCATGCCCAGGACCGCGACGCAGGCGAGCATCACCAGGGAGACGGTGAGCACGGTGATGCCCGCGGTCATCGCCATCTTCAGCAGCAGCGTCTGGGTGCGGTTGATCGGCACGGTGGGCAGCCGGGTGTGCCAGGGGCCGATCTCGTTGTCGGCGTAGCCGAGTGCGGTGTCGACGCCGTTGCTGACGATGTTGCCGCCCATGAAGCCGGCCAGGACGAGCAGCAGCGTGTAGTAGAAGGCGGTCAGCCCCAGCCCGCTGTGGGTGCCGACGGGGTGGCCCACCTCGGTGGCGACGGCCACGGGGTCGGCGAGCAGCAGCTTCCGTGTGGCGTCGGCCCGCGGGGTCGACCGGGTGAGCTCCTTGCCGATGGTCTGCGAGGCCTGGTGTGCCGTCTGCGTGCTGATCTGGCTGGCGAGGGAGGAGCCGAGGCTGCCCTTGCCGGGGTTGGTGAGCACCGTGAGCGTCGGCCGCGCGGTGGCGCCGGTGCCGGTGAGCGCGCCGACGGAGGCGGTGAAGTCGGCGGGGATGACGAGGGCGCCGTAGACCTTGCCCGAGTCCAGCTCGTCCTGGGCCTGGGTCCGGGTGAGTTGCCGCCAGTCGGCCTTGTCGCTCGAGGTGTCCGACATGATCGCCGCGGCGATCTGCGTCCCCAGGTTCTG
Source organism: Streptomyces sp. NPDC002817 (assembly GCF_053592055.1). Classification (NCBI taxonomy): domain Bacteria; kingdom Bacillati; phylum Actinomycetota; class Actinomycetes; order Kitasatosporales; family Streptomycetaceae; genus Streptomyces; species Streptomyces sp. NPDC002817. Next base: position 228,815 of record NZ_JBSFUY010000006.1, read on the forward strand.
CTCCTGCCCGGCCGGCGGCTTGCCGGTGTCGGCGTTGACGAGCGCGATCGGCAGGTCCTTGAGGTCGCCCTGCGGATTGACGATGCCGCCCATGTACAGCAGGGACAGCAGTAGGGCGAGCAGTCCGCTCAGGAGGCTGGGCACCACCCACAGCTTGGGGCGGCCGAGCAGCGCGGAGGCACGGGCCTGGGGAGCGGGGTCGGTCATGGCTCTCCCTGGGGTGGGCGGTGACGCGTTCCTCCCAGTCGTACGCGACCACCGCCCATCCCGCACGCAGAGCGGCTCACACGGCCAGGCGCGCCAACGTCTCCTGGAAGGGCACCGCGCCCACGGCCCGCCGGTTGTACGGCAGCCTGCCCAGCAGGGCCGCCATGCCACAGGTGTTGGTCACGGCGGAGAAGAACAGCCCGCCGCCGATCAGCCCGGACAGCCAGTGGGCGGGCGGCCGGGCCAGACCCGCGACGAAGCCGGCGAGGACCAGGGAACCTGCGGTGAGCCGGACCTGACGGTCCATGGGCCAGGGCGTGCGGGCGCCCGCCGAACGCTCGACCGGGTGGCCGGCCGCCGCCCAGGCGCCGGTGCCCCCGTCCAGGGAGACAGCCTCGACGCCGAGCGCCGCCAGTCGGTCGCAGCCCTTCGCGGACCGGGCACCGGAGGCGCAGACGACCAGCAGCGGCCCGCACGCGGCGGCCGTCCGCAGGGCGCTCGCGGCCTCGTCGAGCCGGTCCAGCGGGATGTTGTGGGCGCCGGGGACATGCCCGCCGGCGTACTCGCCGGGCGTGCGCACGTCGACGACGGTGAACTCGCCCAGACGGGTGGGGGCCACGGTGATGGCGGTGGTCATGGAACAGAACCCTTCGATGAGGTGTTGCCCCGCACGGTAGGATACCCACGGGGGTATATAGGAGGAGGAAACGTGCAGCTCGACATGTCCGCCGAGGAGCTGAAGTCCGCGCTCAACCGGCTGCGCCGGGCTCAGGGGCAGCTCGCGGGAGTCATCCGGATGATCGAGGAGGGCCGGGACTGCGAGGACGTCGTCACCCAGCTCGCGGCGGTCTCCAAGGCCCTGGACCGGGCCGGCTTCGCGATCATCGCGACCGGCCTCGAGCAGTGCATGACCAGCGAGGACCCCGAGGTGCGGGACTCCGCGCAGATGCGTGCCCGACTGGAGAAGCTCTTTCTCTCCCTGGCCTGAGCCGTCACAACGGGGCCGTCACCGCAGGACCGTGCCGGCCATCGCCACGGCGACCGCCAGGAGCACGGTTCCGAAGACGCGCTGCAGCACGGGGGCGGAGACCCTCGCGGCCAGCCGCCTGCCGTCCCAGGCACCCAGGACCGCGGTCGCGAGGAACGGCATGATCAACGCCCAGTCCAGGTCGACGGCGGTGTGCGCGCGGGCCGCCAGGGCCACCAACGCGTTGGCGACGATGACCAGCAGACTGGTCCCCACCGCCGCGCTCATCGGCACCGCCAGCACCGTCACCAGCGCCGGCACCGCCAGGAAACCGCCGCCGACCCCGAGGAACCCGGTCACCGCGCCCAGCCCGGCACCCGCTCCGGCGGCTCGGGCGGCCGACGCCCGGCCGGTCGCGTGCGGCGTACGACGACGCAGCATCTGTACGGCGGCCAGGCCGGCCAGCGCCGCGAACAACAGGGTCAGCAGGGCCTCCGGGGCACGTGCGGACAGGGCGCCCGCAGCCGCGGTGGGCAGCAGACCGGCCGCCGCGAACAGCAGTCCCGCCCGCCAGCGCACCGCGCCGCGGCGGGCGTGGGCCACCAGCGCCGTGACCGACGTGACGATCACGACGACCAGGCTCGCCGTGGCCGCCGCCGCCGGGCTGAAACCGAGCAGACAGACGAGGGCCGGGACGGTGAGGATGCTCCCGCCCGCCCCCAACGCGCCCAGCGCCAGACCGACCAGGGCGCCGGCGAGCAGGGCCAGGACGAGCGCGGTCATCTGACGACCCCGGGCGCCCCGTACACGTCCTCGACAGGAAGGCCCTGCGCGGCCCAGCCGCGCATGCCGCCGATCACATCGACGGCCGCGATCCCCCGCGCGGCCAGCAGGGCGACGGCCTGCCGGGATCGGTTGCCCGAGCGGCAGACGAGGATCATGTCCCCTCTGCCGGGCAACGCCCGGGACAGGGATGCGTGCAGCGCGCCGGGTGCGTGACCGGCCCGGAACTCGTCCGGCTCGCGGACGTCGACCAGAACGGCCTTGCCGTCCCGGACCAGTCGGTGGGCCTCGGCGACCGAGACACGGCGGTGAGAGGAGTCGTCCATCGTCAGCGCTCCCGGGTGATCAGGGTGAGCCCCGCCTCGGCCGCGGCGGCGTACCCGTCGTCGACGGCCACCACCTCGCGTCCGGCGGCGTCGAGCACGGACGCGGCGATGGCGGCACGCATCCCTCCCGCGCAGTGCACCCACACCGTGCCGTCGGGCACCTCGGCCAGGCGGCGGTGCAGCTGGTGGACGGGAAGGTGGACGCTGCCCTCGATCCAGCCGTCCGCGCGCTCGCCGTCCCGGCGCACATCGACCACGACCACGTCCTCGCCGCGCGCCCGGGCGGCGGCCAGGCCGGCGAACGTGCCGCGCGGGAAGGAGGACGGCCGGGACCCGTCCACGAGCCAGTCGGCCGGGCCGCCCACGGCCGCCGCGGCCGGGCGGTCGATGCCCACCCGGGTCAGCTCCCGCTGGGCGCGCCCGACGGCCTCGGCGCTCTCCGCGAGCAGCGTCACCGGCCTGCCCCACGGGATCATCCACGCGAGATACGTGGCCAGTTGCGCGTCGGCCTCGAAGTTGAGCGACCCGGCCACATGCCCGGCGGCGAAGGCCACCCGGTTGCGCAGGTCCACGACCCACTCGCCGGCCGCGAGCCGCCGGGCGATCTCCTCGGCGCCGGCGGGCCGCGGGGCCGTGAGGTCCACCGGAGCCGGGCCGCCGGCGTTGGCCGGACCCATGTGGGCGTAGTACGCGGGGACGTCGTCGAGCCCGGCCAGCAGGTCCTTGACGAAGCTGTCGACGTCCTGGACGAGCGCGGGGTTGGAGGTCTTCTCGGTGCCGATGGTGCTGTGTGTCCCGCCCGCCCGGGACGAGGAGCAGAAGCTGCCGAAGCCGTGCGTCGGCATGACCGCCACCTCGTCGGCCAGCTCCGTGGCCAGCCGGTGCACGGAGGCGTGCTGCGCTCGGGCGAGCTCCTCGGTGAGCCGGGGTTCGACGAGGTCGGGCCGGCCCACGCTGCCGATCAGCAGCGAACCGCCGGTGAAGGCGGCTGCCGCGCGTTCCGCTTCCTCCAGTACGTACGAGGTGTGGTGCGGGGTGTGCCCGGGAGTGGCCACGGCCCGCAGCGCCAGCCCCTCGTCGACGGGCTCCACGTGTCCGTCGGCGACCGGCACGCGCGCGTACGCCACCTCGGCCCCGGCCGGCACCAGATAGCGGGCCCCGGTGAGCCGGGCCAGCTCCAGACCGCCGCTCACGTAGTCGTTGTGCACATGCGTCTCGGCGACGGCCACGATCCGCACTCCGCGCCGGGCGGCCACCGCGAGCACGCGGTCGATGTCCCGCGGCGGATCCACGACCACCGCGGCGCGGGTCCCGCCGGCCAGGTGGCTGCGGTTGCCCAGCCCCTCGGTCTCCAGGGCGTCGACAAAGAACACGGCTGACTCCTTCGTGGAAATTACCCCCGGGGGTATCTGGCTTCTACGGTAACAGAGATACCCCGGGGGGTATATTTCGGCGTGTTTTGCGCACTCCCGTGCACGGGGACGGCAGGTCAGGCAGTTGCCGTACGAATCGACGAAGAGGTGAACTCCGCCCGGTTCAGCCGGAGTTCGGCCCGCCGGGCAGGGGCAGTTCGAACCAGACCACCTTGCCCGTGCTCACTCTGGTCGCTCCCCAGCGCTCTGCCAGCTGGTCGACCAGGAACAGCCCCCGGCCGCCCTCGTCGCTCAGCCGCGCGTGCCGCATCCTCGGCACCACCGTCGAGTCGTCCTCCACCTCGCAGCGGAGCACGTCCGTGCGCAGCAGCCGCAGGGTGATCGGCCGGCCGGCGAACCGCACGGCGTTCGCCACCACCTCGCTGACCAGGAGCTCGGTGGACTCCAGCAGGGACTCCAGGCCCCATTGGCGCAGCGTCCTGCGGGTCAGCCGCCGGGCCTGGCCCGCGGTCTGCGGACGCGGCGCCAGGTACCAGTACGCGACGGTGTCCGGCAGGATGCCCTCGAACCGGGCGGCGAGCAGGGCGATGTCGTCGTCCCGGTCGCCCGCCCCCAGTGTCCCGAGCGCCTGGTCGCACAGCTCCTCCAGCGCCGGGGCCGCGGTTCCCGAGGCGCCCGCCCGCAGCCGTGCGCACAGCTGCTCCACGCCGGTCATCACATCCGAGTCGCGGGACTCCACCAGACCGTCCGTGTACAGCAGCAGGGTCGCGCCGGCCGGTGCGTGCATCTCGACGGACTCGAAGCCACCGCTGCCGACCCCGATCGGCGCCCCGGGCGGCACCTGCACGACCTCCGTGCTGCCGTCGGGATGCAGAAGCACCGGCGGCAGATGCCCGGCGTTGGACATCAGCAACCGGTGCAGCACCGGGTCGTACATGGCGTAGAGGCAGGTCGCCGTGTGCTCGCTGCCCAGCCGCTCGGCCTGCTCGTCGAGGTGGTGCAGGATCTCGTCGGGGGAGAGGTCGAGTCCGGCGAGGGTCTGCACGATGGTGCGCAGCTGCCCCATGATCGCGGCGGACGTCATGGAATGGCCCATCACGTCGCCGATGACCAGTGCGACACGGTTGCCGGGCAGCGGGATCGCGTCGTACCAGTCGCCGCCGACCTGCGCGGTCCGGGAGGACGGCAGATAGCGGCTGGCCAGCCCGACTCCCGTCGGTTCGGGCAGGGACGCCGGGAGCATGGTGCGCTGCAACGCGTCCGCGACGGCCGCCTCGCGCGCGTAGAGCACCGCCTTGTGGATGCCGAGTGCGGTGTGGGTGGCGAGCTGGGAGGCGACCAGGAGGTCGTCGTAGGTGAAATCCGGCCGTCCGGGGCCGCGGATGAGGACCACGCTGCCCATGACATGGCTACGGCCGTGCAGCGGAGCGATGATCAGCCGCCGTCCGGGTGGCACCGCGCCCGGCGCGTTCGCCGTCCCCAGCAGCTCGGCCACCACGGAACGCAGACCGGGGGTGTTCCCGAACACCGGCCGCCCGGCCTGGAGCAGCTTGGTGAGCAGACCGTCCGCGGCCGGCTGTACGGCTTCGGCCGCCTGGACGGTGGCGGCGTCCGGGGCGGGTGCCGTGGTGTGCAGCCGCAGGACACCGGGGTCGGCGATGCTCTCGTCGCCCACCGGAAGCGGCGCGTACAGGTGGACGAACGCCGTGTCGGCGAAGGCAGGGACGGCAGCCCGGCACAGTTCGCCCAGCGTCTCGTCGAGGTTCATGCCGCGGGCGATCTGCCGGGTCGCCGCGTCGAGATAGCGGAGCCTGTCGGTCTGCGGCGCGGACGCGAGCGGGCGTCCGGCGGGCGCTTCCGGGGGCGGCGGGCGCACGGCCGCGCCACCCGCCGCGCCGCCCTCCTCGGAGCCCTTGGCCGCGTGTGCCGTGCCGGACTTCGAGGAGGAGACGGGAGGCTCGGGCCGACGCGGGGCACCGGAAGGCCCGTGCCCGCCGGCCGCCTGCCCTCCGGTGCCGCCATCGGCTCCGAGCTGCTTCGTCACGCGTGTCCTTCCGGCCGTGCGGGCCCGCGCGGAGCGGGCTTGATCAGCAGCGCTCAGCCACGCCGTCGGCAGCGCAGGAAGATCTGCACCTCGGGCGGCACGTCCACGGACGCCGGAGCGTACGAGAACGAGGACTCCTCGGCGACATCGAAGCCCTCCGCCTCCACGACCTCACGCAGCTCGTCCCTGAGATAGCCGGAGACCCGGATGGTGCTGCCGATGAACGGGATCGAGAAGTCGTCCACATCGGCCTCCACCATCGACAGGGCGAACAGGCCGCCCGGAACGAGCAGGTGGTGGATGGTCCGCACGGCGAGGGGGATCTCGGCCCGCGGCAGCATGAGCAGGGAGAAGAAGGCGGCCACCGCGTCGAAGCGACCGAGGTCCCGGGAGCCGTCGGGCCGCAGGTCCGCGATGTCGGCACGGTGGAACGTCCCGGTGGGCACCTGCTGCTGGGCGAGCGTGACCATCCGGTCCGACAGGTCGACCCCGACGACGTCCAGGCCGCCCTGCGCCAGCTGGCGTGCGGTCGGGATCCCGGTGCCGCAGCCCAGGTCCAGTACGCGTGACCCGGCCGGCAGGGATGTGATGAGCCATTCGGCGGACGCGACCTGGCCCTCCTTGTGCGGGAAGGCCTCGTCGTAGCGGTCGCCGATGGCGTCGAAGGCCTCGGCCTGGCCGGTGCGGTCGAGCCGCATGCTCCCGTAGCCGAGCTCGTCGGCGGGGCTGCTCACGAGGAATCTCCTTTGATGTCGTATGGGTGATTTTTTCACAGTTATGCGGACTGGGGCGCGGTCTGGCAGCTGATCACACCGGCCTCGATGGTCATGATGCCCCGCACCCCCGCCGGCGGGCGGGCGTTCGGCGGCGGTGCGGGGCGGCTTATCGGTCCCTCTCGGCCCGCTCAGTCGCAGGAGCCGGTGAACACGTCGATCCGGTCGTCGGCGCTGCTCGCCACCACGAGGTCCTGAGTACCGTCGGAGGTCAGGTCGGCGGCCGCGGCCTCGTAGGCAAGGCGCCGTCGGCGGTCAGCTCGGCCAGTTCGGCGAGGGCACCGCCCGGCGTGCCCTGGAAGACGGTGACGGAGTCCCCGTTCAGGGAGGAGACCAGGACGTCCGTGACGTCGTCCCCGTCGAGGTCGGCGGCGTTGACGGAGACCGGTAGGGCGGACGTGGTGTGGGCGACGGAGTCGTCGAAGGTGCCGTCGCCGTTGCCCGTGAAGATCTCCAGGGTGTTGGAGCCGTTGCTGACGGTGGCCAGGTCGGTCCCGCCGTCCCCGTCGAAGTCGCCGGAGGTGATGGAGTGCAGCCGGGCGACACTGGCGTACTGCGTGACGTCGCCGAAGGTGCCGTCGCCGTTGCCGAGCGCCACGCTGACGCCGCCGGCGGTGGCGGCACTCGCGGTGGCCATGTCCAGGTCGCCGTCCCCGTCGAAGTCGGTGAGGGCCAGTCCGTGCGGCCGGGTCACGGTGACCGCTTCGAGGTCTGCCGTGAACGATCCCGTGCCGTCGCCGAGCAGCAGACTGAGGCCGCCGCCCGATTCCTCGGCCGGTGACCGGACGGGACCGTCAGCGCGTCGCCCGCCCCGGCCGTGGGGGCGGTGGCCCAGTCGCGGGTGGCCGCCCACTCGGCGACCAGGGCGCTGCGGGTCTCGCGCCCCGCTGCCGCGCGCGGCGTCGCTCTCCGCCATGGCCCGTACCGCGTGCGCGAACATCACCGGATCACCGGTGCCGACCGCGGCGCCGGCCACCTCGAGCGCGCGGGTCAGCCCCGGCGACGCGGACGCGGCCCGCGGCGAGAGCACGGCCACGGTGAGGCCGACGCCGACACCGAGCAGTCCGCGCGCGGCCGGTCAGCCGGTCGCCGCGGCTCTCCTCGTCCACCTCGTCCTCCCCCGCCACGGCGCCTTCGACGGCAGGAGTGAGAGGGACGGCCTCATGGTCCCAGAGGTGATCGAGGAAACGGGTCAGGATCTCCAGGGAAGCGCCGCATTCCAGACGCAGGGCGGATCCCGCCTGTTCCAGGGAAGGGGTCGACACCACAGCCACCCACCGGTCCGCGATAACCAGCCGGGCGGGAAGTGCCGCGGCGATACGGATACTTGCCCCAGGCATCCTCAAGGGGTCGTCTTGTCATACGAGATGGAATGTGTCACTCCGGCCCTGACGATCATCTTCCCTGGCCGGACGGCTTTCGCGGGTGTGGCGCCGTGCGGCCCGAGCATCGTGTCCGGACCTTGGAGCACCGGTGAAAACCCTGTGGAAGCGGTGTCGGTGGGGCCCCTTATGCTGCACCGGACGATCACGCGGGACCAGGGGAGGGCGCGGCATGTTGGGCAAGCTGTTCGGGAGAAGTGCGGAGAGACCGGCGGCGCACTCACATGCCCTTCCGCCACGCAAGCAGAAGCACGGGACGTACGCGTTGCGCGCGCTGGGGGACGCGCGGGTGCTCGCGCTGGTCGAGGCGGCCGACGCGGGCGACTGGGCGGCGGTCAAGGCGGCGCTGGCCCCCTTCGACCTCGGCCGCGAGGAGGTGGTCCTGGGGCAACTGACCGATGTGGACGGTGTGGAGGAGTGGATCGTCCGGGCCGCCGAGGAGGACAAGGACGACAAGGAGCTCCGGGCGACCGCCCTGCTGATATCGGGTGCGCGCCATGTCGCCTGGGGCTGGGAGGCGCGCACGTCCGCCCGTGCCGTGGACGTCGGTCGCGAGCAGTGGCAGATCTTCTACGAGCGGCTGCGCATCGCCGAGGAGCATCTGCTCGAGGCCGCCGAGCTGCGGCCCGGCTGGGTCACACCGTGGCGCCATCTGCTCACCTCGGGACGCGGCATGTCCGTCGACGACAGTGTCCAGGAGGCCCGGCTCGCGGCGGGGCTGCGCCGGGATCCGCTGAACCTGGACCTCCACCTGGAGTGGGTGTCGCACCTGCAGCCTCGCTGGGGCGGAGAGCCGGGCCAGGCCCTGGAGTTCGCCCAGAAGGCCTTCGCCGCCGCGCCCGACGGGCACCGGCTCGGCTGTGTCATCGCCATGGCACGTATCGAGGAGTGGGTGGAGTCCGATGACCGCGAGTGCCTGCAGCAGCCGCGGATCCGGGCCGAGTTGAGGGAGGCCGCGGAGCGCAGCGTCCTGCACCACGCGTACGAGCGCCGCCTGGGCTGGCAGGGCGACTACAACATCTTCGCCATGGCTCTCTCGCTGGCGGGCAGCAGCACGGCCTCCAATGTCTTCCGCGAGTTGGAGGGTGTGATCACCCGGTGGCCGTGGACCTTCATGTCGGACCCCGAGAAGGCGTACGCGCGCTTCCGCAAGGCCTTCTGAGCCACCGGCTGCACCGGCCGCGGCGTCAACGCCCGTCTCCGGCCGGTCCCGCGGACCACCGCCCACCCCTGCCCTTCCCTCGACCCCGGACTGACTCATGCCCCTGCGCGACACCTCCGCCCACCAAGGCGCCACCGACCGCACCTTCCAGGTCGACCTCCGCGGCCTGGTGGACCTCCTCTCCCACCACCTCTACTCCAGCCCCCGCGTCTACCTGCGCGAACTCCTGCAGAACGCGGTCGACGCCCTCACCGCACGGCACGCCATCGAGCCCCGCGGCGCCTTCGGCATCCGCCTGTACGCGGACGGCTCCGTCGTACGTGTCGAGGACGACGGTGTCGGTCTCACCGAAGACGACGTGCACACGTTCCTCGCCACCATCGGGCGCAGCAGCAAGCGTGCCGAGCGGATCGCCGAGCAACGCGCCGACTTCATCGGCCAGTTCGGCATCGGGCTGCTCTCCTGCTTCCTGGTCGCCGACGAGATCCACGTCCTGAGCCGCTCCGCCCGCACTCCCGACGCCCCCGCCGTGGAGTGGCGAGGCCGTGGAGACGGCAGCTACACCGTCCGCACCCTGCCCGCCTCCGCGCGTCCCCGGCCCGGCACCACCGTCACGCTGACGCCGCGCGCCGACGCGGGCGAGTGGACCCGCCCGGCCCAGGTACACGCCCTGGCCCGGCACTTCGGGTCCCTGCTGCGCCACCCGGTGACCTTCGACGACGGCACGGGAGGCGCGGACGCGCCGGTGAACCCCGAGCCCGCGCCCTGGTCGCGTACGTACCCCACCCCGGGAGCCCGCTCCCGCGCGCTGGCCGCGTACGGCGAGGAGGTCTTCGGCTTCACGCCGCTGGACACCATCGAACTGGACCTGCCCGCCGTGGGTCTGAAGGGCATCGCGTGCGTGCTCCCCGAGGCGGTGCCGGCCGGGCGCCGTCACGGCCACCGGGTGCACGTCAAGGGCATGCTGCTGTCAGAGCAGGCCGAGGAGATCCTGCCCGAGTGGGCCTTCTTCGTCCGCTGCGTCGTCGACGCCGAGAGCCTGCGCCCGACGGCGTCCCGCGAGTCCCTGTACGAGGACGACACGCTCGCCGCCGTCCGCGACGCCCTCGCCGAGCGGCTGCGCGCATGGATCGCCCGGGCCGCCGCCAGCGACCCGGACCTGCTCCACCGTTTCCTCCAGGCCCACCACCTGGCCGTGAAGTCGCTCGCGGTGCACGACGACGAGATCCTGCGGATGCTGCTGCCCTGGCTGCCGTTCGAGACCACCGACGGCCACTGCACCCTCGACGAGTTCGCGCGCACCCACCGCACGGTGCTCGTGACGTCGAGCGTGGAGGAGTTCCGACAGGTCGCGGCGATCGCCTCGGCCGCCGGACTGGGCGTCGTCAACGGCGGCTACACCTACGACCGCGAGCTGGTGCACCGGCTGCCCGAGATCAGGCCCGAGGCCAGCGTCGCCGACCTCGACCCGGCGACCCTCACCGCCCATCTCGACCCCGTCGACCGGGAGACGGAACTGGCCGCCGCGGCCTACCTCGCCCAAGCCCGCGACGCACTGTCCGTCTTCGACTGCGACGTCGCGCTGCGCACCTTCCAGCCCGCCTCCGCACCCGCCCTGCTGGTCGACAGCCGCGATGCCCGGCACGAGCGCACCCGCTCCCAGCTCGCCCGTGAGCAGGAGGGCGGCCTGTGGGGAGACATCCTCGGCGCCCTGCGCCAGGAGGCGCCGCGGGCCCAGCTGATCCTCAACCAGCTCAACCCGCTGGTCCGCACCGCCGTGTCCATCGACGAGCCCGAGCTGGCCCGCACCAGCGCCGAAGCCCTCTACGGACAGGCCGCGATGCTGTCCCGGCGTCCGCTCAGGCCCGCCGAGTCGAGCCTGATCAACCGCTCCTTCCTCGACCTTCTCGCCCACGCCCTGCGCAAGGACAGCTGACGATGCCGACCGCACCCCTTCCCCAGAACACGGACGAACTGTTCCAGGCGCTCCAGGAGAACGACCGGCGCCCGTACGGCCGTACCCGCACCGTCACCGCCGAGGAACTCGTCGACGCCGCCGAGCAGTTCGAGGACCCCGGCGTCCTCATCCACGCACTCCTCGAACTCCAGGAGGCGTACACCTACGGCTCCGAACCCCGGAAGTCGCCCGTCGTCTTCGCGCGTCTGCTCACCCTCTTCGACGAGCAGCCCGACCTCTTCGACGAGCGCCTGCGCCACATGCTGTTCTGGCGGTTCAAGTGGGTGTCCCACGCCCTGCGCCAGTTGCCCGAGATACCCCTGACCAGCCTGCGCCAGTGGCTGACGGAGATGCGCGACCGGTACGAGAAGGCCGACCTCGGCCTCCAGCCCTACTACGGACAGGCGTACCAGCTCGCCGTCCACGTCGGCGAGGACACCGCCCTCGCCCACGAGTTGTGGGCGGGCCGCACCCGCACCCGGCTCAGCGACTGCGAGGCCTGCGAGATCTGCCAGCGCGCCCGGTACCACCTCAGGGCGGGCGACGACGAGCAGGCCCTGCGCGCCTGGGAGCCCGTCCTGGCAGGGAAGGAGTCCTGCAAGGAGGAGCCGGCCCGCTCCGCCTCGTACGCGCTGCTGCCCCTGCTGCGCACCGGCCGCACCGACCGGGCCCGCGAACTGCACCTCGTCGGCTACCGTGCCTGCCGCCGCAACCCCTCGATGTCCGAGGAGGTCGCCAGGCACCTGGAGTTCTGCGCGCTCACCGGCAACGAGGCACGCGGTCTTGAACTGCTCGCCGAGAACCGGAACCTGTTCGACGAGGTCGACTCGCCGCTGGACCAGTTCGGCTTCCTCACCGGCGTGGAGGTCCTCCTCCAGCGCGTCGAACTCCTCGGCCACGGCGACCTGCCCACCATCGGATACGCGGGCCGCACCTGGACGGTGTCCGGTCTGCGCGCCGAGGTCCGCAAGCGCGCCGACGACCTCGCCGCCCGCTTCGACGCCCGTAACGGAACCACCGCCCACGCCGACCGCCGCAGGGCCCGTCTCGACCGGGCCCCGCTCCTGGACGCGCTGGAACTGACCCTGCGCCCGCGCAGCCTCGACGACGCGGCCCCGGCCTCCCCGGTCACCGCGCCCGTCGCCCGTACGGCCGCCGCCGTCCCCGACGCGCTGCCCGAACTCATCCTCAGGGCACGAACGGCGGAGGAGGAGGGGCACCCGGACGCACATGCGTGCTGGGCGCGGCTGCGCACACTCGCGGCCGCCCGCGACTACACCCACCCCGACGACCCGGCCGTGGGCTCGCTCGTCCGCCTCCGCGCGGACCTGCTGGCCGACGAGGCGAACCGGGCGGGCGAGAAGGACGAGTTCGCCGACGCCGCCGCCCTCCACGAGGAGGCCGCGGCCCTCTACGACGACGCCGGACTCCCGGGTCACGCGGCGCTCGCCCGCGCCTGCGCCCTGCTCGCCACCGCCGAGATCCCCGCGGAGCGGGCCGAGGGGGAGAGCGACGAAGGGCAGAGCACCGACGGAGCCGAGGCGAAGGCCGCGGCGCTGACCGCCGCGCACGCGTCCATCGTCCACCTCCATGAGGAGACGCCCGGACTCGCCCCGTACCAGGAGGCCCGCCTGCTGCGGCTGCGGGCGACCGCGCTCGCCCTGCGGCTGCAGACATCGGGCAGCGAGGAGCATGTCGCACCGGTCTTCGCCGAGGTGGACGCGTTGCACGCGCTCGCCACCCGGCACGCCCTCGACGGGCAGATCTCCGGCGCCCTGCTGCTGCGCGCCAGTACCCACGCCATCTCCGGCAACGTGCCCACCGCGGTCACCGAGATCGACGCGCTCCTCGACCGGCTGAAGACCCAGGGCCCCGCCTGGCACCTGCCCCGCACGCTCGGACTGCGCGGCCGGTTCCAGTTCGGTCTCCAGGACGCGCAGGCCGCGCACACGGACCTGTCCGAGGCCCTTCGACTGGCCGCCGACTGGCCCGCCGACACGGTCGACACCGCCCGCCTCCACGGGGACGTGGCCCAGGCCTGCATGTACCTGGGCCGCCCCGACGAGGCACTGCGGCATCTGACGCGCTCGGCGGAGCTGGAACTTCGCCGCGGCAGCCGGACGGACGCGTTCTGCACCTACAGCAACGCGGCCCAGCTCAGCCTCGACCTGGGCCGTGTCGAGGACTGCATCGCGCTGCTCGACTCCCTGCTGGCCGAACCGGACGTCACCGGCGGAGAGCTGAACGACCGGATCGTCGCCCAGCTGCGCCTGACCCGCGCCCGCGCGCTGCACACGGGGGAGGACCTCAAGGCCGCCACGGCGGAGTTCGTCACCCTGTCCGCCGAGTCGGCCGGCTGGGACGACGACCCGGGGAGCCACGCCATGATCGCCGCGGAGACCGCCGTACTCCTCGGCGAGTCCGGCGAGTTCGAGCGGGCCCGCGAAGTCGCGGACCAGGCACTCGCCGCCCACGCCCGGGCCCCGCGCTTCGAGCACCTCAGCAACTCCCTGCGCGAACTCGCCCGCCTCCAGGCCCAGCAGCAGGGCCCCGACGGCCTGACCGACGCGCTCGCCTTCCTCACCGACGCGGGCCGCGTCGCCGACGAGGCCCGCGCCGCCGCGTACGAGACCCAAGGCCGCTCCCTGGACACCGCCCTGGCCTACGAACACGGCCGGGTCAACGCCTACGCCGGCGCGTACGACGACGCCCTGACCGCCCTGGACAAGGCCCTCGCCCTGCTCGGCGAGCCGGGACGGGACGACGACGCCGGCGAATGGGCCGAGTGCGTCCGCCTCGCGGGCGCGGTGGAAGGCCTCTACCTGGAACGCCCCGCCCCCGCCCTCACCCGCCTCGACGCGGCCGTCTCCCACCTGACCGCCCTGGGCCACACCGAGGAGACCGAGCCCCTGACGTCCTTGGTGGCCCGGCTGCGCGACGAGGAGTGAGGCGAAGGGCGCCTGCCGGGGGTCCTCCCTGGACAGGCGCTCTTCCTGCTTCGGCCACAAGTTCACTACGGCCCAGCGGCTTGACCGGTGAGGATCAGTAGGTCACTGCTCACCGGGGGTGAGGGCGTGAGCCAGCTCGGGACGGGCCAGTGCTGCGGCCGCCGCGCGACCGGGGAAGGCAAGGGCGGTCGAGACGACGAGGCCGGCGCGGGCGGAGGGGTCCCGCGGCGCGGCCCGGCTGTACAGGGGGAGAGCGGCAGCGGGGTCTCCCGCGGCGAGGAACTCATCGGCGGTCGTGGGGTTCGCCGAGACATGAGCGAAGCCAGGGGTACGGGGGTCGGGCCAGGAGCTGTCCGAGGGCACGGGATCAGGGAGCGGGGGGCGTAGGTTGCGCAGGCGCCACTCCGTGCGGTGCAGGCGGGCGGCGGTGCGTGCGCGGTAGAGAACACGCGGGGGTACGTCCTCGTGGAGCCAGTCAGTCAGCGTCCGGCCCAGACCATCGACGATGGCGCTTCCGTGAGGAGTCAGCCGGTCCGACTGGCTCAGCGTCCGTACGACCAGACGAGCCTGGAGGCGGCGCAGCGCGAAGTGGTACGCGGCGAACTCCTGCCCGGCGGTGTCGCTCGACGGATCGTGCATGCGGAGTCGCCAGAAACCGGCGACTCCGGTGAAGGCGTAGGCGCCGTGCAACAGTCCGGTGAGATGGCGAGGGTCACTGCGCCAAGGGGCGTAGTAGCGCTCGGTCCGGTCGTCGTCGAGGAGCGGGAAATGGTGGAGGAGGGCGGCGAGCTTGCTGTGCTGGAATTCGTGGACCAGGGTCTCGGCGAGCCGGACGGCGTCAGGTGGCCGCGAGATGACCATGGAGGCGTAGGCGTCGCCGGTTGAGGCGGAGAGCTGAGGGTGGTGCGTGCCGTGCTCGCCCGGATCCGCGGGCTGCCACGGGACGATGGTGCGGATACGGCTCGGGTCCACGGTTCCGGCCATGAGGAGGGCGAGGGTGTCCGAGCCGGTCGTCGTGTCCGCGGTGAGGATGGCGTGCGCCTCGGCGAACAGGCTCTGCCAGCTTGCTGCTTCGCCGGCGGACAGGGGCTGGGGGGCCACTGGTTCGTCGAGGTCCCGGTACGGGTCGAGGTCGTCGAGGGTGACGGCGCCGGGTCGCAGAACGCGCAAAGGCAGCCAGTGAGCGGCGGACGGCGACGCCAAGGACGTGTGCGGCGTGGTTCCCTGATCCGTGGTCAGGACGAACACGCCCTGGTTGATGACCAGTCGACCCACGCTGTGCTCGGGATGCCGTCCGGGCGCCTTCACAAGCCCGAGATTCGGGAGCGACAGACTGCCTTCGCGCAGGGGCACCGGCAGATCCGCGTCGATTCCGCAACGCAACGCGGCAGTGGCGGCGAGAGCGAAGAGGCGACCGGTGTCCGTCCACAGGTCTGCCCATGCGTGTTGCCGGTGCAGACGGCGCAGGGTGTGGGCCAGCCAGGTGCCGGTCTGTGGACTGGTGAGCAGTTCGTCGGCGATCGCGGGTGCGGTGCGGGCAGCCCGTTCGAGAAGGTTCCAGGCGACGGTCCACGGACCGATGGGTGCGGTGAGTTCGGGGCGGGCGGCGAGAGCGTCGAGGAGTTGTCTGAGCAGCAGGAGCCGACGAGTTCGCTCGCCCTTCTCGAGGAAGGTCAGAGCGGTGGGAGTGGCCCCGCCGGACGCGAGAGCGTCGAGGTCCTCACTTGACAGAGCCAGACTGGGGTACGAAGCGTCGGCACTCATGTCAGCTCCGGTTGTCCGCTGTTATTCGGCACGCCCCGGATTCGATCCGCCCAGAGCATTCGCACGCGGGCGTCGAAGTTCGTCGAGGAGCCGCTCGTCGGGCGTCGGGAGTGCGGCGGTGCGCAGATTGTGCAGCGACACGGACGCCATGTCGGGCAGGTCCGATGCCCAGCGGCCCGCAGGTTCCGATGGCAGATGGGGCACTTCGGTAACTCACCTCGACTCTGGTCCTGAACCGCGGTCGAGGCGCAGGGCATACGCACGCGGTAAATGCCACCGGTCCGCCGAGGCGGGCAGGCACGCGTGAGGCTAACAGAAATCAACGCCAAGTCGTGCCACGTCAGGGAAGTCTCAGACCGAGCCGTCGATGATCCTTACGGCCACGCGCAGTGCGTCGAGGCCCCCGTCGACTTTACTGAGATGGACCACGATGCCGACGAGATCCGAGCGAGACGTTCGCGAGCGCGGGACGTGTTCGCGGAGCCGACGCGGCAGGGCGTCCACGAGGTTCTGCCGGATGTCCGGATCCGACGCCCAAGGGCGCCGGCACAGTTCGTCGACGAGGACGCTGATGGTGTCGTCCGCGCCGGGCAGGGGGCTTGGTCGTTCGGGGCCCGCCAGTGAGCCGAACTCGACGTCCCGTCCGGGCTCCCGCAGGCGTGTCCAGTTGGGTGCGTACCCGTCCTCCGTCGTACGGGCTTCCCGTTCGACAGCGTCTATGAAGGTGGTGTCGAGGGGAGTGACGGCGTCGTCCCGAAGGCGGAGATGCCTCAGAACGAGGCTGGAGAAGCGGCCGGTGCGTTCCGCGGACAGGTTGGGGGCGCGTTGTCCTCGGCGGGCCGCGTGGAAGTGGATCTGGCGTGACCGGTCGGCCGGCTCGGAGCGGGGCAGGGTCTCGGTCGGCGGGGCGACGGCGAGCTTCATCTCCTGCTGGAATGTCGCGCAGGAGTCGACGATCCAGACCTGTTCCGGGTGGTGGGGAACGGTGGTGCTGTTGTAGTACGCCAGGGCGTCGTCCAGATCGATGTTGAGGGCATCGCGTTCCGACGCGTCGGCTGTGAGCAGGCACAGGTGGCCTCGGCTGTCGATGTAGCCGTGGCCGCCCCAGAACACCCAGAGCAACCGTGACGAGACGGCAGGGAGGTCCTGGACGAGTGTGCGGCGCAGGGCCCAGCGATCGCAGGAGCGGTAGGGAACGTCAGGTGCGTAGCCCGGAGCGGGAGCGAGGTGGAGCCGGATGTTGCCATCGGGAACGCCGCGGTCCAGCAGCCAGTCGCGAAAGCGCAGGGCGTCGTCGGAAGGGCCTGGAAGGGTCCAACGCGACCCGAAGGCGTAGGACTCGATCCCCACGACCAGGGCGTGGACGGTGTCGGGGGACGCCTGGTTGGTCATCGTGCTCCTCGTACGCGCGGGTCAGCCGGGTGAACTCATGGAAGGCGTCTGGCCACCGCCTCGTACAGCGCAGGGTTGGTCCAGTAGGCACTGTGGGAGTGGGGGAACGGTTGTCCGCTGGAGAGCGGGACGTCGGTGGCGTGTGCGGGGAACAGGGGCTGAGCTGCGAAGGCGAGGAGATCGCGCGGGTCGTAGATGTTGAGCCACGTGGGAAAGGAGGGTGGCAGGGGCCGCGGGTGCCGGAGGGAGGGGAGGGCACCGGTCTCGTAGAGGAAGGAGGCCTGGCTGCCCGCGGTGATCAGAAGGGTGACGTGGGGGAGGGAGTGCGTGACGAGGGTGTCGACGGCGATGACGCCGCCGAGGCTGTGGCAGAGCAGGACGACAGGTGGGGGCTGTGCGCGGACCAGGTCGGCGAGAAGGGCGCGATGGGCGTCGCCTCGGGCGAGGTAGCGAAGGATGTCACCGGCCGCCGGGTGGGTCGCGTGGGTGATGGCCGAGCGGCGGCGGACGGCTGCCCGGGACGCGAGTGGAGTCACCGCACGGAGGAAGAGTCGGGCCGGGCCCCGGTCGGAGCCGGGGGGACGGCCGCCGAGGCGCGCGGTCAGGACGGCGACGGCCGTGTCCCGGTCGTGGGCGGTCGGAATCAGCGGATCCCCGGTGTCGGACGCCTCGGCGAGGAGGTGTGCGACCAATGCCCGCGCGGTGACTTCCGCCAGGGTGTCCTCAGGGGCTGCCTGCGCTGCTTCGGCGAGTTCGGGGGCGTCGAGGAGCGCACGCACGGCTTGCTCGATGTGCGGTGTGGCGGTGAGTCGGAGTGTCGCCTCCAGTTCACCGGTGCTGTGGAGCAGATCGGCGAGTTCGCCGCGGATCGCCGCGTCGGCGGGGATCTGATGGGGTGGCACGGGGCCGGCTGGGGCGGCTCCCGCGCCGATCAGGCGGAGCTCGGCGAGCGGGTCGGTGTGGAGGAGTTCCCACCGGGCGGCGTCGGCCTCGTCATCGGCGTCCGCCGCGAGGCCGGCCCCGCGGTGGCGGCCTTCGTCGGCCGGGATGCTCGCACCGTTCGCCGCCAGGGTGGCGCCGTGCTCGGAGCCCCAGTCACAGGCGACCAGGCGGGCGTGGGGTGCGACGCGGTGCAGCCCGTGGTCGACACGGGAGATCAGCGCGGTCAGGGCGGTTTCCCGTACGCCGGTCCCGTGGACGAAGACGACAGTGGTCAAAAGGTTCCTCCTTCGCCTGCTGCGGTGGCCTGACCTCTGTCACAGCGGCATCGGTGAGGTGTCGCACTCGATGCGCCGCTCGTCTCGGGCCGCGAGAAGCCAGTCGTGGCCGGAGCCCACCACACGGGCGAGTCCGTCGATGGCGATGCGGGTGTGTTCGTGCGCGGCCTCGGCCCGGCCGAGGGCAGTCAGGTCGGTGGCGAGATTGGCATGGAGCGCAAGGGTCATCGGGTGGTCGGTGCCGCAGAGCGTGGTGAGTTGTGGCAGTAGCGCCTCCTGGACGGAGACCGCCTGTCCGTGCTCGCCGCCCAGGTGCAGGTCGGCCGCCTGCCCCATGGTCACGATGAGGCTGTTGAGATGGTCTGGGCCGACGGTGGAGTTGAGCCGGGCCAGAGCGGCCTCGTCCAGAGCACGGGCCCGGTCGGCCTCACCGAGCGCGCGATATGTGGCGGCGAGGTTGGCCAAGGTGATGAGCGTGTACATGTGGTCGGGGCCGAGGGCTTCCTCGTAGCGGTCGAAGGTGTCCTGGCCGATCTCGCGTGAATGGTGGAGCTCGCCACCGATACGGCGGTCCACCATGACGTTGACCGCCGCGGCGAGGGTGTCGCTGTGGTCGCGTCCACATTTCTCGACGAAGAGCTGGAACACATGCTCGCTGAGCTCCCAGCCGGCGTCCAGCGCCCCGTCCCTGCGGCGGCAGACGGCGAGGTCGCGTGCTGCCCGGATCGTCGCCGGGTTCTCGGACCCGAACGCGGACCGGTAGGCGGCATGGACGTCCTCCTGGAGCTGGCGGGCGCGTGGGTAGTCGCCGCACTCGCGGATGTCTATCGACAGTCCGTTCCTGGTGTTGAGGGTGAAACCGTCCGCGTGTCCGTAGACCAGTTCCCATTGGCGCGCGGTCTCCTCGTCGAGGGCGCGGGCGGTCTGGAACTCGCCGCACATCCGTAGCGAGACGCCGAAACTGTGTGCTGCCTTGAGCGTGTCCGGATCGTCGGGACCGAACAGGTTGCGTGCCCGCTCGAAGGCTTCCTGGTCGAGGGCGCGGGCGGCGCTGAAGTTGCCGCGGTAGCGGTGGGCGAACGCCATCTGCCACATCGAGTCGATCAGCTCCTCCTCCGGCACGCTCGCACTGCGCGACACGGCGAGGGCTCGCTCGTTGAGGGAGAACGCGTCCCGGTCGACGCCGATGATGCGCTGGCAGAAGGCGTACAGCTTGGCCATCTGGATGACGAGGGTGTCGGGCTCGCCCGTGTCCTCGTTCCAGTGCCGCCACGCCTTCCCGGCGAGGTCGACGGCCTGCTCGTGGTCGCCCCAGTAGTAGAGGTAGTACACGAGGTTGGCGACGAGGTCGCGGACCCAGCCGTCGTGGCTCGCGGCCGCCTGCGACGACACGGCGTGTGGCAGAAGTGCCTGGTAGCCGTCCCAGTGGTCGGGCGAGGAGGGGCTGCCCGCCGGCTTCGCGGCCGCGAGCAGGGAGTGCGCGGTGTGGAGGAGCCCCTCTCGCTCGCCGGGCTCGGTGGTCGTCCGCAGGACGCTCTGCATGAGGCGGTGCATCTGGATGCTGTCGCGACGGTGGTCGACGCGTATGAGAGAGAACTTGGACAGCTCACGGATGGCGCGGGACAGTCGTATCGGGTCGCGCAGGATCGGGTCGAGTTCACGGCTGACGCTGATGCGCCCGCCGCTGCGGAAGATGCTCAGGGGGACGGGCTCGGCGGCCAGGCAGCCGCATACTCCGAGGAGTTGGTAGACGCCGGGGGATTCGCTCTGGAGGTAGGCCAGCGTGATGCGCCAGGCGGCGGCGACCGAGGAGGGGTAGTCGTGGACGAGCCCGCTCGCGTCGAGTTCGGTCCGATGGCGTTCCAGGAGTGCGAGGTAGTGGTCGACCGGCATGTGAGAGGCCGCGTGCCAGGCGGCGGCGAGCTCGATGGCGAGGGGGAGGTCGCCGAGAGCGGCTGCCAGCTGGTCCGCTTCGTCCACGCTGAGTGTGGGGGAGCGGCGCATCAGCAGGTCGCGGCTCTCCTCCCGACGGAACACATCGACGGTGAGTGAGGTCGCCACTCCCTCCCAGGCCCGGTTGCGTGAGGTGACGATGACCTTCCCGTTGCCAGTCGTGGGAATGAACGGGCGTACACCGTCGACGTCTTCGGCGTTGTCGAAGATCAGTAGCCATCTCCCGTATCGGTCACCGTCCCGGAGCGCTTCCAGGACCCGCGGTACGGCGGTGCCCGGCTGCGGTCCGACCGTGAGACCCAGAGCACGGGCGAGACCGGCGAACGAGGACAACACCAACGACTGCTGCTCGGCCGGTATCCACCACACCACGTCGAATTCCTGCTGATGGCGGTAGACGTACTCGATGGCGATCTGTGACTTGCCGACACCACCCGTGCCGTGCAGCGCGTGCGGCAGGACCGCTGCGAGCTCTCCGTGCTGCAACTGTTCAGCGACGGTCGCGAGCATGTCGTCGCGTCCGATGAAGTGGGCGTTGCGGGGTGGCATGGGGCCCTTGATGCCCGGTTGACCGTGGCGGCCGCCGGCGGGGCGGGGCGGTTCGGGAGCCATGGCGCTGCCACCTTTCGAGTCCGGTCGCCAGGGTGCGGAGGCGGGCGGAGTGGGATGTTCCATAGCCTCGCGGAGTCTGCGTGCGCGCCGGGAATGTGATCCTGACAGCGCCTCCAGCACGGCGAGTTCGAGCCGTAGCCAGGCTCGGTCGGTGCTGTTCGGATCGGGTAGCGGTGCCAGATCGGGGTCCGTGAGGGCAGCGCGCAGCCGGATTGCCCGGGGGTCGGGTCGGCCGGGCGGGAGTTCGGCGAGACCGGAGACGATCGCGGCGAGTTCGGAGCGAGTCCCGCCGGCGAGCAGTGCCTCACGCACGCCGTCGGCGAAGTCGACGGTGGCGCCGTTGCGTCCGGGCCACTCCAGCAGTCCGCCCATCAGGATCTCCGCGAGATGCTCCGGACCGGACAAGGGCAGCATCAGGCGTTGGACGGCCTGAATCGTGTCCAGCGCGAGGGGTACGGCCGCCAGCTGCGAAGCGAGTCGGCGGGCCGTGGGCGTGGCGAGTGAGGTGAAGGTGCGTACCGCTGCCTCCGGGCTGCCCGCGCAGTACCGCAGCCCCGGCGCCGGGGGTTCCTTCGCGAGCGTTCCCGCCTGGACCACCTGACACCGCTGCTCCGAGCCTGCACCACCGACCACCAGGTCGGCCCAGCCCATGAGGGACGCTGCCTTCAACGACAGCACTGGAATGACCGCTTGGTCGCCCTTCTCGTCAGGAGGCCGCGAGCGCAGGGGGTCGTCCAGCTCCTCGTCCGCGACCTGCGTCAGAGTCGTGTTCGCCCGTCCGAAGCCACGGGCCGTGAGTGTTGCGGGGAACGGACGCAGCGCGGAGCGGTGGCGCAGGTGTGTCGGCAGCAGATGGACGATCGCACAGGGGCCGGTACCGGCCAGGCGGTGCAGTAGCCGGTCCGCGCCCGCCGACGCCCATCCGTCGCTCAGTCCGTCCGTGACCAGCAGGAACGCTCGTTCTCCCCGTGGGTCCAACAGCTCGGCCGGCGATGCCCGGCGACCGCCTGGCCGCAGGAGCCACGCCGCACCGTTCGAGGGCAGCGACAGTGAGACGGTGCGCACGTCCCGGAAGGCACCGGACAGCGCGGCCTGCTCGTACAGCGCACGCGTTTCCCGCTCCCACACCCGCATGGTCTGTCCGGCGTCCACCAGAACCACCAGATCCAGCGCTCGTTCCGGCACCGGACGCATCACGGGCAGCCAGGAAGCGCCGTCCAGTACGCGATCCGCCGTCCGCTCCTCGTCCAGTTCCCACCGGTGGGCCGAGGGCCGGCGACGGGCGAGTCGGCGCAGCGCGCGGGCGAGCGGCAGCGTCCCCGACGCGGCCTGCGGCCTGCCGGGTGGCTGCGGAAGGCGTGGTGGCGGTAGGGGGAGTTCTATGTCGCCGGCCGGATCGGGGCGGACCTGGGGCGGCACGTCAGAAGGTGTGGCGCCGACTGCTCGGTCGGCTTTGCCGGCACCGGCGTTCGTGGTTCCCGGCATGGCCTGGGCGGGCAGGAGGGGTCCCGAGAGCGCGGTGGGACGGTCGCCTGTGACAGGCTCGACGGGTGACGCGGACGCAGGCAACGGGCGGTCCGCCGCGATCCAGAGTGCGCCCAGCCAGGCGGCATCGGCGAGTTCGGTCCAGAGCACGTCGGGCGGGGCATCGTGCTCGGTGGGCACGGTTGCGCCGGTGTCCACCATTGCGTCGGACGGGTCCGGACGCATTCCGGAGGGGGCGTTCGACGCGCCGGGTGCTGCCTGCGGCCGGGTGTCGCCGGTCCCGTCCGGGGATTCCATCAGTGTCCCTTGGACAGATCGCGCAGCAGTGTCTCGATCAGCGCTTTGCCGCGTGATCCCGGCGGGAACCCCTTCTGCGTGATCAACTGCGCGGCGTTGAGGAGCTGATCGACGGAGTGTGTGCCGCCGTTGCCGAGCCGCAGGGCGAAGTCCTCCACGAGTTCTTCCAGCCCGTCGGGCCGATGCCGCAGATGTCCCTCCACGATCGCCAGCAGCAGTTCCCGGCTCGGCGGCCGCATCTCCAAGGGCAGACAACGCCGGCGGAACGCGGCCGGAAACTCTCGCTCCCCGTTGCTGGTCATCACCACGATCGGGAACTCCGCGCATTCGACACGCCCGCGCTGCACCACCGTTCGACCCTGCGGGTCGTCCGTGTGCACCTCGATGTGATTCTCACCGGTCCGCACCAGCTCAGGAATGTCGAACGCGCCGTTCTCCAGGACGTGCAGCAGGTCGTTGGGCAGGTCGATGTCGCCCTTGTCGAGTTCGTCGACGAGCAGGATCCTGGGCAGCCGGTACGGCAACAGCGCGGTGCCGAGCGGACCGAGGGTCAGGAACTCTCCGACCGACGGCCGTGACGGTGTGTCATGTTCCGCTTTCCCTACCGCCGTTGGCGTCGCCACGCCGTCTGTGCTCGTACGCACCGCGAGCTCCGCCACGGTCTGGGCGCGCCCGATCGCGTCGTAGTCGTACAGCCCGCTCCTCAGTGTCGAACGGCTCACGATGGACCACTGGAGCACTCGCCCCAACCCGAGTTCCCGGGCGATGAGATACGCCAGGGTCGACTTGCCGATCCCCGGTGGCCCCGTCACCAGCAGGGGACGGCGCAGCAGGATCGCGGCGTTCACCACGTCGATCTCGGCCTCGCCGAGCTGTGCGAGACGGTTGCTCGCACCGAGCCGTCGAGCGGATCCGGCATCCCACTGGTCGGGCTGCGGAAGGGGCGGGCCGCCTCGGAACTGCCGCCAGGGCGGCGCCTTCGGTAACGGTGCGGGCTCAGCCTCGGGAGTCTGTCCGGTGGCGTGGAACACCCGCCATCCGTCACCGGGGCGGGCCGGGCCGGTGGTCATAGTGGGTCTCCTCGGCGGTCGACGAGTCGGGTGTTCGGGAGGGACCGGGTGTCTGGGGCGGGCTGCCGAAAGCGGCCGGAGGGTGTGAAGGACCCGGTCCGAGAAGGTCGGCCAGCACCGGTGGGTCACCCGGTGCGGATCGGCCCGGCTGGCAGTCGACGACCCTGTCCGGGTCGTCCCACAGACAGGCGACGTGACGGCCGAGAAACACGTCTCCGTCCACGTCCGCCTCGGCGCGTGCCCGCATCTCCTGCACCCTCCGTGGCACGCCGTGGGCTGTCCGGGTGCCGTCCAGCAACTCCGAGATCGTCTCCCGGCTCCGCGGTTCCAGCTTGCCGCGACGGTCCCACAGGGCCAGTCCGAACCCCTCGGCGATCGCCCGCTTCAGCGCCGCCAACGCCTGGCTTCCCTGCCTCGGCGCGTCCAGCGCCAGTGCCGTGTACGGTGCGGAACCGTGCTGGCGGTGGGTCAGCGACCGCGACCAGCGGTCCATCGGGACCCTGTCGCCGTGGGTCCAGTGGTGCAGCCGCGTTCCGTGCTGGTGCAGTTCCTGCCACCGCTGTCGCCAGCGCTTCGCGATGAACGGATCGTGGGGCACCCGCCGTAACCGGTCGAGGCTTCGCAGGTGTACGCAGTACCGTGGCCCGATCGCTGCGGCGCCCGGTCCGTCCGCCCCGATCTCCAGCCGTGCGACGTCATGGTTGAGCAGCAGGTAGGGCAGGATGAACTCGACGAACGGCGGCAACTGGTCCGAGGGGTCCGCTCGAGAGGTCGCCCACAGCCGCTCCCCCTCCGCCAGCGCTCGTTCCACCGCTGCCCCGAGTCCGTCCATGTGTGTCTCGGCCGCCTCCCCGGCGCGCGGAGCCCAGTGGCCGGCCAAGTCGTTGATCCAGTACCGGACCGTCACGTCGTCGCTGCCGTCCTCCGCAGGTTCGACCATGATGAGCAGCGCTCGCGGAACGCGAGGGTCGGCCTGCCACAGATCCCGCGCCTGCCTTCGCCGCAGCAGCGCCGGTAGACAGTCATGGTCGCGGGCCCAGCGTTCTGCCCACTCCTGGCACCGGTGTGCCGCGGTCTTGTCCACGGTTTGAGCCGCCACCCATTCGAGGGCGACGACCGACGGCGGTATGCGATCGGGGGAAGCGTTGAAATCCACGAGGACGTCGAAGAGGTCGAGCAGTGTCGATGGTTCGCCGGGAACGGGAAAGCCGAGCTCGAAGCCGATGCTGTCCCGCAGTGTGTGCATCTGCTGCGGTCCGGTCGGTTCGAGCCTCAGTAACTGCTGAACGCGACGGTGTTCGTCGGCAGTGAACGGGCTGGCGAGTTGAGGGTAAGCGGGTGCTGTCGGGGGCGGGGCGGGAGCCGGGGCACGCTGTTCCGTGGTGCCGGGGGGTTTCGACCCGTCGGCGTATCCCAGCCCGTCGCGGGGGAGCCGCCCGGGTCGTGTCGCACGGTCGGCGCCGTCGCCGGGCAACGGAGACGCGGGCGAAGGGGAATGATGGTTGGCCCTCTCGTCCGGCCGCGTCGCCAGGAACGGACGCAGTCGCAGCCACAGGGATTCCCGTCGCGGTTCGTCGTACCAGCCGACCACCGTGCACAACGTGGACACCCGACCGGTGGGATCCAGGCTGACATGGCGCGCTACCTCCACCCGGAACGCGGGCAGGGTTCCCTCCCATAATTCGGGGGAGAGCCCGAGGTGTTCGCCGACCGTTCGCCGGCTGGTGCCCTCGTCGAGGAAACGGCAGTGAATCAGCTCGTCGACGATGGCACCGACGAACGCCTCCCGCTCTGTGCCCTCCAGCCTGCCCCGCGCGTCAGCCATCGGATCTCCCCCCGGACACAGCAATCCGATCAGAGCAGCATCTCAAAATTAGCATGTGTTCTGACGCTGAGTAAGATTCGAGTCCTGAGTCGAGTTGATGGTCATCTTTCCAGGTGGCGGCCCTGCGAGCCAACGCGTGCACACCCAACCGGCGCGGGTGCAGCAGCACTTCGGCACAGCGCGGGTCACGGCATCTGCCACCTCCTGCTCGCAACCCGCGCTGTCAGGGCCTCTGCAATAGACCCGGCTTCTTCGGCGAGTAGCTGACGAGCAGGCTCGAAAGGGATGGCCGGCCCCACCCGAACCTGGGATCGGTAGGAGTCCCGGCAGCGAGAGCCTCGCCGCATGGACCTGCAGAAGATGCTCGGACTGTGGTGGACGGTGCCCGCGGGGCTGGCGATCGTGGGTTACGCGTGTTCGCTGGCCGGGCTGACCCGGCCGCAGCGGGCGGTGTGGGTGACGGCTCGGGTCGTGGAGGTGCATCCGCCGGGACACGGTGAGTCGGGGCAGCACGGGATACCGGTGACGATCGTGTACCAGGACCCGGGCACCGGGCGGGAGTTCAGGCTGCGGCACGAGAACAAGCGTGGTGACCGGGTGCTGGTGGCCTGGGTGGGGCAGGAGTTCCCGGTCCGGTTCCCACGGCGGCGGCCGGAGCGGTTCTATCTCATGCTGGACAGCGAGGGGCGGACCTCCGGGGTCGGCGGGCCGAACTGCATGGTGATCCTGCTGGTGTTGGGACTGGTCGTGCAGTCGTTCTTCGTGTGGGGCTGGCAGTGGGGGCTGATCTGCGTCGGTGGCCTGCTGCTCCTCGTCGTCGCGCTGAGCCGGGACGGCGAGTACGCCCGCGCCCGCGCCGCTCAACTGGCCGCGGGCGTGACCGTCCAGGGCCGCGTGGTCGCCGTCACCAGGGACGTCCACTCCGACGCCGAAGGCGGTGAGAGCGTCAGCCACGCTTCCGTCGTCGCCTTCACCACCCACGAGGGCGTCGAGGTCACCGCGCTGTGCACGCAGGGCATCCGGAACATCGCCAGGTCCCTCGGCCGTGACATCCCCCTCCGTTACGCGCCCGCCGACCCGTCCCTCCTCACCGCCGACCCCGATCACGAACGCCGTGAGCGCACGTCCCACATCAGGTTCGTAGCCACCCTGCTGGCCACCGGGATCGCCTTGGTCGGACTGGGCGGTTACTGCCTCCACCACCCCTGGCCCCTCACCTGACGATGCAGGTCAGGGCCGCCCAGAGGAGGGGCGAGTGCTCGATCCGGCCGTCGGCGCGCCACCGGTCGAGCTGCTGTCGCTGCCAGGTGCCGAGATGGCGGACCGGGTCGTGGTCCTCGTGGGCCGCGTCCACGGCGACCACGGCCTCCGTGAGCGGCCGTACGGACTCCGGCAGACCGGCCAGGCGGTGGAAGGCGAAGCTGGTGGGGAGCACCCAGCGGGTGGCGGTGACCAGTTGGGCGCCGTTGTGGATCATCGCCGTCGCCAGGCCGAAGGACTCGGCGAAGCGGAGATCGCCGCCGCTCTCGCAGGCGATCAGCGCGACGCGCGGCGGTGCGGGCCAGAGTTGAGCACCCGGCACGCCGTCCGCGCGCAGCGGGAGCGTGCCCAGGAGAAGGTCCTTGGCGGACAACGGGCGGTGGGTGCGCATCGGTTCGGTCATCCCCGTGGTCTCCGGGCCGCAGCACAGGTGGAGGGTGACGTCCTCGCTCTGCCCGCCCTCGACGGGGGCGCCGCTGACGTGACCGACGTACAACAGGCGACGGGCACCCTTGCGCAGCGCCTCGCCCAACCGGTCGCGGTCGAGGTCGGTGCGGCGGAAGGCCTCGGCGGGGGTGGCGACGGACGGTACGACGGTGCCCGCGTCGAGCCTTCGCTGGACGAGGGACAGCAGCGCCGGGTCCGAGCCGGGCTGCCCCAGGACCGAGCCGAGCGGGGAGTCGGCGCGGAAGCCGGGGACGCGGGGGTCCAGGACGAGAACCACGGCGTCCGAGTCCGAGTCCGGGTTCTGATCGGTCGGGGTGGTACCTGCCCGTCGTAGCGATGCCGGTGCCGTGGTGGCGATGTCCACGAGGTCGATCAGCCGTACGTCGCTGTCGTCACCGTCGCCGTCCACGGCGAGCAGCTCCCACGGGACCTGGGCGACCCGGGGCGACGGCTGGAGCCGCATCAGCGGACGGCCCAGGTGGGCGGAGACCTGGCGGATCTGGTCGGTCAGGCCCGGCGGCCACAGCACCTCGGCCAGCATGCGGGAGAGACGGCGCTCCTCCTCGTACGTGGCCAGCGCGCCGGACTCGAACACGCGCCGCATGCCTTCCGCACCGCCGCCCGGCAGTTCGGCGGCCAGTGCGCGGACGGCCTCGTCCACGTCCGGACCCGGGGTGTACCCGGTGCCGAAGCCCTGGGCACCACGGGCCCACGTCCAGGTCATGTGCAGGTCACCGGCGTCGGCGAGGCGGACCTGGACCACCGGACGGTTCGCGTCGGTCAGATCGTCGGCGGACAGAACGGCACCTCTTCCTCGCTCACGATCCGCCGGTGATAGCGGAACTCGGCTGCCTGGACGTACTCCTGGAGCGCGGTACGGCCGCCCGCCTCCGCCGACATCACGATCTTCGGTGGCGGTGCGACCCGCAGGCCGACGGAGACGGCGGCCTCGGCCGCGATGCCGCCCAACGTCAGGGGAGCGCCGTCATCGGGGGCGTACGTCTTCATGGCGGCGTCCGGGAAGACCGCCGCCGCCCTGTCGGCGGTGGACGTACGGCTCAGCGCCAGGGAGGCGCCCGCGCACCGGTGTTCCACCAGCTCGAAGATCAGCCCCTGGTCGTTGCTGCGGAGAGCCAGGCGGAAGACCAACTGCATGGCCTCGTCGGCCAGTTGGAGCCACTGGCTGCGGGCGTGGGCGGTGGCGAAGTCGTAGCGGGCCGCCTCCAGCGTCAGGGCGGCGGGCAGGGCGAGGGAGAGAGCGTTGGCGAGTGAGGTGCGTTCGTGGACGCCGTGGTCGGTCCGGTTCAGGTTGTCCTCGAGGGTTCGCGCGAGCATGAGGTCCACCTGGGCGCACCGCTCGTACACCCCGCGCTCCTGGTACACGTCCCGCGCGCCCTGGGCGAGCCGCTTCATCTCGTCGATGTCGCCCCGCTCGTACGCGTGCCGGGCGCCCAACAGCATGGTGTCGGCTGCGGCGATCGCGGCACCGACCTGCTGGAAGCGGGCCAGGCCGGACGCCGTCAGAGCGGCGGCGCCGGCCGCGTCCCCGCGGTGGGCGGCGATGGCGGCACGGGCCTGTTCGCAGACCGCCAGGTCCTCGGCCTGGCCCTGCCGTTCGAAGATCTCGGCGGCCTCCGCGTACAACTCCTCCGCGCGGTCGAGGTCGCCGGCCCGCAGCGCCGCGTACGCCCGGTGGGAGAGCACCTGCTGGCGCCCCGCGTGGTGGCCCAGTGTCAGATAGGCCTCCTCCGCGCGGGCGAAGTAGTCCTCCGCCTGCGCGAACCGCACGGTCGAGGCGCAGACGACCCCCAGGCAGTCCAGCAGATACGGCTCGGCGAGCGGCGCGTCGGCCAGCAGTGCGCAGGCCAGTTCCTCGGCCGCGCCCCACGCGCTGCGGTCCATCAGCAGATGCACCCGGCTCAGGCCGATCTCGGCGGTGCGCAGCCCTTCGAGGTCGTCGAACTCCGACAACAGGGCCGTCGCCTCGTCCATCGCCTCCTGCGCCTCGTCGAACCGCCCGGTCCTGCGCAGCAGTTCGACCCTGGCCAGCAGCGTCTTCAGGAGGACTTCCAGCCACAGCCGGCGGCCGTTCGGTCCCATCGGCACGGACGCGATGCCCCGCACCAGGTCGAGGGACTGCCCGATGGACAGGGCCGCTCCGGGCAGATCCGTGGCCGCGAGCTGGACTGTGCCGATGTTGGACAGCAGGTGCCCGCGCAGGAGCTGTACGTCGGGGGAGTCCTCGAACGACTCCGCCATGGCGAGGAGTTCGTCGTAGACGGCCAGCGCTGCCGGGAGGTCCGGGGTGAGTTGATGGTGTTCGGCGAGTGCGAAGCCGCTGTCGAAGGGCTCGCCGTAGCTGAGCCGCGTCGCCTGCTCTTCCTGTTCCGCTGTGTCTTCCGGGTCTTGAGGCTCTTCCGGCTCTTCCGTCATGGGCTAGAAGTCCTCCTCCACGGCAGCGGCGGCCACGACCTCGGCGAGAAACGGCTCCGGGTGTGCGGCCTCGCCGTCGTGCGGTGCTGCCGCGACGCCGAGCCGGTGCCGGGCCAGGGCTCGAACCGCCTCACGTGCCGCACGGTCATCGGCGTCGCCCGGTCCCGGGTCGAACCCCGGCAGTAGGATGCCGACTTCGATGCCCGGTGTCGTCGAGGCCGGGATGTCCAGGTCCGCCAGGCCGGTCCACACGTCGTCCCGCCTGGCCAGCGGAACGCGGTTCGGCGGGCCGCCGTCCACGTGGACCTCCGCCGCTAGGCGCACCCCTGTGGCGGGTGCCGCGACGTCGGCGACGACCTCGACCTCGATCCGCCGCCCGGCGCCGAGCGCGTACGCCGTCCAGGACACGGCGTCCTCGGCCGCGTCGACGAAGCCGGGAGGATAGCGGCACCAGTCGTTGGTCCCCGAGCCCCGGGCGATCACGCGGTCGGTCGCGGTGCGGAGACTACCTGCCGCGAGGGCGAACTCCTGCTGCCATACGCAGAGTTCGGCGAGGTCGAGCGGTGTGGCGGTCGGCCTGTGGTCCTGTTCCAGGGCCGACCGGAGACGCCGTAGTGCCTCCCCGTCCAGTCCGGCGTTGTCGGCCGCCTCGTCGATCAGCCGTAGGACACGGTCCAGTTGGCGAGGCGGGGCCGCCGACTGCCGCCAACGGATCAGCGGGTCGAGCGCGGCCAGGTGCTCCTCCAGCAGATCGGCACCCTCCAACTCCCCTGACTCGTCGAGGAGTTGCTGGCATTCGTGGATCAGTGCGGCCAGCTCCAGCCCCAGCAGGTCCGGTTCGAGTGCGGGAATCCCGTCCAGATACGACGTCGGCCACCAGCGGGCCGCCCAGTGCCCGAGGGCCAGGCGAGCGGCAGCCTCGGCGAGGGCGGTCGGCTGCTCGGGCAGCGTCAGCTCGGCGGCCGGGCCTCCCGACGCGACGGCGTCGACAGCGGCGGCCGCACGCTCG
Source organism: Streptomyces sp. NPDC002817 (assembly GCF_053592055.1). Lineage (NCBI taxonomy): Bacteria > Bacillati > Actinomycetota > Actinomycetes > Kitasatosporales > Streptomycetaceae > Streptomyces > Streptomyces sp. NPDC002817. The sequence goes on from NZ_JBSFUY010000006.1 coordinate 259,501, forward strand.
CCGTAGACCGCCCACAGCCACTGCTGGGCCTGCCCCACGTCGTGGATCTCCGCTGCCGGCAGACCTGTCGGGCCGAGGACGGGCCAGGTCAGGACGGCGCCCGCGACGTCGAGAACGGCCAGGGTGAAGGGGGGACCGGCGGAGGGTCCCGCGATGCGTACGGTGCGGTCCTCGGCTCGCGTGACGGCACAGCGCCGTTCGGGCATCACGCGCTCCTCGGCTCGGCGGTGGGCTCGGCGGCCACCGACAGGGTGCGCAGTGCCGTACGGACTCGTGCGCGGTGGTCCATCATCACCGAGCGGGCGACCCCGTCGAGCACGCCCCAGGCCGATGCCGCGTCGGGCAGTGCCGCGTCGCGGACGTCGCGCCCGTGCAGCCGTACCCAGAGGCGCCGCATGTACGCGGCCCACGGGGTGCGCAGGTCCTGGGCGAGGGCGTTCAGCACACCGCCGTCCGGGTCGGCGGTGGGGGAGACGGTCATCCTGCGGGCTCGGAGGACCGAAGCCTCCCGCTGCCAGCGGCTGTTGACGATGCGGTGTGCCGCCGTCGACCCCGCCACGGAGGTCCCGGCGCCCAGCGGATCGAGGCCCACCGCGAGCCGGCCGCCGAGCACGACGGTCACGCGGAGACTCTCGTCGTACAGGCCGAGTGGGGCGCAGCTGCGGGCGACCTCCCGCCGGACGAGCTCCGGCACGGTCGGCAGCTGCTCGCGGTGGGTCGACACCTGGAGCACGGTGAAGAGCCGTTCGAAGAGCGTGCGGTCGAACGGCGCGGGGAGCGTGGCGGTCGAGGCGCTCCGGCCGACCTCGGGGCGCGGGGGCACGCGGTGCGCGGTCAGTCCGAGGTGCGGGGGTACGTCGGCGCGGTCCCAGACGTCGGCCGGGTGCGCCGCCCACAGGGCACGCCCGAGCAGACCGCCGTGCCCGGCCCGGACCATGGCGGCGAAGGCCGGTGAATCGGCCCCCGCCGCACCGCAGGTCTCGAGAACCTCGGCCGCCAGGCCCGTATCGGCGGAGCCCGGCACCGCCTCGCGTCCGTCCCACGCCGCTGCCAGCTCGGCGTCGAGCCGGGCGCGCCGGGCGGCGTCCGCCAGATGCTCCCTCAGTGCTTCCACCGTCCGTCCGCCGGAAGCGTCCACGACGTCTTCGAGTACCACCCTCGCCACCGCGCCCGCGCCGGGCCCCGGTGCCCCGTGCTCGGTCGCCAGCTCGAAGCACCGCTGGAAATACAGGTCCTGCGGGTTGCCCGCCACGATCCCCAGTGCCCGGCGGGTCTTCTTCAGCAGCGTGAACCACCGTGCCGTCGCTTCCAGAACCGCACCGGACTCCCGTATCAGCGCCTCGAGTCGCTCCGCCTCCCGCGCGTCGAGGAAGTCGGCGGCGAGCTCCGGACGCAGCGCGGGCCGGACGATCAGCGGCAGCACGATCAGCTTGACCGTCCGGGTCAGCGGCGCGCCACCGGGCCCGCTCAGCGCCTGGGGACCCGGCCCGAGGCCGCGCCAAGCCGTGTCGATGACCATGGCGCGCGGACGGCGCTCGCCGGTCGACGGCCGGCTCGGGATCGGCATGGGCAGAGCGTACGTCCTGGGGGAACTGGTGGTCGAACCTGGGATCGGTAGGTGCCGCCCGCCTCCTAACGTCCACACCACCAGGCAGAACGGACCGGAAGGGCAGGCACAGCATGGGAATCTTCGGCAAGGGCAGGAGCCGCGAGGAGAAGGCCGCCAAGATCGCGGAGCAGGTGGCCGGCGGCAAGGGTTTCTACGGCCGTATGACGCGCGCGACGCTCGGCGGCGAGGACTACGCCAAGCTCCAGCAGTCGCTCGGCGCGTACCGCTCCGGTACCACGGTGCGGCAGCTGCTCGCCATGGGCGTACCGACGACCCCCGCCGTCGTCGTGTCGATCAGCGACACCGGCAAGCTGGTCAACTACGACCCGGTCGTCGACCTGGTCCTCCAGCCGACCGGGGTCACCGCCGACCCGTTCACGCTCCAGACCATCGTTTCGAAACTGCGCATCCCCCGCGCCGGTGATCAGGTACTACTGATCGCGGACCCCGCCAACCCCGGCGGTTACCTCTACGCGGGAGACGGAGAGACGCCGTGACGACACCGCCGAGCGAGGTGCTGGCGACCGACACCACCCTGCTCTCCTTCGACGGCCGGGTGCTGGAGCTGTTCGCCTTCGGCGTCGCGCAACGCATGCACATCTGGCAGGAACCCCGTTTGGAGTTCGGCACCGGCCGCAAGCCCAGGATGGAGATCATCACCGGGCACCCGGGAGTACGCCGCCACATCTTCCCCTACGACCCGGAGCGCCTCGACGCCCTGCGCGCCTTCGCGGCGCAGCCGGCGCGGGGCGTGGCCGAGAGACCGCGACTCTGACGTGACCGACGGGGAGAACGGCCCCGCGCCGACACAGGTGTCGAAGGTCGGTCCCTGGGCGGCCGCCTGGATGTACCTCTTTCTCGTGGCGCTCGGGCTGTTGGGACCGTTCCTGATGGTCCTCGGCGTCTTCGCCGGTCAGGGCCTGATGATCACCGGAATCGTGTGCACGGCGGTCCTCGTTCCCCTGGGCTTCGCGCTGGGGCTCACCGTCGCCGCCGAACGGAGGTACAACCGGCGGCTCGACGCCTTCGGGGTTCCGGCGACCGCGGAGATCACCGAGCTCACCGAATGGGACACCGGGGACGACGGCGGTGCCGTGGTCGTCCTGCGGGTCAGCGGGCCGGACTTCCGGACGTTCGAGGCCACCTGGAAGCGCTCGCAGCATCCCGCCCTGCGTGTGGGGCTCCGTCTCGACGCCGTGGTCGACCCGTCCGGGAACCTGTTCCGTGTCGTGCTGTGACCGAGCCGACGGAGACCACAAGGTGTCCTTCGTGTCGGGTTGCCTGGAGCGCAACGATGCCTCCAGGCAACCGACTCGAGGCACTAGAAGAACCCAAGTTTCTTCGGGCTGTAGGAAACGAGAAGGTTCTTCGTCTGCTGGTAGTGCTCCAGCATCATCTTGTGTGTCTCGCGGCCGATCCCGGACTGCTTGTAGCCGCCGAAGGCGGCGTGTGCCGGGTAGGCGTGGTAGCAGTTGGTCCAGACGCGGCCTGCCTGGATGGCGCGGCCGGCGCGGTAGGCGGTGTTGATGTCGCGGGTCCAGACGCCTGCTCCGAGGCCGTACAGGGTGTCGTTCGCGATTTTGATGGCGTCGTCGAAGTCGTCGAAGGAGGCCACGGAGACGACCGGTCCGAAGATCTCCTCCTGGAAGATCCGCATCCGGTTGTCACCCTCGAAGATGGTCGGCTGGACGTAGTAGCCGCCCTTCAACTCACCGTCGTACTCGATGCGTTGACCGCCCGTGAGGATCTTCGCGCCTTCCTGCCGGCCGATGTCGAGGTAGGAGAGGATCTTCTCGAGCTGGTCGTTGGAGGCCTGGGCGCCGATCATCGTGTCGGTGTCCAGAGGGTGGCCCGGCTTGATCAGTTCGGTGCGGGCGACCGCCGCCTGAAGGAACTCGGCGTAGTGGCCGCGCTGGACCAGGGCCCGGGACGGGCAGGTGCACACCTCGCCCTGGTTGAGGGCGAACATGGTGAAGCCTTCGAGGGCCTTGTCGCGGAAGTCGTCGTCGTGCGCCCATACGTCGTCGAAGAAGATGTTGGGCGACTTGCCGCCGAGTTCGAGTGTGACCGGCTTGATGTTCTCCGAGGCGTACTGCATGATCAGCCGCCCCGTCGTGGTCTCGCCGGTGAAAGCGACCTTCGCGACCCGCGCGCTGGAGGCGAGCGGCTTGCCCGCCTCCACGCCGAAGCCGTTGACGATGTTGACCACGCCCGGCGGCAGCAGGTCGGCGATCAGGCTCATCCAGTAGTGGATGGACGCCGGGGTCTGTTCGGCCGGCTTGATGACGACCGCGTTGCCCGCGGCGAGGGCGGGGGCGAGCTTCCACACCGCCATCAGGATCGGGAAGTTCCACGGGATGATCTGCGCGACCACGCCGAGCGGTTCGTGGAAGTGGTACGCCACCGTGTCGTCGTCGACCTCGCCGAGCGAGCCCTCCTGTGCGCGGATCGCCCCCGCGAAGTAGCGGAAGTGGTCGATGGCGAGGGGGATGTCGGCCGCCAGCGTCTCGCGCACCGGCTTGCCGTTCTCCCAGCTCTCCGCGACGGCCAGCGGCTCGAGATACGCCTCCATGCGGTCGGCGATCTTCAGCAGGATGTCGGAGCGCTCGGTCACCGACGTACGGCCCCACGCCGGGGCGGCCGCGTGTGCCGCGTCGAGCGCCCGCTCCACGTCCTCCGCCGTGCCGCGCGCGACCTCGGTGAACGGCTGCCCGTTGACCGGTGAGGGGTTCTCGAAGTACTGCCCACGGGCCGGCGGTACGTACTCGCCGCCGATGAAGTGGTCGTAGCGCGCCTGGTAGGAGACGATCGCGCCCTCGGTGCCGGGCGCCGCGTAACGGGTCATGCTGGTCTGCCTCCCTGCAGCAGCGCTGCCCGCCGTTGGGCAGCTCTCTGCGCGAGGCTAGGGATGGGGACGTTGCAACTACGTTGCCGTCGGCCTCAGGGGCAGGCGGCAGGGGGCAGGGGCGGTGGGCAGTGGCCGGGGAGGCGCGCCTACGGTGCCGCGACTCCCCGGCGCCGTACGCCCGGTGTCGACAGCTCCGCCTCCAGGGCCGCCAGGCGCGAGCGCACCGCCGCCGTCGGACGGGCCGCCGCCAGGGCCCGCCACACCTCGAAGTCGTCCTCGCCCCACGGCGTGTGCGCCCAGTCCGCCAGCAGGTCGGGGTCGCGGCGGGCGACCAGCGCCGTACGGAGGCCGTCGGCGAGACGGTGCCTGAAGCGCACCACCGACGGGGCCTGGGAAGCGGGCAGCAGCGGACCGGAGTACGCCGTCGCCGCGGCCGTGACCGCACCGGTCTCCAGTCGCCGTTCCACGACGGAGACATCGGACTCGACCGGCACGGTGAGCCGGTAGGGGCGCGAGGCCAGCAGGCCGGGGCCGAGCACCCTGCGCAGCCTGGCCAGTTCGGCGCGCAGTGTCACCGGCGTCACCGACTCGTCCTCGTACAGCGCGCACAGCAGCTCGTCGCCGGTCAGCCCCTCCGGATGGCGGGACAGCAGCACCATGATCTCGCTGTGCCGGCGGCTGAGCCTGATCCGGCGGCCGCCGGTGAGCAGTTGGGCCTCGTCACGGCCCAGCGCGGTCAGCTCGGTCAGGTCGGCCGCGGGCATCTCCGGGGCGAGCAGTGCCAGATGGGACTCCGCGGCCCGTGCGACCGCCTGGACGAAGCCCAGACTGTGCGGATGCGCGAGCCCGTCCCCGCCGGTGATGTCCACGGCACCCAGCACCCGCCCGGTCCGGGGATCGTGCACCGGAGCCGCCGCGCAGGTCCACGGCTGCACCCGCCGGATGAAGTGCTCGGCGGCGAACACCTGCACCGGCCGGTCGAGGGCGACCGCCGTCCCCGGCGCGTTGGTCCCGACCGCGGTCTCCGCCCATCGCGCCCCCGGCACGAAGTTCATCAGCCCCGCCTGCCGCCGGGTCGACGCATGCCCCTCGACCCACAGCAGCCTGCCGTGCGCGTCGCACACCGCGAGCAGATGCTCCCCGTCGGCCGCGAACGTGCCCAGCAGTTCACGGAAGAGCGGCATCACCCGGGCCAGCGGATGCTCCGCCCGATAGACGCCGAGGTCGCCGTCCATGAGCTCGACGCTCGCGCTCCCGTCGGGCCCGACACCGGCCCGCGCGGAACGCCGCCACGAGTCCGCCACCACCGGGCGCACCGGCCGCGGCACGGTACCCGCCTCGGTGAACGTCTCGTGCGCGCGGCGCAGCATCCGCGCATGCTCGGCGGGGTCGGCCCCCGGCTCCAGGGCCACCCACGGATCGGTCAACTCGGCCTCCCCGAAAGGCGATGCGGCTGGAGACATCGTCACTCCCGGTACGCGCGCGGACAACCGTTTCGACCGGCGTCACCCGAACGACATCACTGCCCGGCGCGCTCGACCAGCCCCATATAGCGCTCCCAGTCCCAGTGCGGCCCGGGGTCGGTATGGTCCGAACCCGGTACCTCGTGGTGCGCGATGACATGCGCCCGGTCCTTCGGGATCGCGTACTTGGCGCAGATGCCGGCCGTCAGCCGCGCCGACTGTTCGTACAGGACGTCGGTGAAGTATTCGGGGCGGTCCACCCACCCTTCGTGCTCGATGCCGATACTGCGCGTGTTGTGGTCCCAGTTCCCCGCGTGCCAGGCGATGTCGGCCTCACGCACGCACTGCGCGATGTTGCCGTCCCGGGAACGGACCACGTAGTGGGCGGAGACCTGCTTCCCGGGACTCCGGAAGACTCCCAGGGTCTTGCGGTAGCTCGTCTGCGTCACATGGATGATCACGAGGTCGATCGGGTGGCTCGTCGGGCGGTTCGCCGCGGTGCGGTTGGCGGACGTCGCCGGCTGCCACTCGGCGAGCGGGTGGTCGACGGCGTGGGTGTCCGCTCCGGCGCGCGCCTCCGGCAGCAGCGCGTACGGGACGGCGGTGAGGGCGGCGCCCTTCAGGAGCCGTCGCCTGCTCGGCAGCGGTCTTGCCCGTTCCATGGACGATCGCCTTTCGGTGGTGCGGTGTTGACCGAGACGCGGGTCAGGGACGGACGGTTGCCGCGGTCTCCCTCAGCCGCGCGTGCACACCACGGTGCGTCTCCCGCGCGGGCAGCCACTCCTTGCGGATCTTCGCCACGCACGTGTAGTTGGTGTCGCACACATTGGCCAGCGGCGACTCGACGGCCTGGGTCGCGAACTGGTACGCGTCCAGCTCGCTGAACCCGTAGTCGCGCACCAGCCATCGCACCAGGTCGAGTTGGGAAATCCGGAACGCGTCCTCCAGCGGGCGCGCCGACCCCGTCGAGATGATGTGGGTGTCCGACTCGATGCGTGGCCAGGGCGTCGCGATCCCCTTCAGCAGCTCCACGATCACGACGGTGTTCATCGCGCACTCGACGGCGACCCCGCAGGTCTCGCCCTCGCCCTGCCGGGCATGTCCGTCGCCGAGGCTGAGCAACGCGCCCTCGACGTTCACACCGAGGTAGCAGGTGACGCCGGCCCGCATCTCCGGTGTGTCCATGTTCCCGCCGTGCGCGTCGGGCACCAGCGCCGAGCGGACCTCCAGGTTGGCAGGGGCCACTCCCACGGTGCCGTGCATCGGGTCCATGGGCAGCTCGGCCTCGAAGTCGCTGTCGTGTGCCCGGAACAGCGCGGTGCGGCGGGTCCGGTCCAGCTGCCAGATCCAGACGGTCTCCGGGAGGGGTGGCTGCAGGGTGGCCGTGGTGTGGGTGGAGGTGAGCGCCCCGAAGAGGGGGACCGTGGTGGACGCGGCCCAGTCCCGGGCCGGCTCGATCGACACGAAGTGCACGGCGACCGTGTCGCCCGGCTCGGCGCCCTCCACGTGGAAGGGACCGGTCTGAGGGTTCAGGAACGGGAACTCGCACACTTCGGAGACCAGATCCTTCTCGGACCGCACCCGTCCGGCGAAGCAGTCCTCGGTGTACAGGTCGAGAACCGTGCCGGGCGCGATGCGCGCCACGGGCGGCGCACCGCCGAACGTCCAGGCGTACTCGCCCGGTTCGGGCCGCACGGTCAGGATCCGGGGGTCGCTCATGGCTGCACTGCTCCGTTTCGCGGAAGGCGGATGCCGCACCGGCTCGAGCGGCTCGCGCGCATCACGGTACGTCGCTCGCGGGTTGGGCAGAAGGACGCAGCGTGTTCCGGTGGACGGCCTGCGACCTGTGGAGAACTCGCTCACTCAGCCGGGTGAACGAGGCGAGCGGACCGGACCGGAGTCGCCCTGGGGGCAGGCCCGTTCGGCCACAGCGGCAGGGTCGTCGAGGACGGCCCGCACCACCGAGTGAGCGGCCCCCAGCAGCGGCCCCTCGGGACCCAGCATCGACACGGACACCGGACACGGCGGTCCCGCGGTCCGCCGGGCCAGCTCGGCCTCCAGCGAGGGCAGCAGCCACGGTGCGAGCCCGGACAGCTCACCGCCCAGCACCACGTTCTCGGGGTCCAGCAGATTGACCGCCCCGGTGAGCGCGACGCCGAGCGCCCGCCCCGCGTCCCGCAGGGCACGACGTACGTCCTCGTCCCCTTCGGCGGCACGCGCCGCGAGCAGCCCGACCCGGTCGCCCCCCGGCTCCAGACCGGCCGCACGCAGCACCGCCTCCTCACCGGCGTACTGCTCCAGGCAGCCACGCCCACCGCACGGGCACTGCGGCCCCTCGGGTTCCACCGGCACATGACCCAGTTCGCCCGCGAAGCCGCGGGTCCCCCGCAGCAGACCGCCGGCCACGACGACGGCCGCACCGATGCCGATCTCCGCCGACACGTGCAGGAAGTCGGGTGGGGTGCCGTCGCCGAGCCAGAGTTCGGCGAGGGCGCCGAAGTTGGCCTCGTTGTCCACGGTCAGCGGGTACGCCGTGGGCAGCAGGGCGCCGAGGTCGGTGTCGTGCCAGTCGAGGTTCGGGGCGCGCACGACCGTACGGCCGTCGCGCGCCACCAGGCCGGGCACGGCCACGGCGAGCCCCGTCGGCCACAGGCCCTCGCCCTCCGCCTCGGCGACGACCCGGTCGATCAGCTCGGTGAGCTCCTCGATCACCGGCGCGGGGGAGCGGCCGCGGTTGGCACCGTGCCGTACGGCACGGGCCCGTACCTGGCCGCGCAGGTCGACCGCGCAGACCGCGAGGTGGTCGACGCCGACCTCGGCGCCGATCCCTGCGGGGCCGTGCGCGCTGACGGCGAGCGCCGACCCGGGGCGGCCCACCCGGCCCGGCCGCTCGGGGCCGAGCTCTTCGAGCAGGCCCGAGCGTATGAGCTCGTCTACGAGGGTCGAGACGGCCGCACGGGTCAGCCCGATCCGTGAGGCGACGGCGGCACGGGAGAGCGGTCCCTCGGCGCTGACGGTGTGCATCACCCGGGCCAGGTTGCGGCGGCGCATGCCCTGCTGGGTGTCGGGCAGCGCGCGCCCCGGTCCGGCCGGGTGGGCGTCGTGCAGCGGTGCGGTCATGCCTCCGTCAGTCCTCTGGTGATCGATACGGTTCTCCGCGAGCCCGGCAGGCGGTGGCGACCTCGGCGGGCCGCCGTGCGCCTGCCCGGCGGCGGACGTCTCAGCCGGTCTCCGTCGGCCTGTCCAGCAGCGGAGCCGCGTCGGAGAGTACCCCGGAGATCCTCGCCATCGTCGTCTCGTCCCGCTCCACGGCCTCCAGCACCGGGCCGGCGGTCGTGTTCCAGCGCCGGGCGACCGCGGCCGGGTCCTCGCCGGTCAGCAGGCCCGCCGCCTGGGCGGCCGCGCCGAGGGCGACGAGCTCCTTGGCCTCGGGGATCTGCACGGGACGGCCCGAGAGCCGGCGTACGGTCTCCTGCCAGGCCCTGCCCCGGGCACCGCCGCCGATCAGCAGCAGCGGGACCGAACGGTCCGCGTCCTCGTCGAGGACCAGGTCGAGCGCGCCGAGCAGCGCGTGGACGGCACCGTCGTAGGCGGCCTGGAGGAGCTGACCGCCGGTGGTGTCGTGCCGCAGGCCGTACAGGAGCCCGGAGGCGCCCGGTAGCGCGGGGGTGCGCTCGCCGTCCAGGTAGGGCAGGAGTGTGACCCCGGTGGTGGGCTCCACGGCCTCCCGGTCGAGGCCGAGCAGGGCGGCGACGCGGTCGACGGCGAGCGTGCAGTTCAGGGTGCAGGCCAGCGGCAGCCAGTCGCCGTGCGCGTCGGCGAACCCGGCCACGGTGCCGGTCGGGTCGGAGGGGCGCCGCTTGGAGACCGCGTACACCGTGCCCGACGTGCCCAGGCTCAGTACGGGGGTGCCGGGACGCAGTCCGAGGCCCAGCGCGGCGGCCGCGTTGTCGCCGGTGCCCGGGGCGACCAGGGTGCCCTTGGAGAACGGCAGGTCGTGGCGGTCGCGCACGGTCCCCGCGACCTCGCCCGGCCGGACGACGCGCGGCAGCAGGGCGGGGTCGAGACCGACGTGCGAGAGGGTCTCCTCGTCGTACGCCTCGGTCGCCGATGCCCACCAGCCGGTGCCGGAGGCGTCGCCGCGGTCGGTCGTGCCGTGGCCCGTGAGGCGCTCGGTGAGGTAGTCGTGCGGGAGGCGCACCGCCTTGGTCGCGCGGATCGAGTCCGGCTCGTTCTCGGCGAGCCAGGCCCACTTCGTGACCGTGAAGGACGGGCCCGGCACACTGCCGGTGCGCTCCGCCCAGGCCTTCGGTCCGCCCAGTTCCTCGATGAGCCGGGCGGCCTGCGGAGCGGAGCGCACGTCGTTCCACAGCAGGGCGGGGCGTACCGGCTCGCCCTGCGCGTCCAGCGTGACGAGGCCGTGCTGCTGCCCGCCGATCGACACGGCGGCGGCCTCGCGGGCCGCGTCACCGCACTGGTGCAGGGCCTCGCACAGCGCGTCCCACCACTGACGCGGGTCGCTCTCGCGCCCCGCCCCGGAGGAGACGGTGTGCGACGCCTGTCCGCTCGCCACCACCCTTCCGGTCGACGCGTCGACGACCAGGGCCTTGGTGGACTGCGTGGACGTGTCCACGCCGACGACGAGCGGACCCTCGGCAGCTGACATCGGGCTCTCCCTTTTGCGTGCTCAAGCGGCTCGTGTCTCCGTCCGAAGACCGTCGGAGACATCTTGTCTCTTCCCAGAGACGCGATCGCATACTAATTTGTAAACGGCCATGACGAAATAGTCGCAAGCGAGCAAGGAGCCGCGACATGAACTACCAGCCCACCCCCGAGGACAGGTTCACCTTCGGCCTGTGGACCGTCGGCTGGCAGGGAAGGGACCCGTTCGGCGACGCCACGCGGCGTGCCCTGGACCCTGTCGAGACCGTGCGGCGCCTGGCCGAGCTCGGCGCGCACGGTGTGACCTTCCATGACGACGACCTGATCCCCTTCGGGTCCTCGGACACCGAGCGCGAGGGCCACATCAAGCGCTTCCGGGAGGCCCTCGACGCGACCGGCATGAAGGTGCCGATGGCCACCACCAACCTCTTCACGCACCCCGTCTTCAAGGACGGCGCGTTCACGGCGAACGACCGTGACGTGCGCCGCTACGCCCTGCGCAAGACGATCCGCAACATCGACCTGGCGGTCGAGCTCGGCGCCGAGACCTACGTCGCCTGGGGCGGCCGTGAGGGTGCGGAGTCCGGTGCCGCCAAGGACGTACGCGTGGCCCTGGACCGCATGAAGGAGGGCTTCGACCTCCTCGGCGAGTACGTGACCGAGCAGGGTTACGACCTGAAGTTCGCGATCGAGCCCAAGCCGAACGAGCCGCGCGGCGACATCCTGCTCCCGACGGTCGGGCACGCCCTGGCGTTCATCGAGCGCCTGGAGCGCCCGGAGCTGTACGGCGTCAACCCGGAGGTCGGCCACGAGCAGATGGCCGGGCTGAACTTCCCGCACGGCATCGCGCAGGCCCTGTGGGCGGGCAAGCTCTTCCACATCGACCTCAACGGCCAGTCCGGCATCAAGTACGACCAGGACCTGCGCTTCGGCGCGGGCGACCTGCGGTCCGCCTTCTGGCTGGTCGACCTGCTGGAGACCGCCGGTTACGCGGGTCCGAAGCACTTCGACTTCAAGCCGCCGCGGACCGAGGACTTCGACGGTGTCTGGGCGTCGGCCGCGGGCTGCATGCGCAACTACCTCATCCTCAAGGAGCGTGCGGCCGCCTTCCGTGCCGACCCGCAGGTCCAGGAGGCGCTGCGGGCCGCGCGTCTGGACGAGCTGGCGCAGCCCACGGCGGCGGACGGCCTGAAGTCGCTGCTCGCGGACCGTACGGCCTTCGAGGAGTTCGACGTGGAGGCCGCCGCCGCGCGCGGTATGGCCTTCGAGCAGCTCGACCAGCTGGCGATGGACCACCTGCTGGGCGCCCGCGGCTGAACGCACGCGCGCGTGCGTGTGTGATTCGGTCTCCGCGGTTGACCGTCCCCCGTGCGGAATGCTCCGGAACGATGCCATCCATGGCATGAGTCGGTATCAACTTCCGTACGGGGGTCGCGCCGTGTCCCGCGCACGGCGACCCTGGACGGTATGGCCATGCCGCCCGTACCGCCTCAGCCGCCCGGGCCGCCGGACGACACGCCGCCCTACGGCGGCGGCTTCGGCCCTCCTCCTGAAGGCTTCGGCTCCTCGGGAGGGGGCTACGGGCCCCCGGGCGGGTACGGCCCGCCTCCCGGAGGCAACGGACCGCCCTCGTACGGGGGATGGGACCCGCCTCCTCCGCCGGAACCGCCCGGTGGCCCGGGCCGGGGCCGCAATCCGCTGTTCGTCCTGCTCACCGTGCTCGTGGTCGGTGCCGCCGTCGCAGCGGTCGTGCTGATGGCGTCGGGCAACGACGACGACTCGCCGGGCGACAAGCCCAGCGCGAGCAGTTCGCCCCGCCCCACACTGAGCCTGCCGACCGGACTGCCCAGCGAGCTCCCGACGAAGCTGCCGACCCGACTGCCCTCACAGTTCCCCACCGACCTGCCGAGCGAGTTCCCGAGCGGCCTCGAATCGCTGATCCCGTCCTTCGCGTCCGACGAAGTGCCCTACTACATGCTGCGGACCGGCGACTGCTTCGACACCGACGGCGACCGGCCCGGGCAGGCGGCCAAACGCCCCTGCGGGAAACCGCACGACGCCGAGGTCGTGAAGATCGCGGAACTCGAGGGCGACTACACGACCGACGCGGCCCTGAAGAAGGCCGCGTCGGACCTGTGCGAGCGGACCCTCGACAGCAAGGCGGCGGACCAGCCCGGCGGAACCGTGCGCGGCGTCCTGGTGCAGTACCCGGACCCCGCCGGCTACCGGCTCGGCATCGACAACGTCGCCTGCAGCCTGGCAGCCGACACCCAGGGCACCCGCAAGCTCACCGCACCCCTGACGTGATCAGATGCCGCGTGGCAGCCGCACGTACGTCACCGTCGTCTCCACCCCGCTGTCGACCAGCCGGCCCTGAGCGTCGAACGCGCCGGTGCCGTCGGTCATCCCGAAGTCGTTGTCGTTGATCAGGGCGAGCGTGTCGCGGTCCACGCGCGCGACGCCCTCGATCTTCCCCGGCACCCCGTCGAGCGTGCCCAGGTCGACGACCAGGCGCTTGGCGAGCACCGGCACGCCCGAGGCGGCCGGATCGTCGAGCTGCTCCAGCGACGGGGACGTCGTGTCGTCGTCGTAGGGGCCGCCGAGGATGTTCGCCTTGCGGTCCAGGCGGACGAGCTGGAGCCGTGCCGCCTTGTCGGTGCGCTCCTCGACCAGCAGACGGTCGCCGCCCACCGCGACCACCGAGGAGATCTTCAGCTCGGAGGTGTCGTCCTCGCTCGGGTCGACGACGTCCACCGGGTCGAAGCGGTACGCGTACTCGGCGGTGACCGCCTGCTTCCTGGGCGAGAACCGCAGCAGACGGGTCGTCCGCGACGCCTCTCCGGCATCGGTGTCCGGCAGGGACAGCGGGCTCTGCACGGCCAGTACCAGGTCGCCGCCCGGCAGTCGGGCGAGCCCCTCGAAGCCGCGGTTGATCTTCCGGTGCAGCAGGACGGCGGGCAGCGCCTCCGCCACCGGATAGCCGGCGCCGGTGAGGTGCAGCCCCTCGGGGACGTAACGCGTCAGCACCTTCCCGCGCGCGGAGACATGGACCAGCGAGGGCCCGTACTCGTCGACGAGCCAGAAACTGCCGTCCGTGGCCCGCACGATGCCCTCGGTGTCCAGCCCGCTCGGGTTGTACGACAGAGGCGTCCTCGCGTCATAGGTGAACGGCGCCTCGTCGCGCCCCTCCTGGTTCGACAGCCCGGTGACCGGCTTGCCGGAGGAGGTGGTGATCGGGATCGCGTCCAGCACCTTCACCGTGCCGCCCGACACCTTGATCTTCACGATCGCCGGATCGAATCCGGGCACGGGGAACGTACGGCGCTTCGTGCCGTCGACCTTGATCTGGCCGTTCGGCCCGCGATCGGTGACGGTCCAGAACTCGCCCTTGCGGCCCGCCGGGTAGATGTCGCTGCCGATGCCGCCGAGGTCCACGCCCCGGTCGTCACCCACCGTGCCGGGCAGCAGCGTGTTGCTGAACGCGCCCAGCGGGATGTCCCCGAGGGCCGCCGTGCGGACGACATGCGGGTCGCCCGACGAGGCGCCCTGGGCCGGGGAAGCGGCCACGAGCGCGGCCAGCACGGCGAAGGGCACGCCCGCCGCGAGGGAACGGTGGACGCGGCGCCGGCCGGTGGCAGACGGGGACATCGGGCCTCCTGGGTGAACAAGTTCACTGACAGCGGCCAGATTTGGGCCCCGTGTCGAACGCGGTGCGACCGGCAGGTGAACGAAGTGTGGCAGGGGCTCGTCGAGCGTGGGTGAGGATGGGGCCCATGACACAAGAGGTGCTGGAAGTCGTGGCGGCCGCGTTCGTCCGCAAGGGGCGGCTCCTGGTGGTGAGCAAGCAGGCGGCTCCCGAGGTCTTCTATGTGCCTGGCGGCAAACCGGACCCGGGTGAGGCGCCCCTGGAGACCCTGTACCGCGAGCTGGACGAGGAGTTGGGGGTACGGCCCCTGGAACCGCGGTTCCTGGCCGATGTCGAGGCCGTGGCGGCCCTCGAAGGCGTGCCCATGCGGATGTCCCTCTACGGTGCCCGCCTCGCCCAGGTGCCCCGCCCCGCCGCCGAACTCGCCCATCTGCGCTGGATCACCGGGCACGAGGACGACATCCGGATCGCGCCGGCGGTCAGGGACCACGTCCTGCCGATGCTGTGGCAGGGCCGCCTCACGGAGTCGTAGCAGCCCCGGCGGGTGCCAGGAACACGACCACGTCCGTCTCCTGGCCTGGCAGCGGTTCGGGCTCCGTCCAGCCGGTACGCCGGTAGAACGCGAGCGTGTCGTGCGCCTGGTCCCAGGTCAGCAGCCATGCCCGGCCCCCGGGCACGGTGGCGGTGAGGGCCGACAGCAGCCGACGGCCCAGACCCGTGCCGCGGGCTCGCGACCGTACGCCCAACTCGTCGACCTCGAAGGCGCCGACCAGCAGCTCGTCGACCCGGTCGGCGCCGAGCCGTCGGGTCACCTTGCCGTACGCGCGGTCGCTGCGGAAGGGAGACGGCGTGGTCCAGCCCGTGACGAAGCCGTCCACGCCACCGCTGTCCGAGAGCGCCAGGACGGCACGGAAGCCGGGGCGGTGCGCGTCCGTCTCCAGACGCTCCCGGAACGCCGAGCGGGTCTCCTCGGCGTTCCGGTCGCCCCAGGGCGGGGCGGTGAAGATCTCGACGTACGCCTCGGTGAGCTCGTCCCCGACGGTGAGGATGTCATGGCCGAAGTGCCTCATGGCACGTCAATCTATCTCCAGGGCCTCCTGGGCCGCGGCCAGCGCGGTCGCGGGATCCTGGACGGCGCCCCCCGCGGGCACCCAGCGGCCCCGCTCCTTCCGGTACGGCCACCAGCGGCCGTCCCGTCCGAGGCGCAACTGGCTCGAAGAGCCCACCACCGTCCACCGGTTGCCTCTCGCCCGCAACGACGGCCGCTCCTCCTCGTCCCACGCCGAGTCGAGCGCGGCACGCGCGCGTGCGAGCGTTTCACCTCCGACCGTCCATTCCTCCTCGAGCACGTCCAGCGCGGCCACGCCTCCGTCCCGCCACGCGCGCATGGCCGGCGCCAACTCCTCCAGGGTGCGCCCCGAGCCCTCCGACAGCCGCTCCAGCACGGCCGTCCCGGGAGTGCCCGCCGCGAGGCGGACGGCGTCCTGGGCGACCGTCAACTCGTCGTCGAAGGCGTCGCGTTCGGCCAGCAGACGGTGTGCCTGTGCCGCGGTCCGGGCGGCCAGGAACTCCAGGGCGGCCGGATCGACACCGGAAGGGGCCGGCGTCTCGGTGTCCAGGGACGGCGGTACACCGGGCTCCTCGGGGAGTTCCGGCAGGGCGGGCAGCGGCGGAAGGATGTCCCCGGCCGCGTACGCCTCGGCGGCGTCCACGCCCTCCCGGAGGGCCGGCGCCTCATCGGGTACGGCGGTGCGGTCCTGGAGGGCGTCCAGCAGGGCGCGCTCACCGCGGCCCCGCATCAGCAGCAGGACGAAGGGGTCCTCGTCCAGCAGTCGCGCCACCTGGTAACAGAGCGCCGCCGTGTGCCCGCAGTGGTCCCAGGCGCCGCAGTCGCACTCCGGCTCCAGATCGCCCATCCCCGGCAGGAGTTCGACGCCCGCGGCCGCCGCGTCCTCGACCAGGTGCGGAGGCATGTCGCGGTCCAGGAGAGCCGCGACATGGCCGGCGCGCTCGACGGTCATGTCCAGGAAGCGGTCCCACTGGTCGTCGGACAGTTGCTCCAACAGCACATCGGCCCGGTGCGGGGTGCGGTCGCGATCCTGGACGACGGCCGTGATGCGCCCCGGCCGTACCGACACCGCGCCGACGGCTCCCGCGCGCGCGAGCCTTCGGCCGGTCTTCACCTGCGCGGTGTCGAGCGCGGCGTCCTCCAGCGCCTTCAACCAGGCCTGGCCCCACCAGCTCTGCGCGAAGCCCCTCCCGTGCGCGGGAGGCAACGCGGCGAACGTGCGCTCAGTGTCGTCACTCATCGTGTGCCCCCTCGCAGTTCGACCAGATCCGCCAGCTCCGCGTCCGTCAGTTCCGTGAGCGCCGCCTCCCCGGCGCCGAGCACCGCGTCGGCCAGCTCCCGCTTGCGGCTCAGCATGTCGGCGATGCGGTCCTCGATGGTGCCCTCCGCGATCAACCGGTGCACCTGCACCGGCCGGTTCTGCCCGATCCGGTACGCACGGTCGGTGGCCTGCGCCTCCACGGCCGGATTCCACCAGCGGTCGTAGTGCACGACATGCTCGGCCCGGGTGAGGTTCAGCCCCGTACCCGCCGCCTTCAACGACAGCAGGAACACCGGGACCTCACCGTCCTGGAAGCGCTGGACCATCGCCTCCCGCCGAGCGACGGGCGTGCCGCCGTGCAGGAACTGCGAGGGCACCCCGCGGGAGGCAAGGTGTCGCTCGATGAGACGGGCCATCTGCACGTACTGCGTGAAGACCAGCACGCTCGCCCCCTCGGACAGGATGGTGTCGAGCAACTCGTCCAGGAGTTCCAGCTTTCCGGACCGTCCGACGATCCTCGGCCGGTCCTCCTTGAGGTACTGCGCCGGGTGGTTGCAGATCTGCTTCAGCCCGGTCAGCAGCTTCACGATCAGCCCCCGCCGCGCCATGTTGTCGGCGCCGGAGATCTCCGCGAGCGTCTCGCGCACGACGGCCTCGTACAGACCCGCCTGCTCCTTGGTGAGCGACACTGCCCGGTCCGTCTCCGTCTTCGGCGGCAGCTCCGGAGCGATGCCCGGATCCGACTTGCGGCGGCGCAGCAGGAACGGGCGCACCAGCCGCGACAGCCGCTCGGCGGCCCTCGGGTCCCGGCCGCCCTCGATGGCCTGCGCGTACCGCGCGCGGAACGTGCCGAGGCGGCCCAGCAGGCCGGGAGTCGTCCAGTCGAGGATGGCCCACAGCTCCGACAGGTTGTTCTCCACCGGGGTGCCGGTGAGCGCCACGCGTGCGCGTGCGCCGATGGAACGCAGCTGCCGTGCCGTCGCCGAGTACGGGTTCTTGACGTGCTGTGCCTCGTCCGCCACGACCATGCCCCACGACACGTCGGCCAACCGGCCGGCGTCGAGCCGCATCGTGCCGTACGTGGTGAGCACGAACTCCCCGTCGGCCACGGCGTCCAGGTCCCGTCGTGGCCCGTGGAAGCGGCGCACGCGCGTGCCGGGAGCGAACTTCTCGATCTCGCGCTGCCAGTTGCCCATGAGGGAGGTCGGGCACACCACGAGCGTGGGACCGGCGGTGGAGGCGTCCGTCTGCCGGTGCAGATGCAGGGCGATGAGCGTGATCGTCTTGCCGAGTCCCATGTCGTCGGCGAGACAGCAGCCCAGCCCCAAGGAGGTCATCCGCACCAGCCAGTTGAGGCCGCGCCGCTGGTAGTCCCGCAGTGTGGCCGCGAGCTCCGCGGGCTGCTCGACCGGCTGTTGCGCCTCGGGGTCCGCGAGCCGTTCCCGCAGGGCCGCGAGCCATCCCGTGGGGTGGACCTCGACCCGGTGGCCGTCGATCTCCGTGGAGCCCGTGAGAGCGGCGCCGAGCGCGTCGACGGGGGTGATCTTGCGGTCCTGCTGGGCGCGGGCCCGGCGCACCTCGTGCGGGTCGATCAGGACCCACTGGTCGCGCAGTCGCACGACAGGGCGGTTCGACTCGGCCAGTCGGTCGAGCTCCTCGCGGGTGAGCTGCCGGTCGCCGAGTGCGAACCGCCAGTTGAAGGCCAGCAGCGCGTCGGCGGAGAGGAACGACGGGGTGTCCGAGGAGAGTCTGCCGGGCTCCGACGAGTCGTCCGGCGGACCGACCACCGCGCGGGCCGTCAGTTCGCGGGCGAGTTCCTTGGGCCAGTGCACGTCGACGCCGGCGACGGCGAGGGTCCGGGCGCCGGCCGAGAGGAGATCGACGACCTCGTCGTCGGCGAGTTCGAGCGCGTCCGGCACGGCCGCCGAGAGCAGGGGCGCGAGCGGCGGCCAGGCGCGGGCCGCGCGGCGCAGCGCGAGCAGGGCGTCCATCCGCGCACGAGGGCCGAACGCCCCGCCCTGCCCTGCCCACACCTCGGCGGCGTCCGCGACCAGTGCCGGATCGCTCACGTCGTGCACCTGCGGCACGGCCCGGAACGCCGGTGCGGCCTCGTCCTGCGCGGCGGTCGAGAGCCCGGGTACCTCGATCCGCAGCGACAGCCGTACGCCCGCGTCGTGGCCGGCGGCCACATCGGCCGCCCAGGCCCGGTGCCCGGGCACGTGCTGCGGTTCCCGCGCCGCGTAGGAGGCACCGCCGGTCACGAGCGACGCGGCGGGGGAGCGGGGCAGCGTGTCGGCGATCGCGTCGAGGAAGGCGCGCAGCAGCCGCTCGGGGTCGGGCAGCCGCAGCGGTGTGCCGCCGTCGAGCGGTACGGCGTGCGCCTCGGGAGGCATCGCCGCGGCCAGCGCCCGGACGCGCTCGATGTCCTCGGGGCGCAACGGACCCACGCGCCAGGCGTCGTGGTCGCCCTCGGACAGGCCGGGCAGCAGCAGTCCACGGGCCGCGAGCTGCAGGGCGTGCACGGCGGCCGTGCCCCAGAACACGGTCGCCCGATGGCCGTGGGTGGCGGCACGCGCACGCGTGAGGACGGGCAGGGCCGCCCGCACCGGCAGCAGCACGGCAGGCACGGTCACCGTCTCCACCCCGTCCTCGCCGGGCACGACGACGGTCAGGTCCTGGACGGACCCCGACGCGACGGCCGGCGGCGCGTCGCCATCGGGGTCCCAGAAGGCGACGGAACCGGTGCGGGCCGGGTCGCCGGGGACGAACACGGCACAGCAACGGGCCAGTTCAGAGATCTCGGACGGTGTTGCCGCGGGAATCCTCGGCACAGGAATGCGACACTCCTCAAACTTGACTACTCAGCGCGGAGTGGCCGAGGATACAGCACTTGCCCGGCCGGCCCGGAATGACCGGGCCGTGATGTGGGTCACCTCATGGCGGGGACGGGTATCCCTGTCTCAGGGACGCCTAGGGGTAGCGCCTCAGGGACGTCTCAGGGTCGAGGTGCGGAACCGTGGAGAGCGCGGGCCCGTTCTCAGGACAGAGAGCGGCAGTGGCCGCGAAGGAGGCGACACATGTCGAAGAACGCGAAGATCGCCGCAGGAGGTGTGGCGGTCGGCATCCTTCTGTTGTTCTGGCTGCCGTGGTGGGCCGCGCTCCTGATAGTCCTGGGAGTACCGGCCGCCGCGTACCTCACGCTGGACCCCTCGCAGCGGCGCCGGTTGCGCCGAGTCACACGCAAGGAGCTCGGTCGCTGAGACCCCTTGGGCTACCGGGCCGCCTCGGCCCGGTCGGCCAGGGTGCAGGAGTCGACCACGTCGCCGCTCGCGGGCCTGCTCACGGCATGGTCCGCGGGCGGCGGGGTGCCTCGCTCCACCCATGACACCAGCGCGTCGAAGGCCGACCGGTAGCAGGGCAGTATCGGCCGCAGCCGGTCCGGATAGGTGTCGTACAGGCCGTCGACATGGGTGCCGCCCTCGACCGTGTAGTAGCGGTGCAGCCGGCCCCTGCCGCTCGCGTCGATCATGCGCGCGTACACATCGGAGTCGGCGGCCGCGGGCAGCAGCGCGTCCAGGTCGCCGTGCAGGGTGATCAGCGGTCGGCCGATCCGTCCGGTCAGCGCCACCCGGGCCACGGCGCGATGGACGGACGCCGGGCGTGCGGCGTAGTCGTAGACCGCGTCGGTGGCACAGGGCGCCAGCACCTGCTCCGTGGTGGTCCCGGCGGTCGGGCCGGGGCAGGCCGGATCGTACGCCGGGTCGAACTCGGCGCGGTAGATCTTCTGCGTGACTCCCCAGTAGGCCTTCTCGTGGTACGGCCACAGGAACTCCGAGGCGCGCGGGAAGCCCACCGCGTACAGGTCCTCGTCCCGCGCCGAGCCGGTCGTACGGGCCACGGCCGTGGGCAGCGAGGTGAGCGGATTCGGGCCGTCCGCGGTCCACAGCGTGCCCTCCCAGTCCACGCCGCCGTCGTACAGCTCCGGATGGTTCTCCAGCTGCCGGCGCGTCAGATAACCGCCGTTGGAGATACCCGTCATGTACGTGCGCGTCGGCGCGTGCCCGTAACGCCGGGCCACCGCACGCTTGGCCGCGCGCGTGAGCTGGGTGGTGCGGGCGTTCCACTCGGCGACCGCGTCACCGGGGCGGGTGCCGTCGCGGTAGAAGTCGGCGCCGTTGTTCCCCTTGTCGGTCGCGGCGTAGGCGTAGCCCCGCGCGAGCACGTGGTCGGAGATCGCCGTGTCCGTGGCGTACTGCCTGCGCGTACCCGGTGCGCCGGTGACGACGAGTCCGCCGTTCCAGCGGTCCGGCAGCCTGATCACGAACTGGGCGTCGTGCTGCCATCCGTGGGTGGCGTTGAACCGGGAGGAGTCCGGGAAGTAGCCGTCGATCTGCACACCGGGAACCCCGGACGGGGTGCGGGTCGCCCTGGCCGTCAGCCCCGCCTGGTCGGCCATGTCGGTGTACGGGGTGCCGGCCAGCCCGGTCGTCGTCAGGTCCGTCAGGCACGCGCTCCGTTGGAAGGCCGCGCCCGGCACGTGGGCGCGGTCCTGTCGTGCGCAGTGACCATCTGCCGTGCCTGCGGCGGGAGTCGGCCAGGTGAGGGCCGTGGCCACCAGTGTGGCGGCGAGGAGCGGGATGCCTCGGGACAGGCGCATGAGGGCCTCCAGGACGGGTCGGGGAGTCGCGGGCTGCCTCATGGTGCGAGTGCGGCAGGGCGCCATCCATGGGTCGGGGCCACATGGAATGGGCTCGCCGTATGTGAAGTGCTGTGCGGAGGAAGGAGATCGGAGCGGCGCGAGAAATTCGTTTGCGCAGGTGATCGGCGGCACCCCACCATGGCCGACATGACTTCTGGAAAGGGGGCCCAGCGACTCCACGGTGAGCGCTGATGGCCGCACACGAGGCGTCCCCGACGCCGTCCCGACAGCCCCAGAACCCGCCGGCGCCCCTGACGCCCGCCTGGCTGAGGGCCCACTTCGACACCCTGCCCTTCCCGGCCCGTACGAGCGCCCTGGCGCGGTACGCCCGCACCCTCGCTCCGGGCGCCTACGAGACGCTCCACCACGTCCTCGACCACGGCGATCCCGCCGACCGGCACACTGCTCTGTTCCTCGCGGTGGTCCGCCGCGACCTGGAACGGGTGACGGAGGCTCTCGCGGACCCGCTGCTGGGACGCCGGGCCCGCTCGGCGGCCATCCGGCTGCCCGTACCCGAACAGGCCCTGGAACGCCTGGCCCTGGGCGACATCAGGGCCGTACGCCACGACACCTATCGACTGCTCAAGCTGAGCCGCCGCACGGCACTGGCGGCCAGGCTGCTGCCGCAGATCCACGAACGCCACGGCGGCCGGGAAGCCGCCGCACTCCTGCCCGCCTGCCCTCCCGAGACGGTGGCCGAATGGCTGCCCCGCGTCGCACCGGCACCCGGCGTCCTCAACTCCCTGGCCCGCACCGCCCCCTGCGCCGTCGCCGCACACGTGACGGCTCAATGCGCCCACCGGCCCCAGCACCTGACCCGCCAGTTCCGTGCCGTCGCGTCGCTCGCCGCCCGGCGTGACCCACGCGCGGCGCTCCTGTTGCTGGACCGGACACCGCTGCTGCTCACTCCCGCAGCCGTCCTCTCCGCCCTGAACCGGCCCGCCGAAGCGCTGGCCGTGCTGCGCACACCACCCCTCGGTCCCGGCGACCGCGCCCGTGAGCGCCTCGTTCCCGTAGGCCCGCTGCCGCCCTCGCTGCGCCGGAAGCTCCTCGCCCTGCCCGCCCGCGACCTGGTGGAACTCGCCGAGCACTGCCGCTGCACCGGACGCCGGCCCACGGCCCCGGGCCGCACCGACGTCACCCCGGACGGCCTGCTCGGTCTCCTCCCACCCGCCGAGCGGCGCCGCATCGTCGAGCAGCACACCAGCGCGACGCCACGGCCCGTCCCGGCGCTGGTGAACGCGCTGGCCGCACTCGAACCCGCCGACCGGGCAGATCTGGTCCGCCCCTCGGCGATGGGCGGCGAACGCCGCCCGTGGACCCTGGTCCGAGCGGCACAGGCCCTGCCGCTCGCGGAGGGTGAACCGTTGCTGAAGGCGCTCGCGGACAACCACCGCGCCCAACACCGCTCCCTGGCCTGGCCCGCCCTGCTGGTCTGCGCCGAACTCGAAGGCGACCCCGAACAGTTCGCACGTGTCGCCGCCGACTGCGAACGGGCCTGGCACGACCAGGACGCCGTGCGCCGTCCCGCGCTCGAACAACTCGCCGGCGCCGCCGGTCACTTGCTCGCCGCACTGCCCGAACGCGTCCTGCGTGACGCCGTCCTCACCACCGTCCAGGCACGCGACGCGACGGAAGGCACCGTCAGGGCCGCGCGACGGCTGCTCCACCGGGTCGTCGAGCGGGCGGCGGCGACCGGCCGACCGGACCGGGCAGCCTACGCGGCCGGACTGCTCGGCGAACTCGTCACGCGGCCGGAACAGACCGAGGCGCTGCCCCCGTTGCACGTCGGCGAGACGACCGCCCGGGCCATCTGGACGGCGATCGCACCGACGGCCCTGCGCCGGCCCGAGGTGGGCACCGCCCTCGCCGAACTCCTCGCGACACACCTCACCGCGCTGCCGGAACTCGACGCCGAGGCGTGGCGGCTCGCCGTCGAGTGCGACGATCCGCACCTCGCGACGCGTGCCGCGGCGGCATGGGTCCGGCCGCCGCGGCTGCGCGAACAACGCTGCGCCGAACTGATCGCCCTGGACCCGACCTTCGTCACCGTTCCCGTCGTCCTGCGGTGCGTCGCCACCCGCCGCACCGATCTGCTCGATCCCGTCCTGGCCGCCGCACGCGAGGGCCTCACGGGCCGGCTGCGGACCCGCCGTACCGCTTGGACACCGCACCTCGCGCCCGGCGTCGCCGGAAGGTGGCTGCCTGCCCAGCGGGACGCCTGGGAAGAGCACCACGCGCGCGTGGTGCTCGACGAATCGGCTCCGCTGCGGGTGCGGACCGATGCGGCGCGGCTGCTGAGGGACCCCGAACGTCTGACGGCGCTCGCGCAGGACGCCCCACAGCCGGTGGCAGCGGCGGCACTCGCGGCCCTCGGCGACGTCCCTGATCGCGATTCCGTGGCCCTCCTGCTGAGGCACGCGGGAACCGGGGGCGTGCGCGGCCGTGCCGCGATGGCCTCGGTGCGGCGGCTGATCGCACGGCTGCCGGACGAGGACGCGGTACCCCTGCTGGCACCTGTGGCCTGCGCCGCGGACAGCCCGGTGGGTGCCCGCAAGGAAGCCGTACGGGCGCTGGCCGACCTCCCGCGGCAGGACGCCTTCCAAGCCCTCCTGGCGGCCTGGGACGTGCCGGGCCGGCATCGGGACGTGCGCGCCGTCCTCGCCCGCGTCCTGCTGCCGGCGATCGACCACCGGGACGTGGCCGACCGGCTGGCGGGGGCCGTCCATGAGACCGCCGTACGCGACGAGGTCGTGCACGCGCGCGTGGGCCTCGGGCTCACGGTTCCGAGGGAGGCGTACGCCGCCTTCCTCGTGCGGCTGGTGGAGACGGGCGACGAGGACACCGTGGTCGCCGCGTGTCAGGCGCTTCCGACGTGGCTGGTGCCCGGCGGCGCCGACGGTGCCCATGTGCTCGCGGACGCCCTCGCGGACCCGACCCGCCCGCGCAAGGTGTGGGACGCGGCCGCGCGCCAACTCGTCCGGCTGCCGCCCGGTCCGATGACCGAGTCGGCGTTCCGAGGCGCCTTCGGCGCCCTGGCCGCACGAGCCGTGGACCCGTGCACGCGTGCCGACGCGCTGCGGCGCCTGCACGCGTGCGCCGAGTACTCGGATCCAGGAGGCAGCGAGGAGCCGTCGGCCGTGCTGGACGCGCTCGCCGACACGCTGGAGGCCGTGGGACTCCACGCCGACGCCGCGCGCGTGAGCTGGGACAGCGCCATGGTGCTCGTACGCAACGGCGAACACGACGAACACCGGTGGGAGAGAGTCGCGCGGCAGTGCGAGGCGGGGGCGGGACGGATGCCGACGAGGCACTCCGTACCGGCCGATCTGCACCGGCCACGCGTGCGTGCCGCCCTGCTCGCCGCCGCACGGACCCTCCGTGCCCGGGGCTCCGCCGTGACCGGCCGCCTCGCGCTGGACCTCGTCCGGGCCGGTGGCCGGGCGGCGTCCTGGGACGCCCCCTGGCGCGCCGAACTCGACGCGCTCAGGGCCCACCAGGACGCGGACACCGTCGTGGACGCCCTGCTGGTGGACCCGGACGGCCGCGGCCGTCGATGACCCGGTTCAGCCGGGGTCGCGGCCGTCGATGACCCCGTTCAGCTGGGACGCACGGCCATCTTGTCGAGCGCCTCCAGCAGCCCCGGCAGCTCGGGGCCGCGGCCGACCGGCAGAACCTCGCCGGGCTCGTCGTCGAGCAGCACGAACGCGATGTCGTCGGTCCTGGCCACGAGCGACCAGCCGGGTCCGTCGGCGCGCAGGGTCCGGGCATCGCCCGACGCGAAGGACGACCGGACCCGGCCCAGGGGCGGCGGCGTGTCCACGTACCCGCGGGCCTCCGCGAGGACACGCCGGATGCCGCTGTGGCCCTTGGGCGCGTCCTCCTCGCCGTTCTCGGCGGACTCGATCGGTTCCGGCACCGGGAAGTCGGCGTCGTCGATCTGCTCGCGCCATGTGGCCCACTGGAGGGCGATCTCGTCGGCCCCCAGCCGGCGCTGAGCCGGTCCCCACGTGCTGGTGTCCGGCGGGGTCAGCGGAGGGCCGTCGACCTCCGGCGCGGGATCGTGCGGCGCGGGCACGTTCGGAGCCGCGACGGCGACGGCGAGAGGCCAGCCCGGCAGGGCGGCCACGACCGTGCGTTCGTCGGGCGACAGGTCGTACTCCATGCCGCAGTCCCAGGACGCGATGGCGACGGCGACCAGCGAGACGTCGTCGATGACGACCGTCCAGCGGGAGCCGTCGCCGTCCTGGCCGAGCACCAGGCCGTACCCGTCGGCGAGCGGCGCGAGACCGAGCGCCGCACAGGCCTCCGGATAGTCGTCGCCCAGCACGCTCGGGAACTTCGCCGGCGTCAACAGCACCGCCGTCAGCACATAGAGCGCGTCGTCCGCGGCGGCGACGGTGTCCTCGTCCGTCCCGGCCATCCCAGCCTCCCCATCGGTATGTCCAACGGCGCGCACCCTAGTGTGCGCGGAAGCCGCTTGTCACGACTCCCCAGCCCACCCGGAGCTGCTGTTTTCCGGCCGGACAGGGCGAATCGGCCTCTATGGACCGTCGATCAGGCCGCCGGAAGCCCCAGGAGGGCACGGGCCACGGTCTGCGGCGACTCGTCGCGCTCCCGCGCGAGCGCGATGACCGCCCGGCACGCCAGCTCGCTCACCCCGAACGACAACGCCTCCGGAGAGACCCAGCCGGCGGCCTCGTCGATCTGGTCCTGGTCGTCCTCGGCACAGGCCGAGACGTAGGCCGCCGCGGCCTCGAACAGGTTGTGTGTGCGTTTGTCCCGGCCGTTGTCCGTATCGGCGCGCACGGTGTTGAAGAATCTGGTGAAGGACTTGCGGACCCTGCCGAACATGCTGACCACCTTCCCCCTGCGTGGTTGGCTGACCGATCGTTCACGTCCCCCTACTGAACGTAGGGTTGGAGCTCCGGCGGCAGAAGGGGGCGGCGCGGTGAAGGCGCCGCCGAATGTCGGCGATCCGTCCCGGAAGGCGTAGCCGTGTCGTCCCGCCACACGGTGACCGGCAGTCGGGGGACGGGAGCGAGCGGGTCCTGAGGCGGACCCTCGTTCCCCATGCGTCTCCCTCGTGTGAGCAGGCATTCACAGGTTGGCGGGTTCGGGATGTGCCGAAGAGCCGGAACACGGTCAACCCACCTTGCGACGAAGGATACTTGTGCCTTCTCACTGCATGGCGACCAAGGGAGCGGATCGGTGAACTCTGTCGTAGGAACGGGCCGAGGGAGCGAGGGCGGCGGTCGGGGCGAGCGGCATGCGGTCGTCGTGGGCGGCAGCATCGCGGGGCTCCTCGCGGCGCACGTCCTGGCCGGGCACTGCGACCGGGTGACCGTCATCGAGCGTGACCGGTTCCCGGAGGCCACCGGGTCACGGCCCGGCGTACCCCAGGGCCGGCATCCCCATGTCCTGCTGGAGGGCGGGCAGAAGGCCCTCGAGTCGCTGCTGCCGGGCTTTCTGACGGAACTGGAGGAGGCGGGGGCGCCGCGGGTGGGGATGCCGTCGGACATGGTGCTGTGGCAGAACGGCCGCTGGCTTCGCCGGTGGCCCGCGTCGACGCACATATACACCGGCTCCCGCGCGCAGCTGGAGGAGCTGATACGGCGGCGGGTTCTCGCCAATCCGGTGATCGGCGTGATGGAGGGGGCCGAGACCGTCGGGCTTCTCGGTGACGCCTCACGTGTACGGGGCGTACTCCTGCGGGAACGTTCCGGCGACGTCGGCGCGGAACCCCGGGCCCTGGAGGCCGACGTGGTCGTCGACGCCTTCGGCAGCGGCACCAAGGCGTCGCAGTGGCTCGCGGCGATCGGCGCCGAGACCGCGCACGAGGAGACGATCGACACCGGGCTCGCCTACGCCTCGCGCGTGTACCGCGGACGGAAGGGCACCCTCGACGGCGAGACCCTCGGCCACTACGTCTATCCCGGGCTCGACCAGGTCAACGGCGGCGGTGCGCTCCCCCTGGAGGACGGCAGCCATCTGGTCATCGTCTCGGGACTGCGCGGCGACGAACCGCCCACGGGCGACGACGAGTTCGAGACGTACACCAAGCGACTGTCGCATCCGCTCCTGGACCGCTGGCTGGACGAGGCCGAACCGCTCTCGCCGGCGTTCGGCTACCGCCGGACCGCGAACATCCGGCGCCGCTACGACCTGCCCGGCCGCCGCCCGGCCGGATTCCTCGCCACCGGCGACGCCCTGTGCACCTTCAACCCGATCTACGGGCAGGGCATGGCCATCGCCGCGATGAGCGCGGTCGCCCTGCGCGACACGCTCGCCGACCGGCGCCGCACCCCCACCACGCGTCGCGTGCAGCGGGCGCTGCTCGCGGCATCGCGGCAGGCGTGGGACATCTCGGCCGGAGCGGACCGCGGGATGCCGGGCGCGGTCGGCACCGCGGTCGCGGCCGGCCCCGCGGACCGCGTCGCGGGGTGGTACCTGCGCCGGGTCACGGAACGGTCGCCCGGCGACCCCGTCGTGGGGCGCGCCTTCCGTGCCGTGCTGGTCCTCGCCGAGCCCGTCACCGCCCTGTTCGCCCCCTCCGTCGCCCGGGCCGTCCTCTTCAGCCGGCCCGGGCCTACGCCCGCCGAGCCGCCGGCGACACCGGAGGAACAAGGGCACTGAGCGTCAGAGCCCGGTCTCGTCGCGGCGGCAGTACAGGAAGAGATGGGGCTCGGGCCCCGCGCTGGGGTGGTCCGGGGTGAAGGTGAGGCTGTGCCGGGACAGCACCGTCAGCCCGGCCGCCTCCACCATGGCGATCACGTCGTCCTCGGCGAAGCTCGTCGCGCGGACCGGCCGGCCCATGAAGACCACCTCGAGGTCCTCCACGTCCGCGGGCACGGTGGCCAGCACCAGATGCCCACCGGGCCTCAGGGCCAGGGTCAGGCGCCGCACCAGGGCCGACTGCTGGGCGCGGGTCATCTGCAACAGCGAGAAGAACACGCACACGCCGTCCAACGAGTCCGTGTCGAGCGGGAGATCCCGGATGTCGGCACTGCGGAACTCGGCCTCGGGGACCTGACGGGCGGCGAGTTCCACCATGACGGGGGAGAGGTCGACGCCCACCACCGAGTGCCCCGCCCCGACCAGCGCCGCCGCGGTGGGCCGCCCGGTGCCGCTGCCCACGTCCAGCGTCCGCGCGGCGGGCGGCAGCCGCTCGATCAGCCACTCCAGCGCGGACAGGTGCGCGGGGGCATGGGCGAAGGCCTTCTCGTAGTCGGCGCCCAGTGCGTCGAACAGCACGGCGGCGGGCGGCCGTTGGTCCTCGTGCGTCACGTCGGTGTCCCTTCGCTCGCCGACCCGCATCGTCGCATCCGTCGTACGCGTGCCACAACGGTCGCCCGGTGCGCGTCCCGGCAGACCGGACAGGGGAGAATGGGGCCGTACCCCACGGTCGACTCTTGCGGAGGAGCGGGCATATGCAGGACGCGCGAGCGGGACAGGTCGCCGGGCCCGAGGACCTCATCGATGTGGCCCGCCTGGTCACGGCGTACTACGCGCTGCACCCGGACCCGGCCGAGCCCGGGCAACGAGTGGCGTTCGGTACCTCCGGACATCGCGGCTCGTCGCTCGCGGCGGCCTTCAACGAGGACCACATCGCCGCCACCAGCCAGGCCATCTGCGAGTACCGCGCC
This sequence comes from Streptomyces sp. NPDC002817, assembly GCF_053592055.1. NCBI lineage: Bacteria > Bacillati > Actinomycetota > Actinomycetes > Kitasatosporales > Streptomycetaceae > Streptomyces > Streptomyces sp. NPDC002817. Next base: position 288,404 of record NZ_JBSFUY010000006.1, read on the forward strand.
GCCCGGCGCACCGACGGCCCGCTCTTCCTCGGCGCCGACACCCACGCCCTGTCCGAGCCCGCGCGGATCACGGCGCTGGAGGTGTTCGCCGCCAACGACGTGGCCGTCCTGATCGACCAGGCCGACGGCTACACACCCACACCGGCGGTCTCGCACGCCATCCTCGCCCACAACCGGAACCGCACCTCCGGCTTCGCCGACGGCGTGGTGGTCACCCCCTCGCACAACCCGCCCGCCGACGGCGGCTTCAAGTACAACCCGCCGAACGGTGGCCCCGCCGGGTCCGAGGCGACCTCCTGGATCCAGGACCGCGCCAACGAGATCATCACCGGCGGTCTGAAGGACGTACGGCGCATCCCCTACGCCCGTGCCCTGGCCGCACCCGGCACCGGCCGCCACGACTTCCTCGGCACCTACGTGGCCGACCTGCCGAACGTGCTGGACCTGGACGCGATCCGGGCCGCCGGCGTGCGGATCGGCGCCGACCCGCTGGGCGGCGCGTCGGTCGCCTACTGGGGCCGGATCGCCGAACAGCACCGGCTCGACCTGACGGTGGTCAACCCGCTCACCGACCCCACCTGGCGCTTCATGACGCTCGACTGGGACGGCAAGATCCGCATGGACTGCTCCTCGCCGTACGCCATGGCCTCGCTCATCGAGCAGCGCGACCGGTTCGACATCGCCACCGGCAACGACGCCGACGCCGACCGGCACGGCATCGTCACGCCGGACGGGGGCCTCATGAACCCCAACCACTATCTGGCGGTGGCGATCTCGTATCTGTTCTCGCACCGGGAGCAGTGGCCCGCGGGCGCCGGAATCGGCAAGACCCTGGTGTCGTCCAGCATGATCGACCGCGTCGCGGCGGACGTCGGCCGGCCGCTGGTCGAGGTCCCGGTCGGCTTCAAGTGGTTCGTGGACGGCCTGTCGGACGGCTCGCTCGGCTTCGGCGGCGAGGAGTCGGCCGGCGCGTCCTTCCTGCGCCGGGACGGCTCGGTGTGGACCACCGACAAGGACGGCATCATCCTGGCCCTGCTCGCCTCCGAGATCACGGCGGTCACGGGCAGGACCCCGTCGCAGCACTACGCCGGTCTCACGGACCGCTTCGGCGCCCCCGCCTACGCGCGCGTGGACGCCCCGGCCTCCCGCGAGGAGAAGGCACTGCTGGCCAAGCTGTCGCCGCGCCAGGTCACCGCCGACACCCTCGCCGGCGAGCCGGTCACCACGGTGCTCACCGAGGCCCCCGGCAACGGCGCGGCCCTCGGCGGCATCAAGGTCGCCACCGCCAACGCCTGGTTCGCGGCCCGTCCTTCGGGCACGGAGGACGTCTACAAGATCTACGGGGAGTCCTTCCTCGGCGCGGACCATCTGCGGCAGGTCCAGGAGGAGGCCAGGTCCGTGGTGCTCGCGGCGCTGGGTGCGTGACGCGCACGACCGACGGTGAGGTGTCCTCAGCCGTCCAGTGAGGCGAGGGTGTCCCGCAGCCAGGTGAGTTCCGCCTGGGACGTGGCGCGCGCGATCGTCAGGATTCCGCGCCGGAAGGGATCGTCCAGTTCCTCGGCGCGCAGCGGCCGGTCACCCTCGTAGAAGAAGCTCGCGGGTTCCTCCAGGAACGCCAGCCTGCGCCGCAGTACGGCCGTCTGCGCCGCGGCGTCGTCCAGGTGCCGGAGGAACGCGAGCAGGGTGAACCAGCGGTTCTCGTCGGTGATGTCGCGCTGTACGGGCTCGGCGAGCCGGCGGCGCAGATCGTGTCGGCCGTCCTCGGTGAGCGTCAGGACGTGTCGTGGCGCGGCGACGGAACCGGGCTCGGTCGCGCGCTCCAGCAGCCCGGCCTTCTCCAGGCGTTTGATCGCCGGATAGAGCGTGCTCTCCGCGATGGGCTTCACGTGCCCGGTCAGCGCTGCGATGCGTTTGCGCAGCTCGTAGCCGTGCAGGGGGGCGTCGTACAGGAATCCGAGGATGGCGAGCTCCAGCATGCCCGCATTCTGCCGTACGTCCGGTGTACATCGCCCGATGAATACATCGTCTTACCTATACCTCGTCACCGATGTATTGTCGCGACGATGGTTCGCAGGGGCGGCTCGCGAGGACGCCGCCAAGGGCGCAGCTCAGGGAGGACGCGATGAAGCAGGCCGAGTTCGACGGCAAGGGAAGCTGTATCCGCTGGACGGAGGTGCCCGGCGAGGAACCCACGCGCGTGTACGTGCACGGACTGGGGTCGGTCTCGTCCGTGTACCACGCGCATATCGCGGCCCGGTCCGAACTCGCCGGCAGCCGAAGCCTGTTCGTGGACCTGCCCGGACACGGCATCAGCGACCGGCCCGAGCACTTCGGTTACACACTCGACGACCATGCCGGCGCCCTCGCGGCGGCGCTGGACGCGGCGGGTGTCACGGGCGCCGAGCTCATCGCGCACAGCATGGGCGGCGCCGTCGCCCTGGTGCTCGCCCACCGGCGCCCCGAACTGGTCTCCCGCCTGGTGCTCACGGAGGCCAACCTGGACGCGTTCCCGCCGCCCGCCGCGGGCAGCAGCGGCATCGCCTCCCACGAGGAGGAGGCCTTCGTCGAGGGTGGTCACGCGCGCGTGCTGGAACAGGTCGGACCCCTGTGGGCGGCGACCATGCGACTGGCCGACCCGCGCGCCCTGCACCGGACGGCCGTCGGGCTGAGGCGCGGATCCGACCCTGTCATGCGCACCATCCTCGAAGACCTCACCGTGGAGCGCGTGTATCTGCAGGGCGAGTTGAGCGGTGAACTCGAGGGCAGGGGCGATCTGGAGGCCGCGGGGGTGCGCGTGGTGACCGTGCCCGGCGCGGGTCACAACGTCATGTTCGACAACCCCGACGCCTTCGTGGCGGAGGTCGCCGGGCGGGGCTGAAGACGCGGTGCCGAGGGTCAGTCGTTCCGCACGGCCAGTGCCAGGAACCGGGTGTCCTCGTCGGCGTACGACGTCATCCGCCACCCGGAACCGGTCAGCAGAGGCCGGAGGTTGGGCTCTGCGCGCAGGTCGTCCGGCGTGATCTGCCGGCCCTGTCGTGCCGCGAGCGCGGCCCTGCCGATCGGGTGGAAGAGCGCCAGCGTGCCGCCCGGACGCACCACGCGCGCCAACTCCCGCAGGTTCTCGGCCGGATCGGGCAGATGGGAGATCAGCCCCGCCCCGAACACCGCGTCGAGCGACTCCGCACGCAGCGGCAGCGCGGCCACGTCGGCCAGCAGCAACTGCCCGTCCCGGTCCCGTCCGGCCCGTACGGCGGCCTGGAGCATGGCCGGGGTCAGATCGGCCCCGAGGACCACTCCCGAGGCTCCCACGGCCGCACGCAGGGGCGGCAGAGCGCGCCCGGTGCCGCAGCCGGCGTCGAGCACGCGATCCCCCTCGCGCAGCCCGAGGTCGGCGACCGCGGCGGCGTAGGCGGGGCCGTCGTCGGGAAAGCGGGCATCCCAGTCGGCGGCTCGGGCGCCGAAGAACTCCTGGACATGTGTGTGGTCGTCGCTCATGTTCCGCATGATCTCTCACCGACAAGGATGATGCTCCTGCGCACACGTTCGAGCGCGCCGCGATCGTTCAGGTGCATCTCTGCGTCATATTCCAACACCTTTCGAACTGCGCCCCCTTTGTGCGCCCATGCCCCGACTAGCGTCCCGGAGCCATGGGACACCTGGACCACGCCGCACTCGGCTGGCTGACCCCCGTGCTGTCGTACGTGATGGCCTGCATCGGCGCCGCACTCGGGCTGCGCTGCACCGTCCGCGCGCTCGGCGCCACGGGGCGTTCACGCCGCAACTGGCTCATCACCGCCGCCTCCGCGATCGGAACCGGCATCTGGACCATGCACTTCGTGGCCATGCTCGGCTTCAGCGTCAGCGGCACCGACATCCGCTACGACGTGCCGCTCACCATCGTGAGCCTGCTCGTCGCCATGATCGTCGTCTGTGCCGGCGTCTTCGCCGTCGGCTACAGCAAGGACCGCGGGCGGGCGCTCTTCCTGGGCGGGCTCACCACCGGACTCGGCGTGGCGAGCATGCACTACCTGGGCATGGCCGCCGTCCGTCTGCACGGCGACGTGAAGTACGACCCGGCCCTCGTCGGACTGTCCGTGCTGATCGCCGTCGTCGCCGCGACGGCCGCCCTGTGGGCCGCGCTCAACATCAAGTCGCCCGTCGCCGTCACCGTCGCCTCGCTCATCATGGGAGCCGCGGTGAGCAGCATGCACTACACCGGGATGTTCTCGGTGAGCGTGCACGTCAGCCCCTCCGACGCGGCCCTGCCCGGGGCCACCGCGATGCAGTTCATCTTCCCCCTCGCCGTCGGCCTCGGCTCCTATCTCTTCCTGACCTCCGCCTTCGTCGCGCTGTCGCCGACGTCGGGGGAGCGCGAGGCGTCCGCCTCGGCCCAGCGGCCGGTCGAGAGCGTCGCCCGCTGACGGGCCGCCGGGCCCGCCCACCGACCACTTCCGAGGCAGGAGGCCATGCGTACATCCCGTAGGACCCCCACGAACGGCGCCGAGGCGTCGGCTCCGTCCCCCGCCCGCGGCCGCCGCGCCCACGCCGGACCACCGGCCGACGAACGCCTGGCCGAGCCGGTGGGCGCCGTACCGGACGAGACGCCCACGCGCGCGGGACGCTGGCTGATACGCCCGCGCACCGTGCGCGCCAAGATCGTCTGCCTGCTGATGGTGCCGGCCGTCTCGTTGCTGGCCCTGTGGGCGTACGCCACCGTCACCACCGCCCAGGACGTCTCCCGGCTCAGGCAGTTGCAGCGGGTGGACGCCGAGATCCGGTCCCCGGTCGCGGCCGCGGTCGCCGCGCTCCAGGCGGAACGCGCGGCCGCGGTGCGCTATGCGATCGCCCCGACCGGCGGCCGCAGCGCAGACCTCAAGGCCCTTGCGGAACGCACGGACAAAACCCTGGACAAGCTCCGGCTCGGCGACGACAACACCGTCGCCGACGGCGAGGAACTGCCCGCCGGAGTGGCCCAGCGCCTCGAGACCGTCGTGACCGGCGGTGAGCAACTGCGCTCCGTGCGGGCCGCGGTGCTCGACCGCCGCGCCGGCTGGGACGAGACGTACGGCCGCTATACACGGACCATCACGGCGGCCTTCGGCGTGGGCGGCGCCCTCACCGGCATCCAGGACGCCGAACTGGGCTCCGACGCGCGCGTGCTGCTCGAGTTCTCCCGCGCGGGAGAGGCGTTGGCCCAGGAGGACGTCCTGCTGGCCGGCGCACGTCTCGCCGGGCGCATCGACGGCGAGCGGCTGCGGCTGTTCACCGGCGCCGTCGCAACCCGCCGAACCCTCACCGAGTCCGCCGTCGCCGACCTGCGCGGCCCCGAACGTGCCGTCTGGCAGGACCTCGCCGACGGCAGCGACTACGCGGCCGTCGGCACCGTGGAGGACAAGGTCCTCGCGAGCCGCGCGGGCGCGTCGGCGATCGCCGCGGCGCCCGAGGCCACCTGGAGCAAGGCACACGCGCGCGTGCAGGACGGGATGCGGACCATCGAGGAGGACGCCGGACGTGGCGTCGCGGACCAGGCGGACCCGTTCACGCGCGGTCTGCTCACCCCGGCCGGCGCCGCCGTCCTGTTCGGCCTCGCCGCCGTCCTCGCGTCGCTCGTCATCTCCGTACGCATCGGACGCGGCCTGGTCATCGAGCTGGAGGGCCTGCGCAACCTCGCCCTGGAGATCGCGCGGCGCAAACTCCCCGAGGCGATGCGGAAGTTGCGCGCCGGCGAGGAGATCGACGTCCAGGCCGAGGCCCCGCCCGGACCGCCCTCGGAGGACGAGACGGGACAGGTCGCCGAGGCTCTGGGGACCGTGCACCGCGCCGCGCTGCGGGCCGCCGTGGAACGCGCGGAACTCGCCAGCGGCATCTCCGGGGTGTTCGTCAACCTCGCCCGCCGCAGCCAGGTCCTCGTGCATCGCCAACTGAGCCTGCTGGACAACATGGAACGCCGCTCCGACGACCCCAACGAGCTGAGCGACCTCTTCCGGCTCGACCACCTCACCACCCGTATGCGGCGCCACGCGGAGAGCCTGATCATCCTCTCCGGAGCGGCACCCGGCCGAGCCTGGCGCATGCCGGTCTCCCTGACCAACGTGGTGCGCGCGGCCGTCTCCGAAGTGGAGGACTACGCGCGCGTGGAGGTACGACAGCTCCCCGAGGCGTCGGTCATCGGCGGGGCCGTCGCCGACGTCACCCATCTCCTGGCCGAGATCGTCGAGAACGCCGCGCAGTTCTCGCCCCCGCACACGCGCGTGCGCATCACCGGTGAACCGGTGGGCAACGGCTACGCGGTCGAGGTCGAGGACCGGGGGCTGGGCATGGGCAAGGAGTCCCTCGCCGAGGCCAACCACCGCATCGAGCAGTCCGAGGCGCTCGACCTGTTCGACAGTGACCGGCTCGGACTCTTCGTGGTCAGCAGGCTCGCGGCCCGGCACGGCATCAAGGTCCACCTGCGTACCTCGCCCTACGGCGGCACCACGGCCGTCGTCCTTCTGCCCACCGCCCTGCTGCACAGCGGTTCGGAGGAACGTTCCCCCCGCAAGGCCGTGGACCAGGAACACGTGTACGCGCGCGTGCCCGGTGCGGCCAGGCCGCAGGAGTCCGTGCACGCCTCGGCCGACCGTCCGGCACTGGTGGCCCCCACTCCGGTCGCCGCGGAGGCCAGGGCTGAGGCCAGGGCGGAGGTCGCGGCGTCGGCGAGGGCGGAGTCCGGGTCCGACAGCCCACCCCCCGGAGTCACCACCTTGCGACTGCACCGTCCCCCGGACGACTCCGAAGCATCGGACGACCTCCCGCGCCGAGTCCGGCAGGCGAACCTCGCCCCTCAGCTGCGCGAACCACGTACGGAGGAACCGGAATCACACTCCGACCCACGGGGTGAGGACCGGCGTACCCCCGAGCTCGTACGGGACCGGATGGCGGCCTACCGCGACGGCTGGGCACGCGGCGGCGGCCGTCGGCCCGGCCGCGGCGCCACCCCGGATTCCGCAGCGGTCAGTGACAGCAGCGAAGGAGACCCCGCATGATCCAGGATCCCGGTATGAGGGCCGCCCAGCGGTCCGGTGAACTCGACTGGCTGCTGGACGACATGGTGTTGCGCGTCAGCGAGGTACGGCACGCCGTGGTGCTCTCCAACGACGGTCTGGCCGTGGGGGCGTCGACCGATCTGCGCCGTGAGGACGCGGAGCACCTGGCCGCGGTGGCCTCCGGTTTCCACAGCCTGGCCAAGGGTGCGGGCCGCCACTTCGGGGCGGGCGGAGTGCGCCAGACCATGGTCGAGATGGACGACGGCTTCCTGTTCGTGGCCGCCGCCGGGGACGGCTCCTGCCTCGCCCTGCTCACCGCCGTGACCGCCGACATAGGCCTGGTGGCCTACGAGATGGCACGGCTCGTCAAGCGTGTCGGCGAGCACCTGTACACGGCGCCGCGCGTCGCCGCGCGGCCCCCCGCCGGATGAGACGAGAAGGGCGGTCCACGCTCATGACGGAGGACATGACGGACGCCCCGCGGGAGCAGGGCAGTCAGTGGTACGACGGTGAGGCGGGGCCTCTCGTCCGCCCGTACGCCATGACGGGCGGACGCACCAAACCCGGCCCCACCGGGGTGCGTTTCGACCTCATCGCCCTGGTCACGCTGGACGCGGCGGCTCCCGGTGTCGACGACGACACCGCGCTCGGACCGGAGCACCGGGCCCTGATCGAACTGTGCCGTATCGAGACCCAGTCGGTCGCCGAACTCGCCGCGGACGCCGACCTGCCCGTCGGCGTGGTCAGGGTGCTGCTCGGCGACCTCCTGGAACTCGGCTGCGTCACCGTCAGCCGCCCGGTACCGCCCGCGCAGCTTCCTGACGAACGGATTCTGCGCGAAGTGATCGAAGGACTGCGGGCACTGTAGATGAAACTTCGTAACCGAACGCGCGCGAATCGGCCACATCGGTCAAATAGCGGTGTAACCCCTCGAAGGGGTACCGCAGTTGTCATCATGCTGACTTCGCACACCTGCACCGTCGGCCGTTACCGGTACTCCCGAGAGAAGTGATCAATGGTCTCCGAGACTTCCGATGCCCAGGGCGGCGAGTCGACCGCGCTGGCGTTGAAGATATTGGTCGCCGGCGGATTCGGCGTGGGCAAGACCACCCTGGTGGGCGCGGTCAGTGAGATCAGGCCGCTGCGCACCGAGGAACTCCTCAGCGAGGCCGGTCAGTTGGTGGACGACACCGGCGGCGTGGACCAGAAGGTCACGACCACGGTCGCCATGGACTTCGGCCGCATCACCATCCGCTCCGGGCTCTCCCTCTACCTCTTCGGCACCCCCGGCCAGGACCGCTTCTGGTTCCTGTGGGACGAGTTGTCGCAGGGCGCCCTGGGCGCCGTGGTCCTCGCGGACACCCGGCGCCTGGAGGACTGCTTCCCGGCGGTCGACTACTTCGAGCACCGGCACATCCCGTTCGTCGTGGCCGTCAACTGCTTCACGGGCGCCCGCACCTACGGCGCCAGTGACGTCTGCCGAGCCCTCGACCTCGACCGCGGCACCCCCGTGGTGCTCTGCGACGCCCGGGATCGTGACTCCGGCAAGGAGGTGCTGATCCGGCTCGTCGAGTACGCGGGACGGATGCACACCGCCCGACTGCTCGACTCCGTGGGATGACCCCGGAAACCGTGCAAAGGTTCGGCCATCTTCCGCGGCTTGGCCCGTCTTCCTTGCCGGGGCACTGGCCGTCGGGAAGGGTGGCCGGGAGATCCTCCGGCCAGGGGGAGACGTCACACGGGGAGACGGAATCATGGCGCAGAACCAGGGACTCGGCTGGTTGCTGGACGATCTGACGGAGCGTGTCGACCACGTACGGCACGCATTGGTCCTGTCCAACGACGGGCTGGTGGCGGGAGCGAGCACCGGGCTGCGCCGTGAGGACGCGGAGCACCTCGCCGCCGTCGCGTCCGGACTGCACAGCCTGGCCAAGGGGTCCGGACGCCACTTCGGCGCCGGCCGAGTGCGCCAGACGATGGTCGAGTTCGACGACGCGGTGCTGTTCGTCACCGCGGCGGGGACCGGCAGCTGTCTGTGTGTGCTCAGCGGCGCGGAGGCCGACATCGGGCAGATCGCCTACGAGATGACACTGCTCGTCAACCGCGTGGGCGAGCACCTCGGCGTGGACGTCCGCCGCCCCGAACAGAGCTCGGCCATGGACCTCTGACCTGCTCCTTCTTCCTCCCCCGCGGAGTTATCCACAGGCTCACCAGGAGATCCGCCGGACCGGTTACGGTTTTTTCACGGCGAGCGCACACAGCGTGAGCGACCGACTCCACGGGGGAGTACGACCATGTCAGGCAGCACCGTCACCGCACCCCACCAGCTCTCCTGCGCGCCGAGCCGCGCGGCACGGGAACTGGGGCTCAAACGAAGCGAGTTCGACCTCGCCGTCCACCTCGGCCACATCTGGACCGTCCCCGACGAAGGCGGTGGAGGCCGCCGCGTCACCCGCTCCGAGATCGACCGGCTGCGCACGGAGGACGGCTTTCCCGACGCGCTGCAGGAACGAGTGCGGGTCGTGGGCACCACCGAGGGCGCGGCCGTCATGGATGTGCCCGTCAGCAGGTTCACGCGCCTGGCGCGACTGGGCGTGGTCGCGCCGGTGCGCTTCTACCTCAACCGGTACCGGGCGGTGGTCTGGCTGTATCTCGCCGAGGAACTCCGGCAGTTCGCGGCCGAAGAGGAGAACTCCCCACTGCTGAAAGCCCGTCGCACGCCCGAGGGGATGCGCGACCTGCTGGACGCGGGGCTGGACCTGAGGGCGCGCAACTGGCGCGGACGGCACCTGGAGTTCCTGCTGCGCGTGGCCGACGGCCCATGGGAGAGCGCCGGGGCCCTGGCCGCATTCCTCGACCCCGTCCAGATCTCGGAGATCGTCCCGGACCCCTGTGAATGCTCGCATCTCATGCGCTTCCGGCCGGGCCCGCCGACCCAGGGCGCACAGGGGTCACCCGCCTCCTACCTCGCAGAGAGGATCATGACGGCGGACGACCCGGACGAGATCAGCCGGTTGAAGGCCGATCTGACCCGGACGCTGGAGGACGCCCGCAGGCTCCGGCCCGCGCCACGACCTGCCGCGAAGCAAGCGCCTCCCGGGCCGGAGCGGGGGTCCACCGCCTGCGAGCAGCCGTCCCGTGGCCTGCTCGGCCGGCTGCGCCGCAGAAGCGCGTGATCCGCAGCAGAGGCCGAGTGACCTACAGCGCCCGGAACAGCCCTTCCTGGACGACCGACACCAACAGCCGCCCCTCCACGTCGTAGATCCGCCCGCGGGCCAGCCCCCGGCCGCCCGTCGCGACGGGCGACTCCTGGTCGTACAGGAACCACTCGTCCGCGCGGAACGGCCGATGGAACCACATGGCGTGATCCAGCGACGCGATGTCGAAGCTCCGCGGGCCCCACAGGGGTTCGACCGGGATACGGACGGCGTCCAGGAGGGTCATGTCACTGGCGTAGGTCAGCGCGCAGGTGTGCACGACCGGATCGTCGCCGAGCGGACCGACCGCGCGCATCCACACCGCGCTGCGCGGCTCGGCGTCCTTGACCTCCTCGGTCGTCCAGCGCAGGCGGTCCACATAGCGGATGTCGAAGGGCTGGCGGCGCGCCATCCGCTCCAACTGTTCGGGCAGCGTGCCCAGATGCTCCCGGATCTCGTCCGTGACCGACGGCAGCGACTCCGGGTCCGGGACCTTGCGGGCCGGGGGCAGCTGGTGCTCGAAGGAACCTTCCTCAGGCTTGTGAAAGGAGGCGGTGAGATTGAAGATCGTGCGGCCCTGCTGCACCGCGGTGACCCGGCGGGTCGTGAACGACCTGCCGTCCCGCACCCGTTCGACCTGGTACACGATCGGCACACCCGGCCGGCCCGGGCGCAGGAAGTACGCGTGCAGGGAGTGCACCGGGCGGTCGCCCTCGGTGGTGCGGTTGGCGGCGACCAGCGCCTGGCCCGCCACCTGGCCGCCGAAGACCCGCTGCAGGGACTCGTTCGGGCTCAGGCCACGGAAGATGTTGACCTCGATCTGCTCCAGGTCGAGCAGATCGACCAGCTTTTCGGCCGGGTTCGTCATGGGTGGGATTCTCCTGTGCTCACAGCTGACCGACATCGGAGACGCGGACGACCGCGCGGCCCTCCGCGTCGGAGGCCGTCAGATCGACCTCCGCGCTGATGCCCCAGTCATGATCGTCGTTCGGGTCGTCGAAGATCTGGCGGACCCGCCACAGACGGTTCTCCGGCTCCTCCTCGATCAGGAGCAGCTTGGGGCCGCGGGCGTCGGGACCGGTGCCGAGGTCCTCGTACTCGTCCCAGTACTTGTCCATCGCCTCGCCCCAGGCATCGGCGTCCCAGCCGGCCTCGGCGTCCAGCTCGCCCAGCTCCTCGACGTGGTCCAGGGCGGCGAGCTCGACACGGCGGAACATGGCGTTGCGGACGAGGACCCGGAAGGCGCGCGCGTTGGTGGTGACCGGTTTGACCTCGTCGGCCTTCTCCTGGGCCTCCTCGGCGGTCATCTCCTCCGGGTTGGCGAGCTGCTCCCACTCGTCCAGCAGGCTGGAGTCGACCTGGCGCACCATCTCGCCGAGCCACTCGATGAGGTCCTGGAGGTCCTCCGACTTGAGGTCGTCCGGGATGTTGTGGTCGAGCGTCTTGTAGGCACTGGCGAGGTAACGCAGGACAATGCCCTCGGTGCGGGCGAGCTCGTAGTGGGACACCAACTCCGTGAAGGACATGGCTCGTTCGTACATGTCGCGGATGACGGACTTCGGGGAGAGCGGATGGTCGCCGACCCAGGGGTGGCTCTTGCGGTACGTGTCGTACGCGTGGAAGAGCAGCTCCTCCAGAGGCTTCGGGTAGCTGATGTCCTGGAGGCGCTCCATGCGCTCCTCGTACTCGATGCCGTCCGCCTTCATCGCGGCCACGGCCTCGCCCTTCGCCTTGTTCAGCTGGGCGACGAGGATCTGGCGCGGATCGTCCAGCGTCGACTCGACGACGGAGACCATGTCCAGCGCGTAGGACGGCGATTCGGGGTCGAGGAGTTCGAACGCGGCGAGCGCGAACGTGGACAGCGGCTGGTTGAGCGCGAAGTCCTGCTGGAGATCCACGGTGAGGCGGACGATGCGACCGCTGGCGTCCGGCTCGTCGAGCTTCTCGACGATGCCGCCGTCCAGCAGCGAGCGGTAGATCGCGATCGCCCGCCGGATGTGCTTCAGCTGCTGCTTGCGCGGCTCGTGGTTGTCCTCCAACAGGTGCCGCATCGCGTCGAAGGCGTTGCCGGGACGGGCGATCACCGACAGCAGCATCGTGTGCGTGACCCGGAAGCGGGACGTCAGCGGCTCGGGGTCGGAGTTGATGAGCTTGTCGAAGGTGTTCTCCGTCCAGGCGACGAAGCCCTCCGGAGCCTTCTTGCGGACCACCTTGCGACGCTTCTTCGGGTCGTCGCCCGCCTTGGCGAGCGCCTTCTCGTTCTCGACGACATGCTCGGGCGCCTGTGCGACGACGAAGCCCGCCGTGTCGAAGCCGGCCCGTCCGGCGCGTCCGGCGATCTGGTGGAACTCGCGGTTGCGCAGGGTACGGACGCGGTTTCCGTCGTACTTGGTGAGAGCCGTGAACAGCACCGTGCGGATGGGGACGTTGACGCCCACGCCGAGCGTGTCCGTGCCGCAGATGACCTTCAGCAGACCGGCCTGCGCGAGCTTCTCCACCAGACGCCGGTACTTGGGCAGCATGCCGGCGTGGTGGACGCCGATGCCGTGCCGCACGTAACGGGAGAGGTTGCGGCCGAACTTGGTGGTGAAGCGGAAGTTGCCGATCAGGTCGGCGATCTGCTCCTTCTCCTCCTTCGAGCACATGTTGATGCTCATCAGCGCCTGCGCCCGCTCCACGGCCTGCGCCTGCGTGAAGTGCACGATGTAGACCGGCGCCTGCCTGGTCTGGAGGAGCTCGGTGAGGGTCTCGGTGAGCGGGGTGAACTTGTACTCGTAGGACAGCGGCACCGGACGGGTCGCCGAGCGGACCACCGCCGTGGGGCGGCCGGTGCGCCGGGTGAGGTCCTCCTCGAACATCGAGACATCGCCGAGCGTGGCCGACATCAGGATGAACTGCGCCTGGGGCAGCTCCAGGATCGGGATCTGCCAGGCCCAGCCGCGGTCCCCCTCCGCGTAGAAGTGGAACTCGTCCATGACGACCTGGCCGACGTCCGCCTGCTTGCCGTCGCGCAGCGCGATCGAGGCGAGCACCTCGGCGGTGCAGCAGATGACGGGGGCGTCGGCGTTGACGGACGCGTCGCCGGTCAGCATGCCGACGTTCTCGGTGCCGAAGATCTTGCACAGCTCGAAGAACTTCTCCGAGACCAGCGCCTTGATCGGCGCGGTGTAGAAGGTGACCTCGTCCCGGGCCAGCGCGGCGAAGTGCGCGGCCGCGGCGATCATGCTCTTGCCGGAGCCGGTGGGCGTCGACACGATCACGTTCGCCCCCGAGACCACCTCGATCAGCGCCTCCTCCTGATGGGGGTAGAGCGTGAGCCCGCGCTCCCCGGCCCACGACTCGAAGGCTTCGTAGAGGGCGTCGGGGTCTGCGGTCTGCGGCAGCTGATCGATGAGGGTCACCCACCCATCTTGCCTGCCCATCTGCCCCATAGTGGAATCGGATGCGGCGGCGAAGATCACGAGCAGTACGCTGTGTCGCCGACAGAGCGTCAGCACGGCCGTTCAACTGGACAGCGGCACAAGAGGAATGGGGCGGGCAACGGCGATGATGGGACCAGCACACTCACTGTCGGGGGCTGCCGCCTGGCTCGGCGTCGGAGCCGCGGCCGCCGCGGCGGGCCACACGATGCCCTGGCCGGTCCTGCTGGCCGGCGCCCTGATCTGCGCGGGGGCGGCGCTCGCCCCCGACCTCGACCACAAGGCGGCCACCATCTCGCGGGCCTTCGGCCCGATCTCACGGGGCCTGTGCGAGATCGTCGACAAGCTCTCGTACGCCGTCTACAAGGCGACGAAGAAGCAGGGCGACCCTCGTCGCTCCGGCGGCCATCGCACCCTCACCCACACCTGGCTGTGGGCCGTGCTGATCGGTGCGGGCGCCTCGGTCGCGGCGATCACGGGCGGGCGCTGGGCTGTCCTCGCGCTGCTCTTCGTGCACATGGTGCTGGCCATCGAGGGCCTGCTCTGGCGGGCGACCCGCGGCTCCAGCGCCGACATCCTGGTCTGGCTGCTCGCCGCGACCAGCTCGTGGATCCTCGCCGGCGTCCTGGACAAGCCGGGCAACGGTTCGGACTGGCTGTTCACGGCGCCGGGCCAGGAGTACCTCTGGCTGGGCCTGCCCGTCCTGCTGGGCGCGCTGGTCCACGACATCGGGGACGCGCTGACGGTGTCCGGCTGCCCGATCCTGTGGCCGATCCCGGTGGGCCGCAAGCGCTGGTACCCGATCGGGCCGCCCAAGGCCCTGCGGTTCCGGGCGGGCAGCTGGGTCGAGCTGAAGGTGCTGATGCCGGCGTTCATGCTGCTCGGCGGGGTGGGCTGCGCGGCGGCGCTGAACTTCATCTGAGGAAGGCGCCGGGAGCAGATGACCGGGGCGGCCTCCAGGGGCGCTCGCCCCGGCCCGCCTCGGCCGGCGCTCACCCCTCGGCGTTCTGCCCCGTCCCACCGCCGTACCGTCGCTCGAACTGCGCGACCCGTCCCTCCGAGTCCACCGTCCGGGCCTTGCCGGTGTGGAAGGGGTGGCTCTCCGAGGAGATCTCCACGTCCACGACGGGGTAGGTCTCGCCGTCGTCCCACTCGATGGTCCGGTCGCTCGTGGCGGTGGACCGGGTCAGGAAGGCGTAACCGGCGGCGCGGTCGCGGAAGACCACCTCGCGGTAGTCGGGGTGCTTGTCCTGCTGCATGTGTGCTCCTCGGGGTCAGCCGGACAGGGCGTCCTCGTCGACGATGTGCATCGCGGCCTCCTCGGCCGACGCCGCCGCACCGTCGATGCCCACATCCGTGGCGATCAGACCACTCTCGTCGTCCTCATGGGCGCCCTCGTCGGGAGCCACGAGCCGGCCGGAGCGGCGGGCGCCGACCTCGTTGTCCAGGAGTTCGCCGTCGCTGCCGTCGCAGTCGCCGAGGCCGTCACCGTCGGGCACGGGGGTCTCCGGCAGCTCTTCGGCGAGCCGCTGGTCCAGGGTCTCGCGTCCGGCCGCCGTCACACCGGTGTGCTCGACCGCCCAGGGACGCTCCGGAGGAGACCAGCCCCGGTCGAGAGGATCGCCGACACCGTCGTCGTCGAGGGTGTCCTCCGCGTCCAGCAGGCCCGCGTCGTCCTGGACCTCGGACCCGTCGGGCTGGTAGACGTCGTCTCCCCATCCGTCGGCGCTGTTCACGGATACCTCCAGGTGGTGGGGCCGACCCGTGGCCACCGCGGCCGTCCGCGGTGCGGGCACAGGCTGCGTCCGGCGCGAAACGCGTGGTTTCCGGACGCTCCCCGAACCGGTGCCGCTCTCCAGCCTTCCACCCCTTTTCACCCCGGCGCAACGGCACGGAGCGCGAACGGGGCCCCGAGCGGTGGGCCGGAGCCGGTTCGCGCTCGGTCGGACGGCACCCGGAGGGTGGGGCCGCCGGCACCTGAGGAGCGCCCCACCAGGCGATCGGCGGATGAAACCGGTGCGCCGAGGGTCGAGCCCTCCCGCACCCCGCCGACGGCCGCACCGAAAGGTGGCCGTCGAGCGGACCGGCTGTCCGGGCGCCGCCTCACCCATCACCGACCAGTCCGGGACCGCGACACCGGCATGCCCGGGCCGACCGGGTGCGCGCTACCCGCACGCCCCGGCCGACCGGAAGGCGACATCCCCACGCTCCGAACGACCGGAAGCCGCCGTACCGAAGCACGACGGCTCCCCACCGGCCGGGATGGCCCCGTCACCCGTGCCACGACCTCCACAGCGACGCGTACGCCCCGTCCGCCGCCACCAGCTCGTCATGGCTGCCCAGCTCGCTGATGCGGCCGTTCTCCACGACCGCGATGACATCCGCGTCGTGGGCGGTGTGCAGACGGTGGGCGATGGCGACGACCGTGCGGCCGTCGAGGACCCGGGCCAGGGACCGTTCCAGGTGCCGGGCCGCGCGCGGGTCCAGCAGGGACGTCGCCTCGTCGAGGACCAGCGTGTGCGGGTCGGCCAGCACCAGGCGGGCCAGCGCGATCTGCTGGGCCTGGGCCGGGGTGAGGGCCAGGCCGCCCGAGCCGACCTCCGTGTCCAGCCCCTCGTCCAGGGCACGCGCCCAGCCGTCCGCGTCGACCGCGCCCAGTGCCGCCCACAGTTCGGCCTCGACGGCGGAGGTGCGGGCCAGGAGCAGGTTGTCGCGGAGCGAGCCCACGAAGACGTGGTGCTCCTGGTTCACCAGGGCCACGTGTGAGCGGACCCGCTCAGCCGGCATCCGGGACAGTTCCGCACCGCCCAGGGTGATCCGGCCGTCCCGGGGCGCGTAGATCCCCGCGAGCAGCCTGCCCAGGGTGGACTTGCCCGCCCCGGACGGGCCGACCAGTGCGAGACGGGTGCCGGGGGCGACCTCCAGGGACACCTTGCGCAGCACGTCCACACCCTCGACGTAGCCGAAGTGCACCCGGTCCGCGTGCACCTCGCGCCCGTCGGGACTCACCGAGTCGTCGCCGGCGTCCGGCTCGACGTCGCGGACGCCGACCAGCCGGGCCAGTGACACCTGGGCCACCTGGAGCTCGTCGTACCAGCGCAGGATCAGCCCGACCGGGTCGACGAGCATCTGTGCGATCAGCGCACCGGTCGTCAGCTGACCGACGTCGATCCAGCCCCGCAGGACGAACACACCGCCGACCATCAGGACCGAGGAGAGGATCAGGACGTGGCTCACGTTGATGAACGGGAAGAGCACCGACCGCAGATAGAGCGTGTAGCGCTCCCACGCCGTCCACTCCTTGATCCGCTGCTCCGACAGTTCGACGCGGCGCGCCCCGAGGCGATGTGCCTCGACGGTGTGCCCGGCGTCCACGGTCTCGGCGAGCGCGGCGGCGACGGCCGCGTACCCGGCGGCCTCCGAGCGGTAGGCGGACGGCGCCCGCTTGAAGTACCAGCGGCACCCCACCACCAGCACCGGCAGGGCCAGCAGCACGGCGGCGGCCAGCGGCGGCGCCGTGACGACGAGCCCGCCGAGCAGCAGGAAGACCCACACCACACCGATCGACAGCTGGGGCACGGCCTCGCGCATCGCGTTGGCCAGCCGGTCGATGTCGGTCGTGATCCGCGACAGCAGATCACCGGTGCCGGCCCGTTCCAGGACACCCGGCGGCAGCCCGACCGACCGCACGAGGAAGTCCTCGCGCAGGTCGGCCAGCATCCGCTCGCCGAGCATCGCGCCGCGCAGCCGTACCTGCCGTACGAAGACGGCCTGGACGACGAGCGCGAGCACGAACAGCCCGGCGGTCAGCTCCAGATGAAGTTCACGAGCCTCCTGCGAGACCCGCTCCACGAGCCCGCCGAGGAGCCACGGCCCCACCATCGACGCCAGCACGGACACCGTGTTGACGGCGATCAGGGCCAGGAAGGCACGGCGGTGCCGGCGGAACAGTTCGGTCACGTACGCGCGTACGGTCGCGGCGCCCCCGACGGGCAGGGTGTTCGCCGTCGTCGGGGCCGCCGGGTCGTACGCCGGTGGGGCCACGCCGATCATGCCGTCTCCTCGATCTCTTCCAGTACGCCCGTCAGGGCGTCGTCGTCGGTGGATTCCGTCTCGCGGGTCACGACCGCGCGGTACCGGGGTTCCTTGTGCACCAGTTCGCGGTGCACACCCACGGCCACGACCTCGCCCTCGTGCACCAGCACGACCCGGTCCGCACGGTCCAGGAGCAGCGGCGACGAGGTGAAGACCACGGTCGTGCGGCCGGAGCGCAGGTTCCGGACGCCCTCGGCGATCCGGGCCTCGGTATGCGAGTCGACGGCGGAGGTCGGCTCGTCCAGGACCAGCACCTCCGGGTCCGTGATCAGCGACCGGGCCAGGGCGAGCCGCTGGCGCTGGCCGCCCGACAGGGAGCGCCCGCGTTCGGTGATCCGGGCGTCCATCGGGTCCTCGGCGCCGAGCGAGCCCTGGACGAGCGCGGCCAGGACGTCGTCGCACTGCGCCGCCGTCAGCGCCTCCCTCGGGTCGACGTCACCCGAGGCGGGCACGTCGAGCAGCTCGCGCAGCGTGCCGGACAGCAGGACCGGGTCCTTGTCCTGGACGAGGACGGCGGTCCGCGCGGCCGAGAGCGGCAGCTCGTCCAGCGGCACCCCGCCCAGCAGCACGGATGTCGCCTCTTCGGCGGGGTGGCCGCCCAGACGCTCCGCCAGCTGTCCCGCCGCGTCCGGGTCGCCGCACACCACGGCGGTGAGCCGGCCGGACGGCGCGAGCACACCGGTCGCCGGGTCGTACAGGTCTCCGGACGGCGTGTCACCGGCCAGCGAACCCTCCTCGGACGTGGCGCGCTCCAGCGACAGCACCCGCGCGGCCCGGCGGGCCGACGGACGCGAGAAGGAGTACGCCATGGCGATCTCCTCGAAGTGCCGCAGCGGATAGGTGAGGATCATGACCGAGCTGTAGGTGGCGACGAGCTCGCCGATGGTGATCCGGCCCTCGCGGGCCAGCCCGACGCCGTGCCAGACGACCGCGATCAGCAGCAGCCCCGGCAGCAGTACCTGGATCGCGGAGATCAGGGACCACATGCGGGCGCTGCGCACGGCGGCATGGCGCACCTCCTGCGAGGCGCTGCGGTAGCGGTCGAGGAAGAGCTCCTCGCCACCGATGCCGCGCAGCACCCGCAGACCGGCGACCGTGTCCGAGGCCAGCTCGGTGGCACGGCCCGCCTTCTCCCGCTGGAAGTCGGCACGCCGGGTGGCGCGGGGCAGCAGGGGCAGTACGGCGACCGCCAGCACCGGCAGGCCCACGGCGACCACGACGCCGAGCGCCGGCTGGTAGATCACCAGGCCCACGCAGACGATCACGATGGTGAGCGCCGCGGCGGTGAACCGGGAGACGGCCTCCACGAACCAGCCGATCTTCTCGATGTCACCCGTGGAGACGGCCACGACCTCACCGGCCGAGACCCGTCGGGTGAGCCCCGAGCCCAGCGAGGAGGCCTTGCGGGCCAGCAGCTGCTGGACGCGGGCGGCGGCGGTGATCCAGTTGGTGATGGCGGCGCGGTGCAGGAAGGTGTCTCCGATCGCGCTGCCGGCGCACGCCAGTGCCAGCAGTCCGCCCGCGAGGGCGAGCCGGCTGCCGGACCGGTCGACGACGGCCTGTACGGCGACGCCCACACAGAACGGCAGGGCGGAGACGGACACGAAGTGCACCAGTCCCCAGGCCAGGGATCTGAGTTGTCCGCCCAGCTGATTCCGGAAGAGCCACCACAGGAATCGGGGACCCGAGCGCGCGTCCGGCACACCCGGGTCGGGATACGGAAGGTCGTGAATCTGCATGACGGATGACGTCCCAGTGGCTCGTGTCAGGGGGGTGGAGGGACCGCGGACGGCGGTAGCAAACCGTGAAAGGTTCGCGTCATCGCAGGGTCGGGTGCAAACGGTTTTCCGGTCGGACGGATGCGACCATGGCGGGGTGGCGAGCGATGTACGACGTGCGGTGGCCTGCGGGATCCTCCTGGCGGCCCTGGCCGCCTGCGCGAGCCCCCGGACCGAACCGGCGAAACCCGCGGCGAGGCCCACGACCACCGCCCCTGCCGCCGCCCCCACCGGCGTCCCGGACATCGGCGACCGCTTCCGACGCCGCATCCCCGGCGACTCCCGCCAGGTCGTCGCGGTCTACGGCGACGGCAGGAACTCGCCCGATTCCACGGTCGTTCTCCACACGAAGCACGGCTCCACCTGGGAGCGCACCCGCAGTTGGCCCGCGCACAACGGCAAGAAGGGCTGGACCACCGACCACCGCGAGGGCGACAAGCGCAGCCCTGTCGGCGTGTTCACCCTCACCGACGCGGGCGGGGTCCTCGCCGACCCCGGCTCCAGGCTCCCGTACACCCGGTCCGCCGCCTTCGCGGCCCCGCGCTGGTGGGCCGAGTCCCACCGGCACGACTTCGACTACGTCATCGCGATCGACTACAACCGGGTCAGGGGCACCCCGCCGAACGACCCCACCCGACCCGGCGGCGATGCCAAGGGCGGCGGGATCTGGCTGCACATGGACCACGGCAGCGGTACGTCCGCCTGCGTCAGCCTGTCCAGATCGGCGATGCGGTACCTGCTGCGCACGCTCGACCCGGACCAGCATCCTGTGGTGGTGATGGGGGACAGGGCCGACCTGGCGAGCTAGCACTCGCGGGGGAGGCCTCATTGCGGAGGGCGCCCAACTCGCCGTAGAACACCGGCCATGAAGAGACGGATCATCATGTCCATGTTCGCCGGAGCGACCCTCCTGGCGAGCACCCTCCTCGGCGCGACCCCCGCCCAATCGACCGACGCGCTCGTCCGGTCGAGCGACGTGCCCACTCGATTCGCCGGAGTCCCCGCCGAGTTCGGCTCCGACTGGCACGATCCCATCACCGCCGCCCCGCCCGTCACCAAACCCTCCGGCACGTCCTGTGAAGTGACGCTCGCCGAGGCGCAGTTCCGTGACTTCACACCGTACAAGGGCACTTACACCCCGCCCGACGGCTGCGGCGACCGCTGGAGCAAGGTCGTGCTGCGGATGGACGGCAAGGTGAAGGGGCGTCAGTACGACCGGCTCGGCTATCTGCACGTCGGCGGGATCGAGATCTTCCGTACGTCGACCCCGCAGCCGTCGCCCGACGGGATCGAGTGGTCGGTCGAGAAGGACGTCACGCGCTACAGCGACACCTTCCGCGCCGGCCACGACGTCGAGATGCTCATCGGGAACGTCGTCGACGACACGTACACCGGCATCATCGACGTCAAGGTCACCCTGACGTTCTACGCCGGCCGCCCCGCCACGACCCCCGACCGGGTCCTGACCCCGACCGACGGCACCGTCACCACCCCGCGCAACAGCGAACGCATCGTCGCCGAGGTGTACGCCACCGGATCAGGCGGCGGCTGTGAGGAGTACTGGTATCTGACGGTCCCCGACGAGGCGCCGTACTCCTGCAAGGCGACGGGCGGCCCCTACCGCGAGGTGCAGATCAAGGTCGACGGCCGACTCGCCGGGATCGCCGCGCCGTTCCCGCACGTGTGGACCGGTGGCTGGTCCAACCCCTTCCTCTGGTACGTCGTGCCGGGACCGCGCGCCTTCGACGTCAAGCCGATCGAATACGACCTGACGCCGTTCGCCGGGATTCTCAACGACGGCCGTCCCCACCGCATAGAGGTCGACGTCGTCGGCGTCCCCGAGGGACAGACCGGCTGGAGCGCCCCCGTGAACGTGCTCGTCTGGCAGGACGCGAAGAGCACGCGGGTCACCGGCAAGCTCACCACGCACACCGTCGGCGACCTCGCCAACTCCTCGACGTACACCCCCGGTTCGGAGCACCGTCTGGACACCGAGGGCGCGCACCGGCTCACCGTCGCCGGATACGTCGACACCTCCCACGGCCGTGTGACCACCACCGTCCGGCGCGCGCTCACCAACTCCTCCGCACACCGCTGGACCGACGGCGAGAACATCGACGCGCTCCGGGCCACCTGGGCGGACGACGAGTCGGTCACCGTCGACGGACGGGGCCCCGCCCGCACGACGCGCACGCATCGGACGTACACCATGGACGGCACCACCACGCTCGGTACGGACGACCGGCTGCGGACCGTGCTGACGCTCGGCGACCGGGCCACGGCGGTCGCGTCCCAGGACGGCCGACGCCTCAAGTGGTCGCGGCTCGACGACACCTACACCGGCGACGCCACCTGGACCGTCAACGTCCCGCGCGACCAGCGGCACGCGGTCGGCACGACGAGCGAGCGCTACCGGCTGTACGGATCGGACGGCTGCCACGACCGCTCCCTGACCAGTGTTCAGGGGGTGCTCACCGAGGATCGCCGAGGCTGCTGAGGGGAGTTGTGTGCGATGCGTCACTCGGGGCGTGATTTACGCGGCTGAAACACGGCGGTCTTGCGGGAGATCAACGGCGCCTTCAAAGTGATCGCCACGGAAGCCGCTTTCCGTATCGCAGAAGTACCCGACGTCCCCTCGGGGCCTCTGCGCACCGACGTCCCCCACAAGGAGTGCCCGTGCCGCCGTCCGTCCCGTCCCTGCCGCGACGCGTCGCACACATACTGCGTACCTCACTCTTCGCCCAGGTCGCCGTCGCGCTGGTCCTCGGCATCGTTGTCGGAAAGCTCTGGCCCGACTTCGCCTCCGACCTCCAGCCGCTCGGCGACGGCTTCACCCGGCTCATCAAGACGATCATCTCGCCGCTCGTGTTCTGCGTGGTCGTCGTCGGTATCGCCAAGGCCGGCGACCTCAAGGCCTTCGGCCGGATCGGGCTCAAGGCGCTGATCTGGTTCGAGGTCGCGAGCACGCTGGCCCTGATCATCGGTCTCCTCGCGGCCAACCTCGTCCAGCCGGGCTCGGGGATGAACGTGGACCCGTCCACGCTGAACAGCGCGGCGGTCGACGCGAAGACCGGCGGCGGCTCGCTGCCCACGACGACCGAGTTCATCGTCAACGCGATACCCACCAGTTTCATCGGCGCCTTCGCCGAGAACGAGCTCCTCCAGGTGCTCATCCTGGCCTGTCTGGTGGGTGCCGCGCTGCTCCACCTCGGCCACACCAAGGTGCCGAAGGTGCTGCCCGCCATCGAGCAGGCCCAGGAGATCATCTTCGCGGTCGTCGGCTTCATCATGCGCCTCGCCCCGATCGCGGTGTTCGGCGCGATGGCCGTGCTGATCGGCCAGTACGGCCTCGGTGTCATCGAGACCTACGCCAAGCTGATCATCCTGTGCTACGCGGCCGCCGCGCTCTTCATCGCGCTGCTCGCCGTCGCCCTCAAGATGGTCACCGGGCTCAGCCTCTGGAAGTTCCTGCGCTACATCCGCGAGGAGATGCTGCTCGCCCTCGGCACCGCGTCCACCGAGTCCGTCATGCCGCGCGTGATGCAGAAGCTGCGCAAGGCGGGCGCCCGCGACGACGCCGTGGGCCTGGTGCTGCCGACCGGCTATTCCTTCAACCTCGACGGCGCCTCGCTCTACCTGTCCATCGGCACGCTGTTCATCGCCCAGGCGGTGGGTGTCGACCTCAGCCTCGGCCAGCAGATCACCGTGGTGCTGGTGCTGATGCTGACCAGCAAGGGCATGGCGGGCATCCCCGGCTCCGCCTTCCTCGCCCTGTCCGCGACCGCCTCCTCGCTGGGCGCGATCCCGGCCGGTGCCGTCGCCCTGCTGCTCGGTGTGGACCGCATCATGGACTCGATGCGCGTCGTGACGAACCTGCTCGGCAACTGTGTCGCCGTCTTCGCGGTGTCCCGCTGGGAGGGCGCGCTGGACCTGGACAAGGCGAAGAGGGTGCTGGACGAAGGGAAGGCCGATCCCGATCCCGACGCCGACGCCGAGCCGGAAGAGGCCGGGGAGCCGATCGCCGCAGTGCCCACCCAGAAGGCCAAGGAGACCGCCTCCGAAGCCAGTTGACGGCAGCTGCACGAAAAGAAGAGGGCCGCGGCGACCAGCCGCGGCCCTTCTTTCATGTCCTCAACAACGCTTCCCCGGCTCGGGCACGGCCCCGTCCACCAAGGTGTCCAGCAACCCGCCCAGCACCTCGCGCTGCTCCTCCGTCAGCGGCGCCAGGATCTCGGCCGCCGCCGACCTCCGAGCCCCCCGCAGCTCGCGCAGCGCCTTGCGCCCGTCGTCCGTGAGTTCGATCCGGATGACCCGCCGGTTCGTCGGATCCGGCACCCGGCGCACCTTGCCGCTCGCCTCGAGGCCGTCGACCAGCGACGTCACCGCGCGCGGCACGACTTCCAGGTGCTCGGCCAGATCGGCCATGCGCGGCGCCGAGCCGTAGTGCGCGAGGGTGCGCAGCAACCGCAACTGGGCGGGAGTGACGCCCAGACCGCTCTGCTCGATGTGCCGCTTCTGGATGCGGTGCACACGCCGCGTGAACCGCAGCAGCTGCTCGGCGAGCGGGCCGTCGGAATCGGGGGTGGTCATACGGGAACAATAACAGGACCATGTTCATTGTGAGTATAGGTAACAATGAGCTAAGGTCCGTAAGCCCCTCACGACGAGTCTCCCGAAGGAGCCCATGCACCCCGACAACGAACCCGCCCGGCCATCGCCCGGCGACTCCGAGGAGCAGCCGCGGCAGGTGCGCCGCATCCTGAAGCTGTTCCGCCCCTACCGCAGCCGGCTCGCCGTGGTCGGCCTCCTGGTCGGCGCCGCGTCGCTGGTCTCGGTCGCCACTCCTTTCATGCTGAAGGAGACGCTGGACGTCGCGATCCCCGAGGGCCGCACCGGCCTGCTCAGCCTGCTCGCGCTCGGCATGATCCTCAGTGCCGTGCTGACCAGCGTCTTCGGCGTCCTGCAGACCCTGATCTCCACGACGGTCGGCCAGCGCGTCATGCACGACCTGCGCACCGCCGTCTACGACCGCCTCCAGCGCATGTCGCTCGCGTTCTTCACGCGCACCCGCACCGGCGAGGTCCAGTCCCGCATCGCCAACGACATCGGCGGCATGCAGGCGACCGTCACCTCCACCGCCACCTCGCTGGTCTCCAACGTCACGAGCGTCGTCGCCACGATCGTCGCGATGATCGCCCTCGACTGGCGCCTGACCGTCGTCTCCCTGCTTCTGCTGCCGGTCTTCGTGTGGATCAGCCGCCGCGTAGGCAACGAACGCAAGAAGATCACCACCCAGCGTCAGAAGCAGATGGCCGCGATGGCCGCCACGGTCACCGAGTCCCTCTCGGTCAGCGGCATCCTCCTCGGTCGCACCATGGGCCGCTCCGACTCGCTCACCCAGTCCTTCTCGGACGAGTCCGAGCGCCTGGTCGACCTCGAAGTCCGCGCGAGCATGGCCGGCCGCTGGCGCATGGCCGTCATCACGATCGTCATGGCCGCCATGCCCGCCGTCATCTACTGGACCGCGGGCCTCGCACTCCAGATGGGCGGCCCGGACGTCTCGATCGGCACCATCGTCGCCTTCGTCTCGCTCCAGCAGGGCCTGTTCCGCCCCGCCGTCAGCCTGCTCGGCACCGGCGTCCAGATACAGGCCTCCCTCGCGCTCTTCCAGCGCATCTTCGAGTACCTCGACCTGCCGATCGACATCACCGAACGCGAGCGCCCGGTCCACCTCGACGCCATCAAGGGAGAGGTCCGCCTGGAGAATGTCGAGTTCGGTTACGACGACAAGAGCGGCCCCATCCTCGACGGCATCGACATCACCGTCCCCGCGGGCGGCAGCCTCGCGGTCGTCGGCCCGACCGGCGCCGGGAAGTCGACGCTCGGCCACCTGGTCCCGCGGCTGTACGACGTGACGGGCGGCCGCGTCACACTCGACGGGATCGACGTGCGCGACCTCGACTTCGACACGCTCGCCCGCGCGGTCGGCGTCGTCTCCCAGGAGACGTACCTCTTCCACGCCACCGTCGCCGACAACCTGCGCTTCGCCAAGCCCGACAGCACCGACGAGGAGCTCCACGCGGCGGCGAAGGCGGCCCAGATCCACGAGCACATCGCCGGTCTGCCCGACGGCTACGACACGGTCGTCGGTGAGCGCGGCCACCGCTTCTCCGGTGGCGAGAAACAGCGCCTGGCCATCGCCCGCACGATCCTGCGCGACCCGCCGGTCCTGATCCTGGACGAGGCGACCAGTGCCTTGGACACCCGCACCGAAGCGGCCGTCCAGGACGCCATCGACGCCCTGTCCGCCAACCGCACCACGCTCACCATCGCGCACCGGCTGTCCACCGTCCGAGGCGCCGACCAGATCGTGGTCCTGGACTCCGGGAGCGTGGCCGAGCGAGGCACGCACGAGGAACTGCTGGAGAAGGACGGACGGTACGCCGCCCTCGTACGCCGGGATGCTCAACTGGAACCGACAAGCTGAAGATATGCCGGGTTTGTAACGATATGAGGGTTACCGTGCCCGCATGTATCAGAACACTCCGTCACGGAGCTCGATTCGACTGACCCGCCGGGGCCGCCTCGCCCTCATCGCGACCGGGGCCGTCGTGGCCGGCACCGCCGTGGCGGTGCCGCTGCTGGGCCTGGACAGCGACAAGGACGCCAAGCCCACTTCGCTGGTGATCCCGGAGGGCTGGCGCGCGAGCCAGATCTACGACGCCGTCGACAAGGTCCTCGCCCGCCCGGCCGGCACCACCAAGAAGGCCCTCGCCAAGGCGAACCTGAAGCTGCCGACCGACGCCGAGGGCAATCCGGAGGGCTACCTCTTCCCGGCGACGTATCCGCTGAACGAGAAGACCACGCCCGAGGCGCTGCTGACGTTCATGGCCGACACGGCGCACCAGAAGTTCAACGGCGCCCCGATCGCCGCCGGCGCCCAGCGCAACGCCATGAACGTCTACCAGGCCGTCACCATCGCGAGCATCGTCCAGGCAGAGGCCGCCACCAAGGCCGACATGGGCAAAGTGGCCCGGGTCATCTTCAACCGCCTCGAGCGCGGGATGCCGCTGCAGATGGACTCCACCATCAACTACGCGCTGGGCCGCTCCACGCTCAGGACGAGCGAGGCGGACACCCGGATCGACAGCCCTTACAACTCGTACCAGCGCATGGGCCTGCCCCCGACCCCGATCGACAACCCGGGCGAGGAGGCCGTACGCGCGGCGATCACCCCGACACCCGGTGACTGGCTGTACTTCGTCACGGTCAAGCCGGGCGACACCCGCTTCACGGCCAACTACGAGGAGCACCTGCGAAACGTGGCCGAGTTCAACGCCCAGCAGAAGAGCGGAAGTTCATCCGCCTCGCAGCAGCCGCCGAAGTGACCCGGCGGGGCGTCAGGCGGCGACCGGTTCCCCTTCCAGCAGCCGCCTGATGTCCCGTACGGCAGCGCGGCCCGCCCGGTTGGCGCCGATGGTGCTGGCCGACGGGCCGTAACCGACTAGATGGATACGGGGGTCGGCGACCGCGCGCGTCCCCTCGACGCGAATCCCACCGCCCGGCTCGCGCAGCTTCAGCGGTGCCAGATGATCGACGGCGGCCCGGAAACCGGTCGCCCACAGGATGACGTCGACGTCCGCACGCCGCCCGTCGTTCCACTCCACACCGTCCGGAGTGATCCGGTCGAACATGGGTTGCCGGTCCAGGACCCCGTCCTCGACGCCCTGCCGGATCGCGTCGTTGAGCGGCAGCCCGGTCACCGAGACCACGCTCTTGGGCGGCAGCCCCTGCCGTACCCGCTCCTCGACGAGCGCGACGGCCTCCCGGCCGAACTCCTCGGTGAACGGGCCCTCGCGGAAGACCGGCGGGCGCCGCGTGACCCATGTGGTGGAGGCCGCGTACGGGGCGATCTCCAGCAGGTGCTGGGTGCCCGAGGAGCCCCCGCCCACCACGAGGACCCGCTTCCCCGCGAAGTCCTCGGGCCCCGGGTACTGCGCGGTGTGCAACTGCCGTCCCCGGAAGGTCTCCTGGCCGGGATAGCGCGGCCAGAAGGGCCGGTCCCAGGTGCCGGTCGCGTTGATCAGCGCCCGTGTCGCCCAGGTCCCGGCCGAGGTCTCCACGAGGAGGCGTCGGTCCGTCCCCTCCCGCACCGCGTGCACATCGACGGGCCGCCGCACGCGCAGGTCGAAGGTGCGCTCGTAGGTGTCGAAGTACTCGGCGATCACCTCGGAGGAGGCCCGAGAGGGATCGGCGTCCTTGAGCTCCATGCCCGGCAGGGCGTGCATTCCGTGCACCTTGCCGTACGTCAGCGAGGGCCACCGGAACTGCCAGGCGCCGCCCGGACCGGGGGAGTGGTCCAGGACCACGAAGTCGCGCTCGGGCTCGAAACCGGTCCGGCGCAGGTGATAGGCGCTGGACAGACCTGCCTGACCAGCGCCTATGACGACGACCTCGATATTGTTCACGCTTCTACCAACTGTGCCGGGGCCGCAGATCTTCCCGGCCGTCGGTCTACGACTTCTCGCCGCGCGCGGGGGTCGTGGACGGCGGCAGATCCGCGTTGAACCGCGTGTCCACGAAGTCCGCGAAGTCGACCTTGTTCGGGATCAGCTTCAGCTCGGTGAAGGCGTCCGCGATCTCCTGCTCGGAGGCGATGAGCGGCTTGTCGACCGCGACCGAGATCCGGCTGGCGTTGGTGCGCTTCACCGACGCCAGCGCCACCTCGTACGGCAGGCCGGTGTCCTTCGCCCACACCTCGGCCCACTCCTCCTGGTGGTCGTACACCCACGCGGTGGCCCGGCGCAGCCGCTCCAGGTAGTCCTTGATCGCGGCGGACTTCTTCTTGTCCTGCAGTGCGCTCGGCGCCGCCACCTGGAAGGTGAGGCCGTTGGTGATGCCGTCGCCGGTGGTGAGGACGCGGCCCCGCTCGCCCTGGAGGATCTGGGAGGTGTACGGGTCCCAGACCGCCCAGGCGTCGACCTTGCCGGAGGTGAACGCGGCCAGCGCGTCGGCCGGCTGGAGGTACTTGACCTTGACGTCGCTCAGGCTCAGACCGGCCTTCTTGAGGGAGGCGACCAACTGGTAGTTGGCGGAGGACCCCTGGGCCACGGCGACCGACCGTCCCTTGAGCTGCTCGGCCTTCGTCAGCTTCGAGTCGTTCGGTACGAGGATGGCGTCACCCTTGGACGTGCCGTGGAAGGCGGCCACGACCTTGATCCTGGAGCCGGCACCCGCGGCGAACACCGGCGGGGTGTTGCCGACGCCACCGATGTCGACGGCCTTGGCGTTGACGGCCTCCAACAGGGGCGGGCCGGAGGTGAAGGTCGACCACTTGATCTTGTAGTCGAGGTCCTTGAGTTCGCCGGCGGCTCGCAGGATGGCCTCCGAACCGCCCTTCTGGTCCCCGACGTTGAGCGTGAGGGAACCCTTGCCGTCGGTGTCGGACCCCGTCCCGGCAGTTGCGCTGCCGCCGCAGGCGGTGAGCAGGAGGGCGAGGGGGAGGAGCAGTGCGGCGGGGGCGAGGCGTCGTCGCATGGGGGTTCCGTTCTGTGGTGTCGCTGTTGACGTGGGGGGTTCAGGCGGCTTCGGCGGCGGTGTCGACGCCCAGACGTTCCAGGAGGCCGGCGCGCAGCTCCGCGAATCGGGGGGCGGTGATGTCGCGCGGGCGGTCGAGGTCGATCCGCTGCTCGTGGGCGATGACCCCGTCGTCCATCACCAGGACACGGTCGGCGAGCAGGACGGCCTCCTCGACGTCGTGCGTGACGAGCAGCACGGCGCAGCCGCGGCGCTGCCACAACTCGCCCACCAGACGCTGGGCCTTGATACGGGTGAGTGCGTCCAGCGCGCCGAACGGCTCGTCGAGCAGCAGGAGATCGGGCTCGCGCACCAACGCCCGCGCCAGCGAGGCGCGTTGGGCCTCACCGCCGGAGAGCGTCTTGGGCCAGGCGTCCGAGCGGTGGCTCAGTCCGACCTCTTCCAGGGCCTTGTCGGCGACGGTCCGTGCGGGCTTGCCCGGCAGGCCGAGCAGGACGTTGCGCCACACCTTCTTCCACGGCATCAGCCGGGGTGCCTGGAAGGCGACGGCCTTGCGGCGCGGCACCAGGACGGTGCCCTCGATCTCACGGTCGAGGCCGGCGAGGATGCGCAGCAGGGTGGACTTGCCGCAGCCGCTGCGGCCGAGGAGAGCCACGAACTCGCCCGGCCGGACGTCGAGTTCGAGATTGTCGATGACGGCACGGCCGTCGAAGGAGCGGGTCAGTCCCTCGACGCGCACCGCGTGCGGGGCGCGGGGAGCCGGGGGCCTGTCCGACCCCTTGGTGATCACCGGCCGGTGAACGTCGGTCGCCATTGCAGCAGCAGCCTTTCGAGGGAGCGGACGATGAAGTCGGCGAGCAGGCCGAGGAAGGCGTAGACGATCAGGCAGACCACGATCACGTCGGTCCGTAGGAAGTCGCGTGCCTGGACCATGAGGAATCCGATCCCGGAGTCCGCGTTGACCTGCTCGGCGAAGACGAGCGCCAGCCAGGCGATGCCGAGGGAGTAGCGCAGACCGGTCAGGGCGCCGGGCAGCGCCCCCGGCAGGACGACGTGTCTCACCAGCCCCCATCGCGAGAGGCCGAGGGACTCGCCCGCCTCGATCAGCTGGGCGTCTACGCCGCGGATACCGGCGTAGACATTGAGGTAGAGCGGGAAGGTCACGCCGAGCGTGATGATCGCGACCTTGGGTGCCTCGCCGATGCCGAACCAGATGATGAACAGCGGGATGAGACCGACGAACGGCACGGTCCGCAGCATCTGGACAGGGGCGTCCACGAGGTCCTCGCCGATCCGGAACAGGCCCGAGACGAGGGCGAGTCCGGTGCCGACGAGGGTGCCGAGAAGCAGACCGGCGGCGACGCGCTGGAGCGAGATGGTCATGGCGGAGGCCAGCGAACCGTCGGAGATCAGATCGCTCGCGACCTGCGCGATCCGGCCCGGTGAGGCGAGGACGTCGGAGGCCAGCACGCCCGTGGCGCTGAGGAGTTGCCAGAGCGCCAGCAGGAGGACCGGGCCCGTGGTGCGGCGCAGCCAGCGGGGGACGCGGGTGCGTCGGGAGGAGGCGGGGACGATGGGTTCGAGGTCGAGAGGGCCACCCGACTCGGACTTCACCGAAATATCGGGTTCGTGGGGGTGTGGCGGGGCATGGCTGATGCTCATGAGTGCTCCACGGAGGGGAGAGCGGCCGATGAGGGGGAGTTGGAGGGCCGCGACCGTGTGCCGTCGTCTCAGGCGTGCACCGGGGTGAGGGGGTGCGCGCGGATCAGACGTGCGGGCAGAGCGGAGCGCAGGCGCGAGGGGGTGTGAAAAGGGGCGTCAGCAGCCGCGGCGACACGCGGCGGAGGCCACCCGCAGCAGGTCGATGTGACCGCGCGTGGTGAGCAGAGCTGAACGCAACATGCCGCCGAAAGTAGCCAGATGGCGTGGCCATGGTCAATGGCGTCTCGCGGAGTGGACCTGCCGTATCAACGGTCGGGCGGCCGGTCGTTCGCGACACCGGGCGAATGGGCGAGGATGGGCGTATGTCAGATGCGTTCACCACCCGGGTTCTGAACATCACTTCCGGTTCGACGGAGCGGGTCGTCGACCTGACCGCCGACTGCGAGGCGTTCCTGCGCGAGGCGGCCGCCGGCCGCGACGGTCTCCTCAATATCTTCGTCCCTCATGCCACCGCGGGCATCGCGATCATCGAGACGGGCGCCGGCAGCGACAACGACCTCCTCGCCGCCCTGCACACCCTCCTCCCCTCCGACGACCGCTGGCAGCACCGCCACGGCAGCCCCGGCCATGGCCGCGACCATGTCCTCCCCGCGTTCGTACCGCCGCACGCGACACTGCCGGTGGTGGGCGGGCGGCTGGAGTTGGGGACGTGGCAGTCGGTGTGCCTGGTGGATACGAATCGGGACAATATTGAGCGAAAGGTGCGTGTCACCTTCCTTGCGGGTTCCTGATCCCTGCTCTACGCGTGCATCGCGGTGGTGAAGTACCACAGCAGGCCGGCCGCCATGACGAGCACGACCGGCACGCCGACGAGGAGGCGGATCAGCAGGATCAGGGTCCTGACGCACGGCTGCCCCGGCCCCATGGCGAAGTCGGGTCTGGCCGGGTCGTACGAGATCCTCTTGTCGGGCGCCGGCGAGTCACCCGCGCGCTCGAAGGTGTGAGGTGTGCCGCTGGTGTCGGTGAACGAGTACAGGACGGTGCCGGGGTCGGTGGGGTCCGGCGCGGGGTGGTGGCCGACGCATGTGGCGACGGTCGTCACGCCGTAGCGGTGCGGCAGCCACCAGGTCACCGTGGCACGCCACGTGCCGCGGGCGGCGACGCAGCCGTACGCGAGCCCCGGGAGGACCGCGGCCCACAACTGGGCGAGGCGCCCGTCGCCCGCCGACACGGGGAGCAGCAGACCGAGGACGAAAAGGCAGGTGATCGTGGACCAGGCCCACCACTCGCCCGTGGACAGGAACGCTCCGCGCCGTGGCCCGGGCCTGGACGGTCTCGATCGCGTCGAGGGGAACGGTCAGCCGGATCCCTGCCCGGTCCAGTACGACGGCCTCGCGCTCCAGGCGTGCGGTTCCGCCTCTGCCGCGCAACGTCGTTCCGGCTGCGGGCTCGGCATCCGTGAGAGCCATGACCGGGCCCTCCTCATGGCCAACTGGCTTGGGTTTCAAGGGAGTCAGGTCACCGGATCGGCCACAGTCGCACCGTGCTGTCGAGGCCGGCTGAGGCCAGGGTCCTGCCGTCCGGGCTGAACGCCACTGATGTCACCTTGTCGGTGTGGCCGGTGAGGGTGTCGACGGGGACGACGTCGAGCGTGCTCGTGTCCCACAGCCGCACGGTTCTGTCCTCGCTGCCGGTGGCCAGGGTGTTTCCGTCCGGGCTGAACGCCACCGTCGTCACAGGGGCGGTGTGCCCGGTGAGCGCGGCGTCGACGGTGCCTGTCGCCGAGTCCCACACGCGTACGACGTCGTCGGCGCTGCCGGTGGCCAGCGTCCTGCCGTCCGGGCTGAACGCCACGGGCTTGAAGCCGTGCCAGAGCGGGGCGTCGAGAGTGGCGTGGACGGTGTGGGTGCGCAGGTCCCACAGCCGGACCGGGCTTGCGGTGAGGTCCGCGCTGCCGGTGGCCAGGGTCCTGCCGTCCGGGCTGAACGCCACCGCGTTGACCACGGCCATGCCCTGCGTCGTCAGTGTGGTGGTGACGGTGCGGGTCGGCAGGTCCCACAGCCAGGCGGCACCGTAGCGGCCGCCGGTGGCCAGGGTCCTGCCGTCCGGGGCGAACGCCAGGTCCAGGGGGAGCTGGGGATGGGGCAGGACGATGCCGGTGCGGTCCGTCAGGTTCCAGAGGGACACGTCGAGGGCGCCGGTCGTGGCCAGGGTCCTGCCGTCCGGGCTGAAGGCCGTCTTTGTCACGTCTTCGAGCTGGTCGGGCCAGGGAGTGCTCGCGGTGCCCTCGGTCACGTCCCACAACCGCAGCGTGCTGCCTGTGCCCTGGAGCGCGGACAGGCCGGCGGCCAGCGTTTCTCCGCTCGGACTGAAGGCCACGCAGGTGGCGTAGCCGTCGGGGACGGTGAACACCACCTTGCGGGGTGCGGTGTCCTGGGCTCTTGACTCGACCAGCACGAGCGGGACGGCGACGGCGGACACGCCGAGCGCGGCGAGCAGCAGGGTGCGGCGCCGCACCCTGGCGGGAGGTTCCACCGACGGTTCGCCGGATCGCGGTTGCGGTCGCGTTCCACCGGCCGTCGCGGCGGGAGTGTCGATCTCTGCGGGTTCGACGGAGTCCATCGGCGCACACCCGGTCCTTGTGGAGGAAGTAGGGGAAGAAGAGGAAGCGGAGGGAGACAGGGGCTCATGCCGGCCGAACGGGCCCTGCGACGAGGGCGGTTGCGGCGTCGGCGCAGCCCCAGGCCAGGGTGACTCCGGCGCCTCCGTGGCCGTAGTTGTGCACCAGCCGCCGCACCCGGCCGTGCGGGCGGGGGTCGGCCTCCAGGCGGACGCCCCCGTCTCGATGGGGCCGCAGGCCGACCTGGTGGCCGAGGACCGGAGCGCCTGCCAGTTCCGGGAGCAGTTCGGTGCAGCGGCGCAGGATCGCGGAGGCGGTGGCCGGCGACGGGGTGGTGTCCCACTCGCCGATCTCGAAGGTGCCGCCGAGGACGATGTCGGTGCTGCGGGGGTGGACGTAGGTGTAGCCGTCGACGTTGTCCTCGTCGCGGACGGACGTGTGCAGCCCGGGATTGGCGACGAGGACCAACTGTCCTCGGACCGGCCGCACTTCGGTGTCGCCGCACAGGGCGCGGGCGCCCAGGCCCGAGGCGTTCACCACCACGGGAGCCCATATGCCCGCCTGTTCCAGGGCGTCGATGCGGCGATGGATCAGCGTGCCGCCCGCCGCGGAGAAGGTCTGCTGGAGCCAG
The DNA here is from genome assembly GCF_053592055.1 of Streptomyces sp. NPDC002817. Classification (NCBI taxonomy): domain Bacteria; kingdom Bacillati; phylum Actinomycetota; class Actinomycetes; order Kitasatosporales; family Streptomycetaceae; genus Streptomyces; species Streptomyces sp. NPDC002817. The sequence goes on from NZ_JBSFUY010000006.1 coordinate 322,368, forward strand.
GGCAGGTAGCGGGACATCTCCACGGTCGGAACGGTGAACGCCCAGCCGCCGCTGAACGGGGCCCGTATCTCGCCGCTGCGCAGGGAGCGCAGGTCGGGAAGGGCCGAGGCCCACCAGGGGACGTCGGGGACCGCGCCGCGCAGCAGCATCCGGGTGGGGCGCATGACCACGCCGGGGACCCCGTTCGCCGCCTGGCGGGCCAACTCGTCGAAGGTGCGGGTGGCCCAGTCCATGACACGGGGCTCGAACCGGGTGCGGGTCGGGTACCAGACGGCCGCGGCCACGGAGGACGTCGTCGCGGCCGACGGCTCGGCCGTGACCACGGCGACGCGGGCACCGGCCTGCTGCAGGCGCCGTGCGGTGGTGAGCCCGATGGCCCCGGCGCCGACGACGACCGCGTCGAACCTGTCGCCCATGTCTCCCCCTTGATCGCGGAACCGTGTGATTCTCACTGTCGGCGGGGAGTTGACTACCTGTCCAAGACCAGTCATGTTCAATGCCATAAGCCACGCTTATAGTTGGTGGATGGACTTGCGGCGGCTGCGGTACTTCCTCGTGCTGGCGGAGGAGTTGAACTTCACGCGGGCCGCGCACCGGCTGCACATCGCCCAGCCCGCTCTGAGCCAGCAGATCAGGGCGCTGGAAAGGGAGATCGGCGCCCAACTGCTCGAACGCGGCGGCCGGAGCTGCCGGTTGACCCTCGTCGGTGAGGTCGTGGCCCGCGAGGCCGGCGAACTCTTGGCCCATGCGGCCGCGTCGCAGGAACGGATCCGTGCGGCCGTCGGCGGACGGCAGGGGCAACTGCGCCTGGCCCTGACCCGATCCGCCCGCGGCGGCCCCGTCGACGCCCTTCTCGCCGCGTTCCGTACCCTCCATCCGGACGTGGATCTCGTCGTCCGGACCGGGTGGACCGCGCACAACATCACCGAGTTGCTGGCCGGCAGGCTGGATGCCGCCTTCGTACGGCCCCCGCTGGACGGCGAGGACCTGGAGTGCCGGCACATCGCCCGCGAGGAACTCCTCGTGGCCGTCCCCGCCGATCATCCCCTCGCCCGTGAACGCAGGGTCACCCGCGCACGCATCGCCGCCGAACCCGTGATTCTCTGGCCGCGCGAGAACGCCCCCGGAATGCACGACCTGATCACCCGGCAGCTGTGGCCCGACGGCGGGCCGCGCATCGTGCGGGAAGAACCCGACGACGAGCAACTCCTCCTCAGCGTCGCCGCGGGCACCGGCATCGCGCCGGTGCCCGAGGGGCGTGCTCGCGCGCTGCGCATACCCGGGGTGCGGCTCAAGCATGTGACCGCGCCCATGCCCACCGTGGACCTCGCCCTGGCCCACCGGTCGGCGAGCACCGCGCCGGCACTGCGAGGACTCCTCGGCCTCATCGACACCGTGCCCGGGCCGACGGCCGACTGACGTCGGCGGCCCGGGCTCAGCGGATGTGCTTCGCCGGCTTGGTGGCGGCGTTGAGCAGGTACTCCAGGGGGCCGCGACGGAAGAAACGGGACCAGATCGCGGCGAACACGATCGCCCCGAGGACGAACATGATCAGCGTCACCCAGGACTCCTCGTCGTGGGTCGCGCCGAACCGGGGCAGCCAGCCCTGCATGACGAAGTGGCCGACGTAGGCGGTCAGGGACATGGTGCCCACGGCGACCACCGGTGTGGCCAGGCGGCGCAGCCGAGGGAGGCGGTCCATCGCCACCGTCGCGCCCACGATCATCAGGATCGCGACTCCCACGCTGCCGATGATGTCGAACGTGGTGCCGCTGTGCGGCCCGGCCGTCAAGAGCGACGACGCGTGGGACCGGAGCGACTCGCCGTCGAGGGGCATCGACCCGGAGCCGCCGGACGACGACCCGTCTTCCGCCGTGCTCCGCAACGCGTCCTTGCCGGCCAGCAGCAAGGACATGCCGTACGCGGCCACGGTGAGGGCGGCACCGAGCGCGGCCAGGCGCCACTGGACGGCGGTCGCGGACAGGTCGAGGCGGGCCAGTGCCATACCGGCGATCACGAAAGCGATCCACGTGATCGTCGGGTAGAAGCCGGTGAACAGCAGATCGAGCACTCCCACGTCGCTGAGCCGGTGGAGCGGGTCGTAGGCGTCGACGCGCTGCCGGACCGGCTCGGTCAGCAGCGAGTTGAGGGCGAACGACAGCTGTGGTGTGACGAGGGCGAGGGCGGCCGCGGTGATCGCGAGCGTCCTGGCACGCAGTCGCACCAGGGGCAGGGCGAGCAGGAAGTAGACGCCGTAGAAGGCGAGGATGACCACTTCCCCGTACTCCATCGCCATCACGGTGCCCAGCGCCAGCAGGACCACGGCGCGGATCGCGATCCTGGCCCTCGCCTGCCGGCCGGCCAGGCCGGTCTTCGGCTCCCGGCGGCCGGCGAGCAGCATCAGTGAGAACCCGGCGAGGGTGGCGAACAGGACCGACGAGTGACCGTCCGCCATGTACCGGATCCAGCCGGCGACGCCGTCCGTGGCCGACAGCGGTGGGCCGATGTGCACGACGTACATGCCGAACACGGCCAGCGCGCGGGCCAGGTCCACCCCGACGAGGCGTCCCGTCGAAGGACCGGGCGGGGCCGGCACGGCGGACTCGGGGGATGTGCGGGGCTGCGGAGGGGAGTTCTCCCGCGGGGCTGAACTCCCCCGCAGCGGTTGCGACTGTGTCATACGGCGAATCTCGCGCGGGCATCCGCAGGCGGACCATCCGGCAGGCTTCGGTAACGGCCCCGCCGATCGGCGGGTACCACCCTGCCGACCGGCGGAGTCACGCCCGTCCGGTCCGGCCCGACCGGACGGCGGTCCTCTCCAGCCACTCGGCGGGGGCGGACCCGACGGTTGCCGGATGGGCGCGGGGCAACCGGCCTTCCAGGCTGGAGGCATGACACACCGTGGGCGGCGCAAGGAGCGCGAGGACCTCCTCGGATCATCGGCCGGCATACCGAGCCGTGACGCAGTCCCCGACAGGGGCGAGTTCCTGGAGTTCCTCGGCCTGACGCTGACGGCGGGCGCCTTCGCCCTGTTCGTCGTGCGGCCTGAGACATCCGAAGCGCTGGTGCACGCCCTCGTCACCCGGGCAGCCGCATTCGTCCACTGAGCCGACAGATGTCCACGCCCGGGTGCGCCGGCCCGCTGACGCGGTGCCCGGCAGACCGCAGAAGAAGAGGAATCTCGTGAACACCGCAACCGCCCCGACGACGGACGAGACGTCCCTGTCCGCCCGAGAGACGGTCAAGGCACTGTGCGCCTATGTCCGGCCGCACCGGTGGGCCGTCGCTCTCGGCCTGTTGTGCGCCCTGGTCGGGGCCGCCGGGGGACTGCTCCAACCGCTGGCGACGAAGGTGCTGGTGGACCGGCTGGCGACCGGTGAGACCATCGCCGGGATCCTGATCGCGCTGACCGTGCTGGTGGTGCTGGGCACAGCGGTCGAGGCGTTCGGCGCGTATGTGCTGGAGCGCACGGCGGAGTCGGTGGTCCTGGCCGCGCGGCGCACCCTTGTGGGGCGGTTGCTGCGGCTGCGGATCGCGGAGTGGGAACGGATCCCGCCGGGTGATCTGATGTCCCGGGTCACCTCGGACACCACACTGCTGCGGGCGGTCAGCACCCAGGCGGTGGTCTCCGCGGCCACCGGCGCGGTGGCCTTCGTGGCGGCGATCGTGATGATGGCGTTCCTGGACGTCGTGCTGCTGTGTGTGACGCTCGGCGTAGTCGTGCTGGTCGGCGGGGCCGCCGCTCTGGTGATGCCGCGGATCGCGCAGGCCACCGAGCGGTCACAGGAGGCGGTGGGGGAGATCTCCACCGCGTTGGAGCGGGTCTTCGGGGCGTTTCGCACGGTGAAGGCGTCCGGTGCCGAGGAGCGGGAGGCCGCCCGGGTGGAGGCCGCGGCACAGCGGGCGTGGCGGCACGGGGTGAACAGCGCGAAGTGGGAGTCCGTGGCGGGCTCGGCGGACGAACTCGCCGTACAGCTGGCCTTTCTCGCGGTCCTCGGGGTCGGCGGGGCGCGGGTCGCGTCCGGGGAGATCCCCGTGTCCACCCTCATCGCGTTCCTGCTGTACCTCTTCTATCTGATCGAGCCGGTGTCCAAGCTGGTCGACGCCGTGTCCCACTATCAGGAGGGGGCGGCCGCGATCTCCCGGATCGCGCAGGTGGAACGCCTCTCGACGGAGCCGACCGCCCGGCACAAGGGCCTCCGGCTCAGGGCGGGGGCAGCGGTGCCGGGCGCCGCGTCGGTCCACTTGGAGGACGTGTCCTTCCGCCACGGTCCTGGACTGCCGTACATCCATCAGCAGGTGAGTTTTCAGATACCGGGCGCCGGCATGACGGCCTTGGTCGGTCCCTCCGGTGCGGGCAAGTCGACGGTGTTCGCACTCATCGAGCGGTTCTACGAGGCCACCGGCGGCCGGGTACTGGTCGACGGCAAGGACGTACAGGACTGGTCCCTGTCCGAACTGCGGTCCGCCATCGGATACGTGGAGCAGGACGCTCCGGTGCTGGCCGGCACCCTGCGCGAGAACCTGGTCTTCGCGGCGCCCGACGCAACGCACGACGCCATCCGCGACGTTCTGGCCCGGTCGAAGCTCGACACCCTCGTCGACCGCCTTCCCCACGGCCTGGACACCCAGGTCGGGCACCGCGGCTCGAAGCTGTCGGGCGGCGAGCGGCAGCGCATCGCCATCGCCCGCGCACTGCTGCGCAAGCCCAGGCTGCTGCTGTTGGACGAGGCGACCTCGCAGCTCGACGCCGTCAACGAACTGGCGCTGCGGGACGTCATCGCGGACGTGGCCCGGGAGACCACCGTGCTGGTGGTGGCCCACCGTCTGTCGACGGTGACCGGCGCCGACCGGATCATCGTCATGGACGCCGGACGAGTCCGGGCCGTGGGCACCCACGAGGAACTGGTGGCCCAGGACCGGCTGTACACGCAACTGGCGGCCACCCAGCTCCTGGCCCCCACGCGATGACCCACCGCACCCCGGGTCTCGCGAGCCGGCGCAAGCCGGCTTGACGGCACGGGGCCCAGGTCGGTCAGTCCGTACTGAGCGGAATCCGCAGCCGCACCCGGTAGCCGCCCTCCGCGGTCGGCCCCGCCTCCAGGGTGCCGTGCAGGATGTCGGCCCGTTCCCGCAGACCGACCAGGCCCTGCTGTGAACCGGGCAGGGCCAGGGAGGGACGCGTGGGCGCGGTGTTGGCGACGGTCACTCCGACGTCGTCGCCGTCCTGCCACAGCTCGATGCGGGCCGTGGCGCCGGGGGCGTGCTTGCGGACGTTGGTCAACGCCTCCTGGACCGTGCGGTAGAGGGCCCGTTGGGCCGGGGTGCCCACGGCGGGCGGAAGCTCACCCGACAACTCCGCGTGAGTGCCGCTCGATTCCACCAGTTTGCGCAGGTCGGCCAGGGTGGGCTGAGGCGTCGGCTCCGTGGCGTGGCCGCCGGAGGCGCGCAGCAGCGTGACCATGGTGCGCAGTTCGTCGAGCGTGGTGACGCTCAGCGAACGGATCGTGCGGGCGGCCTCCTTGGCGTCCGCGTCCTTGGTGGCGACCTGGAGGGCTCCGGCCCGTACGGCGATCAGGCTGACCTGGTGGGAGACCACGTCGTGCATCTCGCGGGCCAGCTGGGCGCGTTCGCGGGCGAGCACGGCCTGGGCGTGCAGGGCCCGCTCGTGCTCCCTGGCCTCCTCGATCTCGGCCAGCCGCCGCGCCAAGTCCCGTTGCGCCTGGAGAAGCTGGCCGAAGAGGACGGGGGCCGCGGCGGTCGCGAAGCTGTAGGCGAAGTTGACCAGCGTCATCGTCCGGTCGACGTCGGCCAGGGGCCAAGGCGTGCTGCCCGCGACGGCGGTCAGGGCGATGCACGCCACCAGGAGACGGCGGTCGCGGGAGCGTTCGGCCAGGGTGAACAGCGCCACGAGCACCGCGACGGCGATGTCCTGCATCAGCGCGATGGGCAGGGTGAGCAGGAAGACCGCGAGCGGGAACCTGCGCCGGAAAGCCAACGCGGCGCAGCCGAGCGCGGCCGGCGCGACACCGAGGCGTGTGTGCTCCCACATGTTGAGCCAAACATCCACGGCCGCCACCGCCACCAGGACGAGGTCGACCACCGGAGCGGGAAGCCGCTGCCAGGTGACGCGTGCGCGGTTCACCGTCCGGCCCCGGGCCGTGGGCGCTCGTCCAGCAGTCCCGCCCGCTGCGCCAGTAGCGCGGCCTGCACCCGGCTGCTCACCCGCAGCTTCGTGAGGATCGCGCTGACATGGTCCTTCACCGTGCCGGCACCCAGGTGGATGCGCGCCCCGATGTCGGCGTTCGACAGCCCTTCCGCCACCAGGACGAGAACGTCGCGCTCGCGTGCGGTGAGCAGCCGGACCCGGGCCGCCTCCTCGTCGACGACGGCCTCGGTGCCGGGGTGGCTGTGCAGCAGGGCGCGCGACGCCTTGGGGGACAGCACCACACCGCCCGCGGCCAGGGTGCGCACCAGGTGGGCGAGCTGCTCCGGTTCGGTGTCCTTGAGCAGGAAACCGGCCGCGCCGCAGTGCAGCGCGGTCAGGATGTACTCGTCGGCGTCGAACGTCGTCAGCATCGCCACCACCGGAGCGTCCGGCATCGTCCGCAGCTCGCGCAGCACGGTGAGCCCGTCGACGTCGGGCATCCGGATGTCCAGCAGCACCACGTCGGGCCGCTCACGGCGGACGGTCGCGACGGCGTCGCCCCCGCTCGCGGTCGCGACGACCTCGATGTCCTGCGAGGCCCCCAGAATGAGTTCGAAGCCCGAGCGGACCAGTGCCTCGTCGTCCACCACCACTACCCGGATCACGCGCGCTCCGCCTCACCTTCATCCATGCCGTCCGACCCATACCGACTCGACCCTAAAGCCCCACGGATTCCCCGCGGCCCGACGAGCGGCAGGTCCAGCCACACGGCGGGGTATCACCCTCCGGTCGGCAGGGGCACCGCAGCCTTCCGCCGGATACTCCATGATCGGCCCGGCCTCAAGCCTGATCGGCATGACACCTCCCACGGATTCCCCGCTGCCCACGACCGACGCGGCGCCCCCTGCACGCGAGCGCGGTGAGCCCTCGACCGGCGCGTCCGGCGTGGGCCGACTGATCGGGCTGGACCTGGCCCGCGGTCTGGCCGTCTTCGGCATGTACGCGGTCCATGTAGGCCCCGCCCCGGGCCAGGACGGTGTGATCGGCTACCTGATGGAGCCGGCGCAAGGCCGCTCCTCCGCCCTGTTCGCCGTCCTGGCCGGCTTCGCGGTCGCCCTCATCACCGGGCGCCGCACACCGAAGACCGGGCCGGCCGGCCGCCAGGCCGTCGCCAAGGTCGTCATCCGGGCCGTGATCCTGATGGCCCTGGGCACCGCCCTGACCCTGACCGGCACCCCGGTCGTGCCGATCCTCGCCTTCTACGGACTGTTCTTCCTGCTCGTGCTCCCGCTGTACCGGCTGGGCGCCAAGCCGCTGGCGCTGATCGCGGCGGGCTGGGCCCTGGTGGGCCCGCAACTGCTGTACGCGCTGAAGCCGGTGTTCGGCGGCCGCGTGTTCCTCTCCTACGGCCAGGCCGACGGCCCCGTCTCGCTGTTCTTCACCGGCGGCTATCCGGCCCTGACCTGGGTCCCGTTCGTCATCGCCGGTATGGCGGTCGCCCGCTGCGACCTGGCCGCCAGGGCTGTCCGGATACGCCTCGCCCTCACCGGCGTCGCCCTCGCCGTCACCGGCTACGGCGGCTCCTGGCTGGCGTTGCGTCTCGTACCCGGTGCCGCCGAAGCCGTCCGGAAAGCCGAAGAGGGGCCGGGAATGTCGTCCGTGTCGCCCGACAGCATCGGCATCTTCGGCGACACCCCCGCCGGGATGCTGGCCTCCGCCCCGCACAGCGAGGCGACCCTGTCCATCGTGGCCGCCACCGGTGTGGCGATCCTGGTGATCACCGCGTGCCTGGCCGCCATGGACGCCTTCCCCCGGCTGCGCCGCCTGGCCAGGCCCGTCATCGCGGTCGGCTCGATGTCGTTGACGGCGTACGTCTACCACATCGTCGCCATCTGGCTCCTGAGCACAGAGGACCGGACCACCTCACCCCTGTACGTCCTGCTCGGCTTCATCGCGTCCGTCACCGTCCTGGCCACCGTCTGGTCCCACTTCTTCCGGCGGGGGCCGCTCGAATGGCTGATGGGCAGCGCGACCGGGATCGCCCGGCGCATCCAATGAGACGCACCCGACGGCCCTGGTCTCAGTTGGGCGCGCCCGGCGGCACTCGCGGGGGCGGGTCGAGGCGGACGTTGTCCGGGTCGGTCAGGTAGGCGGTGAGGAATTCGGCGCCCTCGTGGTGGTGGTCGCCGTCCTTGTGCCGTAGGTCCGCGGCGAGTTCACGCAGGGTGGACCGGAGCTCGGACCGGACCGGGGCGTGCAGGGTGTCGGTGTCGAGGGTGCGCAGCGCCTGGTGGAGGAGGGTCCAGTCGACGGTGTGCTGGACCGCGGTGCCCGCCGGGACGTCGGCGGGGACCGGGTCGTCCCGGCGCCAGGTGGCGGCCAGGAGTTCGGTGAGCAGGTCCGCGACGCCGGGCACGGCCGGATCGGTGGCGTGCTGCCAGGCCAGACGGTTGAGACGGGCGGGCTCCAGCAAGGGCTCCGTCACCAGGGTGGCCGCGGCCCGGACCGCGGCGAAGGGGTCGAAGACACGGCCCGCCCCGGTGTCGAAGTACTGGTCGGTCCGTCCGTAGCGGATCGCGGGCGGCGTGAGGGCGTCCAACACCGTTGTGGGCAGGGCGAGTTGTTCCGCATGCAGCAGTGCGGAGAGCCGGGTCAGGGCCCGCCGCTGGGTGACGGCGTCGACGGGCACGGTGCCGGTCCCGGTGTCGCCCGCCAGGCCGTACGCGTACCGCACACCGCCGATCAGCCGGGCCACCGCCGTCACCTCGTGACGGTGCAGCAGATGCAGCAGCACGGCCCGCTCCTCCAGCTCGCCGGTCTGCCGGTCGGGCGGCAGCACACCGCGGGAGAAGCCGGACAGGGCGATCCGGCGTACCCGCAGGATCGTCTCCAGGGCCTGGAGCGCACCGCCCGCCGTGACCCACGGGACGCCGTCGGCGTGGGCGGCTTCGGGGCCGTGTCCGTCCTCGTCCGTGACGTGGACCAGCCCGGCCTCGGCGGCCGTACGGCGAAGGGCGGCGAGCTCGCGTTCCTCGTCCGGGAACCGGCCGTAGGCGTGGGCGACCAGGAAGTGGTCCCAGGGGCCGAGGCCCGTGGCGTACGCGCCGGAGAGGTCCAGGCGCCCGTCCTCGGTGACCGCGATCCGCGCGTGCGGGTAGTCCATCACCGACGGCTCGGAGTGCTGTGTACTGGCGTAGTTGTGCATGAAACCGAGTGCGTGGCCGATCTCGTGCGCGGCGAGCTGGCGCAACCGGGCGAGCACCAACTCCTCGACGGCTGCCAGCCGTTGCGTCTCCTCGGGGTGTCCGTAGGGAGCCAGCAGCGCCTCGCCGAGGGCCCGGACCTGTTCTACGCGCTGGGAGCCGAGCCGCACCCGGGCATGCAGGACCTCTCCGGTGCGCGGATCGGTCAGACCCTGTCCCAGAGACCAGCCGCGTCCCGCGCGGTGCACCCACACCACGCCGTTGACGCCGGGGTCGTACGGGTCGAAGTCCGCGCCGCCCGCCTCGACCCGGTACGCGTCCGGGAAGCCGATGCCGGTGAAGGCCTCCCGCCACCAGTTGCCGCCCTCGACGACCGCGGACAGCAGCGGTTCGGGGATCGCCGGGTCGACCTGGAAGACGATCGCGGGGGCATCGGGGCCGACCCGGAAGCGGGGCTGGAACCTGACCTGGGTACCGGCCCGTCCGATCAGGCCGTGGTCCGCGTAGCCGATGCCGTAACCGCCCGACGCGGGGTGGTAGCGGCGGGCGGGCATGGGCCGTTCGGGCAGCCGGAGGAGGGTCAGCTGCTGGACGAGGGTGAGGGCGCGCGGGTCGGCGGCCACCGCGCGGACCGCCGCGCCCCGGCCGGGGCCGCGGAAGGTCAGCAGCGCCGGGAGACGGGTGGCGCGCGGACCGGTGCGGCTGTCTTCCACGAGCGGCAGGCTGGCCGTCGGATCGATCCGGTAGTCGCCCTGCTCCTGCTCGTGGAGGTGCTCGGCGACACGGTCGTGGTCGGCGACCACCAGCTCGGTCGCGTCGATGATCACCAGGCCGTCCTCCTCCCGCAGTACCGGCCCGCTCCAGACCACGGACAGGGCGAAGGACTCGTCACCGGCCCGTACGGCGGCGGCGTCGCCCAGGGTCAGGAAGTGCTTGTTCCGTACGACGAAGAGCACCCGGTCGCCGACCCGGCGGAACTCCGCGAGCCGGGCCTTGCCCGCCCGTCCCCGGTCGAGCCACAGGTCGCTGGAGCCGAGGCCCTGGGAGAGGGACACGGTGAGCAGGAACGGCTCGTCGAAGTGGCGGATGCCCAGCAGCAGGCGGTCCTCCGCGGCGGGGTCGGGTATGAGGTCGAGGAAACCGGGCGGGCTGGTCTCTTCGGTGGGCATGGCGGGCTTCTCTCGACGAGGGCGGGCGAGGACGTCGGGGGCGTGCGAGCCATTGTGACCGCGCTGGTCAACCCCCTGCCCTCGCCGGCCGCGTCGCGGTCAGTAGACCGACAGCCCGTAGGCGCTGAGCGCTTCCTGGATGGGCTGGTAGAACGTGGTCCCGCCCACGGTGCAGTTGCCGGAGCCGCCGGAGAGGATGCCGATGACCTTGTCGCCGGCATAGAGCGGGCCGCCGCTGTCGCCGGGCTCGGCGCAGATGTTGGTCTGGATCAGGCCGTATACGACGTCTCCGCTCCCGTAGTTGACGGTCGCGTTCAGCGCGGTGACCCTGCCGCAGTGGACGCCGGTGGTCGCTCCCCGACGGCAGACGGTCTGGCCGACGTAGGCGGTCGCGGTCCCCGTGATGTCGACGGATCCGATGGCGCCGGGGTGCGGTACGGCCGGGTTGGAGTACCGGACGACACCGAAGTCGTTGCTCGGGAAACTGGTGGCGGTGGTGGAACCGATCGTCGTGGTCCGGGCGGAGCTGGTGTACCAGGTGGTCGCGCCGTCGGTGCAGTGGCCCGCGGTGACGAAGTAGTAGGTGGATCCGCTCTGCACGTTGACCCCGGCCGAGCAGCGCCAGGCGGACGTGTAGATGCCGTCGCCGCCCGAGAGGAGGGTGCGGAGCGGGCCGTCGAGCCGTTCGAGGCTCGCGGCACCCGGGAGACGCCCGGTGGTGCGCCGCAGTTGTGCCAGGTCGGTCTCCGTGACCGTGGAGTCGGCGAGCACCCGTAACGTTCCGGTGCGCTCGTCGACGGCCCAGCTGGTCCCCGCGATTCCCAGGGAACCGACGGCCGAGGCCACGTCGGACACCGAGGCGGCGGACGGCGCGGCGCCGGCCGTGGGCTCCGTGGCCGCGCCGGCGTCGGACACCGCGAGAGCGGTCACGACGAGCAGGCTCAGCACCGAGGCGATCAGCCGTGGACGTCTGGTGGTGGTACGGCGTGCTCTGATCACCGAAGTCTCCCCGAGGTCGGTAGGTCGGGTTCGCGGCAGGCCCGAACGGTCGTCGGGCGTGCCGTACTTCCGTGCGTGGTGCTCCGGCGCCGTGGTGCGGTGTGCGCGTGCTCAGGGCGCGGTTGTGGCGGGACGCGGCCTCAGTGTGCCCGGCCGCGCCCGGCGGGGGTAGGCGGTCGTCGGCCGACCTGGATCCGGGGTGTCAGCCGGCGGTCCGGAGGTGTTCGAGCAGCAGACGGTTCAGCGACTCGGGTGCCTCCTCGGGGATCCAGTGGCTGACACCTCGCAAGGTCTCGAACCGGTACGGCCCTTTGACCCACTGCGCGGTGTCCCGCGCGGCCACCGGTCCGAACGCGGCGTCCGCCGTGCTCCAGACGTACAGCGTGGGTACGTCGATGACGCCGATGGCGCGTTCGGGGCGGCCGGACCGGTACCAGTTCAGCGCCGCCGTGAGGGCGCCCGGTCGGGACAGCTGACGTACGTAGGCCTTGGCACCGGCCTGCGGGAGCTTTCCGGCGTAGAAGGCGCGCAGCTTCTCGGCGTCATGGGCCAGCATCTCGTTCTCGGTGGCGGGAGTCTTGCGCCAGTCGATCATGTAGCGCGACCGTGCACGCTGGTCGTCGTCGGTGCGCAGGGCGTGGGCGAGGGCGCCGGGGTGCGGGGTCGAGACGACCGTCAGCGTGCGTACGCGGGCGGGATGCGCATCGGCGGTCCACCAGGCCACCGCACCTCCCCAGTCGTGGCCGACCAGGTCGAACGTCGTCCAGCCCAGTTGCTCCGCGATCGCGACGACGTCGTCGACCAGGATGTCGACGCGATAGTCCTCGGGGCGCTCGGGGCGGACCCCGGGGGAGTAGCCGCGCTGGTCCGGCGCGACCACGCGGTAGCCGTGCGCGGCCAGCGTCGCGATCTGGTGCCGCCACGCGAGCCTCGTCTGCGGGAAGCCGTGCAGGAGCAGTACCGGGCGACCGTCCGGCGGGCCCGCCACGGTGGCGTCGAACGCGCCCGCGGGAGTGGGGATGCTCAGCTCGGTCACGGCCGACTCCTTCATACCGACTGGTCGGTCAGCTTTCTGTCGTAGGGCCGGAATGTCAAGACGGAAGGGACCGGGCGACAGCATGGACTCACGCCGAGGACGGTCGGGCCGACCTTGCTGCCGGAGAGGGGCCGGCCGCTGCGACTGCCGGGACGTCGCCGGAAGGCGGGAAAGGGGTCTCGCCGAACGACAAGGGCAGGAAGCGCTCGGCCATGCGGGCATAGCCGGCCGCGTTCGGATGCAGGCCGTCGGGGAGGTCGGCGATGTCCTCGGGCCCGAACAACGCCGTTCCGTCGATGAGTCGGAGTCCGTCGTCGCCGTCCTTGCGGCGCTGTTCGACGTGTTGTGCGAGCAGCTCGCGGATGCGGGTGAGGGTGAGCGCCCCCAGGGCGAGTTCGGCGGGGCGGTCGACGGTGTGCACGCGCAGGTCGGGGCCCACGAGGGTGGGGCCGGGCCGGCTCTCGGCGGCCGGGCAGACGATGGGGGTGATGATCAGGATCGGAGTGTCCGGGTGTCCGTCACGGATCGTGTCGAGGAATCCGTGGAAGGCCGCGACGAAGGTGCGCTCCCGCATGCTGTCGGCGTTCAGCACGTTGATGCCGAGTTCGAGACTGATCGTGTCCGCGGGCAGGTCCCGGATGGCGCGGGCCATGAAGGGGTCGAGATGGCACTGTCCGCCCAGACCGAGGTTGAGCAGGGACAGACCCGCGGAACGGGCCACGATCGCCGGCCAGGTGCCGGTCGGCCGGTCCGCCTCCGCGCACTGGCTGATCGAGCTGCCGTGATGCACCCACAGCGGGCCGCTCGCGGGAGCCGCACGCACCGACGCCCCCTCCGGCACGCGTACGTCGAGGAGCTCGAGCGTCGAGGCGACAGGGAGCCAGATCTCGACACGGCGCTCACCGGAATCGGGGCCGAGAGGGAAGCGAACGGTCGCGGGTTCCGCCGGCCGGGTCTCCAGGTCCCCGGAGACGGGGTCGAGGAAGACCAGGGACTGTCGCGTGGCCACGACCGGTTCGCGCAGTTCGCCGTCGACCACCAGGTCGAAGACGGTGCCGCCGGCCGGCATGCCCGGCGGCAGGACCACGGTCAGCCGGACATCGAGCTCGATGTCGGTGGCGTCGGTCAGCAGGTCGAACCGGACCCCTGAGGGCACGGCGCTGGTGAATTCGAAGGCGCTGTCGGCCAGTTGGGCACGTCCCGCATCCGGTGACCGGTGCAGGGTCACTCCGGACGGGCCGGTGGTCCTCCCGAGGGCACCGACGACACACTCGAGCGCGAGACCGAGGACGGATTGCACAGCTGGGCCCTTCGGTCGTGGTCCTCGATCCGCCGGGTCACCTCGGGACGGTGGCGTCCTCGCCGGGCGGCACGGTGACCTTATCGGCCAACGTGTTCCCCGGGACGCCGCGGACAATCACGAATCCTCACCGACCTGTGCCGGTCGGGCGCGGGGGAGCCGTCGAGGCGCGGACGACCAGGTCGACCGGCGGGGCGCTCGCCGGCAGGGGGTCGGCGTCCGGGTTCTCGATGGCGTGCACCAGACGCTTGAGCCCCTCGTGGGCCACGGCGTCGAAGGGCTGCCGCACCGTGGTCAGGGGCGGAGTGACGTAGGCGGCGACCGGAATGTCGTCGAAGCCCACCACGCTGACGTCGTGGGGCACGTGCCGCCCGGCCTCCGTCAGCGCGCGGACCAGCCCGATCGCCATGTCGTCGTTGGCGGCGAACACGGCGGTGACCTCGGGGTCCCGGGCGAACTCGCGGCCCGCCGCATACCCGGACGCGGCCGACCAGTCGCCCTCGACGACGGCGGGCACGTGCCTTCCTTGCGAGATCAGCGTGGTCCGCCACCCCTCCAGCCGGTCCTGGGCGGCGAACCACCGCTGCGGACCCGCCAGATGATGGACCGTCACATGGCCGAGCCCCAGCAGGTGTTCGGTGGCGGCACCGGCCATCAGATCGGCACCCCCGCCCGCGGTCAGCACCGCCGGGGAGGTGAGCGGCGGCGGCGGAGCGCCGATGACGAGGACCGGGACGTCGATACTGAGGGGTCCGGCTTCGCCGTCGCCCGGCTCGTCGATCGGCTCGGAGATGACGATGCCGTCCACGCCCTGGTCGAGGAGCGAGTCCACGGCACCGGCGAGCCCGGCCGGGTCGCCCTCCATCGTGTTGACCACGCGCAGCGCGTACCCCGTGTCCCGGACGACCCGTTCGACGCCCATGAGGAGTGACGCGGGCCCGTACAGGGCGGTACCGAGCGTGATGACACCGATCGAGCGGGTCCGTCCCGACGCCAGTGCCCGGGCGGCGTTGTTGCGCCGGTAACCGAGCTGTTCCGCGGCTTCGAGAACGCGTCTGCGTGCCTCGGCGGAGACATAGGGCTCTTCGTTGAAGACTCTCGACACCGTCTTCTGGGAGACCCCGGCGAGACGCGCCACATCCACACTGTTCGGCGCCGCGGAGCTGCCGCTCCGTCCTGTGCCTCGCTTCATGGTGTCTCCCGATGACCACACGATCGAGTCGCAATGATGTCAGACGCCACCACCCGACCGCGGAGACGTCGTACCGGCGTAGGACCCGGCGGCCCGGACACGTACTGCGGTTTCAGTAGAGGGTCCTCCGGATGCGGTGGTCGGGAGTGCCAGTAGCCGCACGACGACGGGAGGGGGTCCGCCAGGACAGCCTGATCGGGTAAACGAGAGCAGATGCGGAGTTCCCTGACGTGGCTACTTTTCTGTATCGACTGGGCCGGCTGGCCTTCCGGCGGCGCGGTTACGTCGCCTTGATATGGCTGGCGGTACTGACCGCCGTCGGACTGGGTGCCCTCCAGGCGCCGGGAGCATCCGACGAGGAGTTCTCGATGCCGGGCATCGAGTCGCAGAAGGCGTACGACCTGATGCAGGAGCGCTTCCCCGGAGCCGCCGCCGACGGCGCCACCGCCCGGGTGGTGTTCGTCGCCCCCGACGGGCAGAAGGTCACCGCGACCGCCACCAGGCAGGCGATCGAGGAGACGGTGACCGCCCTCGGCGACGGCTCGCAGGTGGCCGGCGTCGTGGATCCCTTCGAGGCGAAGGCGGTCAGCCAGGACGGTTCGACCGCCTACGCCACCGTCACCTACAAGGTGAAGTCGTCCGAGGTCACCGACGCCAGCCGGACGGCGGTGGAGAAGGCCGCCGACCAGGCCCGGGAGAGCGGTCTGGCCGTGGAGACGGGCGGCAGCGCCATGGACAGCGGGGGTGGTCCGGGCGGGGTCGCCGAGATCATCGGCATCGCGGTGGCCGCCCTCGTCCTGCTGATCACCTTCGGCTCGCTGGCCGCCGCGGGGCTGCCGCTGCTGACGGCGATCCTCGGTGTCGGCGTCAGCATGTTCACCATCACCATGCTGGCCGACGCGTTCGGGCTGTCCACGAGCACCGGCACCCTGGCGATGATGCTGGGCCTCGCGGTCGGCATCGACTACGCCCTGTTCGTCGTCTCCCGCTACCGCGAGGAACGCGACAAGGGACGCACACCCGAGGAGGCGGCCGGTCTCGCGGTCGGTACGGCCGGTTCGGCGGTCGTCTTCGCGGGCCTGACCGTCGTCATCGCCCTGGCCGGTCTGACGGTCGTCGGCATTCCGATGCTGACCAAGATGGGCCTGACCGCCGCCGGTGCCGTGGTCGTCGCCGTGCTCATCGCCCTGACCGTCGTGCCCGCGCTCGTCGGCTTCTGGCCGAACGCCGTGCTCTCGGGCGCGGTGCGCAAGCAGGGACGCGCGGGCCGCTCGCCCCTGTCCCGAATGCTCCGATTCCGTCCGCTCCGGCGGCCCGGTAAGCCGTCGGAGCAGGACGAGCTGGACAACCGCGGAACCCGCTGGGCCCGGTTCGTGCTGCGCCGCCCGATCCCCGTCCTGCTGCTGGGTGTCGTGGGCCTCGGCGTCCTGGCGATCCCGATGACCCAGTTGCAGCTCGGCATGCCCGGCGACGAGGCCAAGTCCACCTCCACCACCGAGCGCCGCGCCTACGACGCCCTCGCGGAGGGCTTCGGCCCCGGCTTCAACGGGCCGCTCACCATCGTGGTCGACGCCGAGGGCACCGACGACGCCAAGGCCGCGGTGAACGCCGTCCACCAGGACATCACCGACACGAAGGGTGTCGTCTCGGTCGCCGTACCCCGCTTCAACGACGCCGGGGACACGGCCGTGTTCACCGCGACACCGGGCACCAGCCCGACCGACGAGAAGACCAAGACCCTCGTCAAGACCATCCGGGGCGAGCGCCCGGGGATCGAGTCGGCGACCGGCGCGTCCTTCGAGGTCACCGGTACCACGGCGCTCAACATCGACATCGCGACGAAGGTACAGGCCGCGCTGGTGCCGTATCTGATCACCGTCGTCGGTCTGGCCGTCGTCCTCCTGCTGGTGGTCTTCCGGTCCCTGCTCGTCCCCCTCAAGGCGGCGCTCGGCTTCCTGCTCTCGGTCCTCGCGGCCCTGGGCGCGGTCGTCCTGGTCTTCCAACAGGGCCACGGGGCAGGTGTGTTCGGGGTGGAGCAGACCGGTCCGATCATGAGCCTGATGCCGATCTTCCTGGTGGGCATCGTGTTCGGCCTGGCCATGGACTACGAGGTCTTCCTCGTCTCGCGGATGCGGGAGGCGTACGTCCATGGCGAACCGGCCGACCAGGCGATCGTCTCGGGGTTCCGGCACAGCGCCCGGGTCGTCGTGGCCGCCGCGCTCATCATGATCGCCGTCTTCGCGGGCTTCATCGGCGAGAGCGACTCCATGATCAAGATGATCGGTTTCGGCTTGGCCACCGCCGTGCTCCTCGACGCCTTCGTCGTCCGCATGGCGATCGTGCCCGCGGTCCTCGCCCTGCTGGGCGACCGGGCCTGGTGGCTGCCGAAGTGGCTGGACCGGCGGCTGCCCCGGGTCGACGTGGAGGGCGAGGCCCTCACCCGGCGCCCGGCCGCCGAGGTGGCGGACCGGGACCCCGACCCGGACGGCGAACCGGTCGAGGCGCGCGTCTGACCGGGACGACCGTCCCTCCCAGGGCTGCCTGTGGCGAAGGCCACGGGCAGCCCGCACGCCGTACGTCGTCCACCATGGGGCTCAGGCCCTTCACCCGGAGAGACAGATGACCACCAGCCCGGACCGCCGCACAGGGCGCCGATACACCGCCGTGGACGTGATCCTGGTCCTGGGGCTGCTCGGCACCGTGACCCTCGGCGCGTCCATCGCCATCCCCGGTGTCAGCCAGCCGCGCGAGGACTGGCCCGCCGAAGTCCTCGCGGCCGTCTCCTGCCTCGCCCAACTCCGAGCCCGCACCTACCCGCGCAGCGCACTCGTCGTGGCCACCGTCTGCACGGTGATCACCGTGGCCCTGGGCTACCTGGTGACCCCCCTGATCCTCGCCCCCCTGATGATCGCCCTGTTCCGGCTGGCCGCCGGCACCGACACCAGGACCACGCGGGTGTGGGGTGCCCTGACCATCGCCGTGGTGGTCGCCACGGCCGTGTTCGACACCCACACGACCGGGATGCTCCTGCTGCGCACCGTCGGGCCGGTGCTGTGGCTGATGCTGCCCCTGGTGGGCGGCAGCCGGGACCGGCTGCGCCGTGCCCACACGGAGTCGGTGCAGGCACGTGCCGCGTACGCCGAGCGCACCCGCGAGGAGGAGGCCCGGCTACGGGTCGCCGAGGAGCGGCTGCGGATCGCCCGCGAACTCCACGACGTCGTCGCCCACCACATGGCCGTGGCCAACGCACAGGCCGGAACCGCCCGCCACCTCGCCCCCACCCACCCCGAACAGGCGATGAAACTGCTCGACGAGCTGACCGCCACCACGTCCTCCGCGCTCCTCGAACTCCGGGCCACGGTAGGGGTGTTGCGCCAGATCGGCGACGACTCCGACGACGACTCCCTGGAACCCGCCCCCGGCCTGGACCGCCTCCCCGAACTGATCGCCA
Source organism: Streptomyces sp. NPDC002817 (assembly GCF_053592055.1). Taxonomy (NCBI): domain Bacteria; kingdom Bacillati; phylum Actinomycetota; class Actinomycetes; order Kitasatosporales; family Streptomycetaceae; genus Streptomyces; species Streptomyces sp. NPDC002817. Next base: position 340,866 of record NZ_JBSFUY010000006.1, read on the forward strand.
CCTGCGAGAGCGCCGGCGTCGAGGTCACCGTCATCACCGAGGGCGAGCCCCGGCCGCTGTCGCCGGGCGTGGACCTGACGGCGTACCGGATCATCCAGGAGGCCCTCACCAACGTCACCAAGCACGGCGCGGGGACGGGGGCGAGCGTCCGGCTGACGTACTCGGACTCCCGTGTGCTGATCTCGGTCACCAACGACGCGGCCGCCACCACGTCGTCGGTCCCGGGCGGAGGTTACGGTCTGATGGGCATGCGTGAGCGCGCCCACTCCATCGGAGGCGATCTGCACGCCGGCCCGCGCCCCGAGGGCGGCTTCGAGGTCGCCACCGCGCTGCCGTTGCACCCCCTCGCCCCGGACGAGAACGAGGCAATCCTGTGACCATCCGTGTCCTGCTCGCCGACGACCAGGCCCTGCTGCGCGGCACGTTCCGGCTGCTGATCGACTCCTGCGAGGACATGGAGGTGGTCGGCGAGGCCGCCAACGGCCAGGAGGCGGTGGACCTCGCCCGCACCCACCGGCCCGACATCGTCCTGATGGACATCCGCATGCCCGGCACGGACGGCCTCGCCGCCACCGCCACGATCTGCGACGACCCCGAACTGGCCGGCACCCGGGTGCTGGTCCTGACCATGTTCGAGACCGACGAGTACGTCGCCAAGGCACTGCGCGTCGGCGCCAGCGGTTTCCTCGGCAAGTACGTCACCACCGACGCCCTCCTGGCGGGCATCCGCACCGTGGCCGCGGGTGAGGCCCTCCTCTCACCCGGCGCCACCCGCGCCCTCATCACCCGCTTCCTCACCGCCCCGGCCCCCGGCGCCCTCCTCGCACCCCCGGACCGCCTCAACGACCTCACCCCCCGCGAACGCGAGGTCACCTCCCTCGCCGCCCGAGGCAGGTCCAACGACCAGATCGCCGAGGAACTCGTCCTCAGCGTCCTGACCGTCCGCAGCCACATCCAACGCGCCCTGACGAAGCTGGGCGCCCGCGATCGCGCGCAACTCGTGGTGATCGCCTACCAGACCGGGCTCGTACGGCCCGCGTCCCCCTCGGGGCCCGGCAGGCAGGAGTCCGGCCGGGGCCCCGCAGCGTGAGGGCGGTCACGGCTTCACGGAGTCCTGGTCGACGGGCGTCCGAACCCTATGCTCGGGTCCCCGCCCCCAAGGGAAGTTGACGTCATGAACGACAAGCCCACCGTGAGTGTCCTCGGCACCGGAATCATGGGCGCCGCGATGGCCCGCAACCTCGCCCGCGCCGGACACACCGTCCGTGCCTGGAACCGCAGCCGCGACAAGGCCGAACCGCTCGCCGCCGACGGCATCGCCGTCGTCGGCACCCCCGCCGAGGCCGTCGAGGGCGCCGATGTCGTCCTGACCATGCTCTACGACGGTCCCGCCGCCCTCGACGTCATGCGGCGGGCCGCCTCCGCGCTGCGCTCCGGCGTCGCCTGGGTGCAGTCCACCACCGCCGGTGTCGAGGGCGTCGCCGACCTGGCCGCCTTCGCCCGCGAGCAGGACCTCGTCTTCTACGACGCCCCCGTGCTCGGCACCCGCGGGCCCGCCGAGGCCGGACAACTCCTCGTCCTCGCCGCGGGGCCGGTGGACGGACGGCGAAAGGTGACGCCCGTCCTCGACGCCGTCGGCGCCCGTACGGTGTGGACCGGCGAGGACGGAGCCGAAGGCAGCGCCACCCGGCTGAAGCTGGTCGCCAACAGCTGGGTCATCGCGACCACCAATGCGGTGGGCGAGGTCCTGGCCCTGTCGAAGGCGCTCGACGTCGACCCGCAGAACTTCTTCGACGCCATCGCGGGGGGCCCGCTGGACATGGGATACCTGCGCGCCAAGTCCGCGCTGATCCTCGAGGAGCGGCTGTTCCCGCCCCAGTTCGCCGTGTCGACCGCCGCCAAGGACGCCCGACTGATCGTCGAGGCCGGCGAACGAGGCGGCGTCCGGCTCGACGTGGCCGCCGCGAGCGCGGAGCGCCTGGAGCGTGCCGCCGCGCAGGGACACGGCGACGAGGACATGGCCGCCGCGTACTTCGCCAGCTTCGACGAGAAGGCCTGAGGGAACGTACGTGAGCCGGGCGCGGACACCTCGCCCGGGCGGCTCGTGCGGGTCACTTCCAGTCGTACGCGTACGCGGCGACCCAGGTGATGTCGAGCTGGGCGCTGCTGCCCGGAGCCGCGCCGGGGCCCTGAAGGGCGCTCTCGTTCTGGAGCACCCAGGACAGGGGCTGCCGGGGAACCTCTCGGGTGTCGTGCCCCACCTGCCGTCCGTCCACGAAGAAGCGCACATGGCCGGGCGTCCACTCGGTGGAGACCGTGTGCCACCGCGTCCAGTCGTCGCTCCCTGGGAAGTAGCCCTGTTCACCCCCGCCGCACGGATGGTGGAAGGCCGTGAGGTCCCCGGTCCACTCGCCCTCGGGATGGTCCATCTCGCAGCCCCCGCCGTAGTGCAGCCAGGCCGACTTGTAGCCGGGCGCGAGCTTGGTCACCTTGATACGGGCGCTGTACTTGCCGTACTTCATCTGCATGACGGCACGAGGTACCACTGCCGCAGCGTGCACGGGACCCCCGTCGGCGGGCCGCCACATACGGATGGACATCCGGCCGTCGCCGTTCTCCGCGGGACCCACGCTCACGGTGTCCTCCGGATGGTAGACACCCACGACCTGCCGACCGCGGTCATTGGCCGTGTCACGCCAACCGGTCGGATAGGCCCACCAGTTGTCACGGTACGCACCGCGCAGGCCCCCGCAGTACGCGGCGGAGGTGTCGGCGTGGTGGTCGCAGTCGCTGAACCCGCCCAGCGGCACCCGGTCACCGTTGAAGTCCTCGGCGAGGACCTGCCAGAACGGCCCGCAGTCGCCGCGGGGCAGTTCGGTGCCGGTGGTGCGGCAGGCGTCGGCCGCACCGGCTTCCCCCGCTGCTCCGTCGGCGCTGGGGACGCCGAGGACGGCGGCCAGGAGCACGAGCCCCATGGACACCAGCAGAGCGCGCTTACGACCGTTCGGTGCTGCGTGTGATCCCATCGGGAGGCCCTCCGGTCCTCGGTGCGCCGACGTCGTACGACGGGAAGTGCCGCGCGAGGGAGCATCCTCGCCGCGGGCCGGTGCGAACGCCATCCCCGGAACGGCCGTAGTACCGGAGGGTCGGCCTCCAGTCGCGTTGCTTCGGGCCCGTCCGCTCGTTGATCTCTCCACGCGGTGAGCGATGATCGGAGAGCCCTGTGCGCATGACCGACCTCCAGCGGTGCGAGATCCGGCCCGGAAGGCTCGTGGAGTGGACCCTGCATCCGGCGTCGGTGGACGCGGCGCGGGCCTTGCCGGACGACGCGAGGCCACCGGCGTACGTCCAGGAGTCCCACATCCGCACGGCACGGACGGTGCGGGAGGACGGGCTGTTCGTGCCGACCTGGCTCGGTACCGCCTTCGACATCCCCGGACGGGTCGAACTCGACGTTCTGCAGGGCGCGTTGAAGGCCTGGATGCTGCGGCACGAGACGCTGCGCAGCGGGTTCAGATGGGCCGGCGACGAGATGCGGCGGTTCACACTCGACTCCGAGGCCGTCGCCCTGCACCGCGAGGACATCGGCGAGTTCGCGGACGCGGTGACGCTGACCCGGTACCTGCAGGACCGTTTCGACGTCGCCGCCGACGCGCTCACCTGGCCCAACTTCCTGTTCACGGCCGTCGTCCGGGACGACGGCGCGAGCGTGTACATGGCGTTCGACCACAGCAACGTGGACGCGTACTCGATCCACCGCATCACCGCCGAGATCCACGAGTTGTACGCGGCAGGCCTCGACGGGCGGGTCGTCGCGCCCCAACCGGTCGCCAGCTACGTCGACTTCTGCGCCGACGAACGCTCGGACGCCGACCGGATCGACGACACCCACCAAGTCGTCGGCCGCTGGCGGGAGTTCATCGCGCGCTGCGACGGCAGGCTGCCGAACTTCCCCGTCGACCTCGGCCTGGACCCCGAAGGCCCGCTGCCCGAGCAGAGGTTCGTCCAGGAGATGCTCGTGGACGCCGCGGACGCGGCGGCCTTCGAGGCGTACTGCCGTCCCTACGGCGGCAGTCTGGTCGGTGTCGTCGCGGCCGTCGCGCTCGCCGCCCGCGAGATCAGCGGCCTGAGCGTGTACCGCACCGTCGTGCCCTTCCACACCCGGGTAAAGTCCCGCTGGGCCGACTCGGTCGGCTGGTACGTGGGCGGGGCGCCCGTCGAGATCCCGGTGGAGCGGGCCGTGGACTTCGACGCCGCCCTGGAACTGGTCCGCACCGCGCTGCGCGACACCCGGGCGCTGTCCCGGATGCCCCTGGCCCGCGTCCTGCGCCTCCTGGGCGCGGACTTCCGGCCCACCTCACCGGACCTGTACTCGATCGTCTCGTACGTCGACTCGCGCGGTATCCCCGGTGCCGAGCGCTGGCAGGAGCTGAAGGCGTACGGGCTGATCAGGGTGTCCTACGGCGACCAGGTGTGCGCGTGGGTCACCCGGGTCCCCGAAGGGCTGCAGTTCGCCTGCCGACTGCCGGACACGCCGGCCGCAGACAAGAACATGCGGCGCTGTGCGGAGCTTCTGCGGGCGAGGATCGTCGCGGTGGCGCGCGAGACCGGGCCCGTGGGCGCGGGGGCGGCGGCCCGTCAGGGGTAGAGCCCTCGGCAGGTCCGCGTCCCGGGTCAGCGGGGTGTCGAGGCGGTGACGGTGGCGAGGGCGCTGCGGAGTGCGTCGTCGGCGGGTGGGTCATCGGGCCGGCGGGCCGCGATGTGGCCGTCGGGGCGGACGATCAGGGCTCCGTGGGTACACGGAAGCGCGATCGACTCGCTGGCCGTGGGCGGTGCCACGACGTACGTTCGGGTGCGTGAACATCGACAGCCGAGAACGAGCAGAGCGTTTCGTCGAGTTGCATCAAGAGGGGTGCTTCCTGCTCCCCAACGCCTGGGACGTGGGAAGCGCCCGGATCCTGGAGTCGGCCGGCTTTCCCGCCGTGGCCACCACGAGCGCGGGTGTCGCCTTCTCGCTCGGACGCCCGGACCACGACTTCCACGACGAGAAGACGTCGGACGGGCGGATCGACCGCGACACCACGATCCGCCGGGTCCGTGAGATCGCGGACGAACTCCGGGTGCCGCTGAGCGCGGACCTGGAGGACGGGTTCGGTGAGGCGCCCGAGACCGTGGCGGAGACCATTTCGATGACCCGCGCGGCAGGCGCCGCGGGGGGCAACATCGAGGACTTCACCGGCGACCGCGCCCGGCCCCTGTACGAGGAGTCGCTCGCGGTGGACCGTGTCCGCGCCGCCCGTGCCGCCGTGGACGCCGCCGACGTCCCGTTCGTCCTGGTCGGCCGGACGGATGTGCTGCTGGTCGGCGGCTCGCTCGACGAGGCCGTACGGCGGGCCAACGCCTATCTGGCGGCCGGCGCGGACTGCGCGTTCGTGCCGGGCGCCGCCGACGCCGAGACCATCGGCACCCTGGTGCGGGAACTCGACGGCCCGCTCAATGTCGTCATGGGGCTCACCGGCAACGCACTGGCCCTGGACGACCTGCGCGAACTCGGGGTGCGCAGGGTCACCGTCGGCGGCAGCATCGCCCGTGCGATGTACCGTCACCTGCTGGACGCGGCAAGGGAGTTGGCGGACCGGGGCACCTTCTCCTACGCCGACGACCAGCTCGCCCAGACGGATCTGAACGACCTGTTCCGCCAGGCCTGACGCTCACCGTGTGACGGCGCGGGTGGCCGGTTCTCATGCGGAGATCTCTTCCGTGCGGGGGACGGAGGGGCGGGCGGTGGAGTCGTCGAGGGTGCTGCGGTTGGTCTCGCGGACGAAGCAGACGGTCACCGCGGTGACGGCGGCACCGCCGCAGAGCAGCAGGGCGACGGGGGTGCTGTTGCCGCTTCCGGCCACCAGGCTTCCGGCGATCATGGGGGAGAAGCCGGCGCCGACGAGGGTGGCGCCCTGGTAGCCGAGGGAGGCGCCGGTGTAGCGGACCTTGGTGCCGAACATCTCGGTGAGCAGCGCGCCCAGCGGGCCGTACATCGTGGACTGGGCGATGCCGTGGCCGAGGACGACGGCGAGGATCAGCAGCCCCGGCGACCTGGAGTCGACCAGCGCCAGGACGGGGAAGGCGAGCGCGGCCGAGGCGATGGCTCCGGCGAGGACGACCGGGCGGCGGCCGACCTTGTCGGAGAGCGCGGAGGCGCAGGGCAGCACGACGAGCGCGACGCACGCGGAGACGGTGAGGGCGTTGAGCACCTGCGGCCGGGCGTACCCGATGCCGGTGGCGTACGCGATCATGTAGCTGGTCAGCAGCGACTGCGCGGTGAAGGCGCCGATGCCGACACCGCAGGCCAGCAGCACGGGGCGCGGGTTGCGCAGGACGTCGAGGATCGGCAGCCGGGACTCGGCGCGGTCCTTCTTCACCTCGGCGAAGAGCGGGCTCTCCACGACCTTGAGCCGGACGAAGAGGCCGACGCCGAGCAGGGCGACGCTGAACAGGAACGGCACCCGCCAGCCCCACGCCGCGAAGTCGTCCTTGGGGAGGGTGACGACGTACGCGACGACCGCGGTGGACAGCAGGGAGCCGAGCGGGGCTCCCATCTGCGTGAAGCTGGACCACAGGCCGCGGCGCCGCTCTCCGGCGTGCTCGACGACCATCAGGGTCGCGCCGCCCCACTCACCGCCGATGGCGATGCCCTGGACGACGCGCAGGGCGATCAGCAGGACCGGAGCCCACACGCCGATCGTGTCGTACGTGGGCAGCAGGCCGATGAGGAAGCTGGCGCCGCCCATCAGACCCATGGTGAGCAGCAGCATCGACTTGCGGCCGAGCCGGTCGCCGAAGTGGCCGAAGAGGATGCCGCCGAGCGGTCGGGCGACATAGCCGGCGGCGAAGGTGCCGAACGCGGCGATCGTGCCGACGGCCGGATCGGCGCCGGGGAAGAACAGTTCGCCGAAGACGAGCGCGGCGACCGTGCCGTAGACGAGGAAGTCGTAGAACTCCACGGCGGTACCGAGCAGACCGGAGGCGGCGACCAGGCGCAGCTGCCGGGCTCGCTCGGCGGCCGTGGACGGTGATGCGACGGGGGACGAGGGCATCGCGGTCTCCCTTGAGCGGGGGAAGGACACCGCGAAAGTAGGCTCTGGCGTGACCGCAGTCAAGAAAGTGCACAACATTAGAATGTGGAGCGGCCCCGGCTCACTCGGGTTCAGTGACTCTCGCCGGTCAGCAGCCGTCGAGGGTTCGCGATCCGGAAGGCATGCGCAGCGGCCCCGCCCGGACCGAAGCCGGGATGCCGCGGGGGCTCCGCGTACGGCCGGTCCGAGCCCTGGACGACGGCGTCCGTCCCGAGGACGCGGACCACGGCGTCCACGGAGCGCGGACCGTAGGAGGAGGTCTCGACGAAGACCTCCGGATCCACCGCCGCCGAGCCGTCGCCACGGGCGGCGAAGCGCTCCCCGTGCAGCGGGGCCAGTCCGGCGAGCAGCGCGAAGCACACCCGCAGGCGAGGGTGGCGGGGGCGGCCGAAGGCGCGGAAGGCGAACCAGGCGGCGTGCATCTGCTGGACGTAGGGCACCATCGCGGGCCACCAGCCGGGCCCCCCGGACCCGCCCGGTGCGGGCCCGGGGTGGACGAAGAGCGGCAGGTCGCGCTCCTCCAGCAGGTCCAGCAGCGGGGCGGCGCGCGTAGCAGGCGGTGTCCACCAGGGCGTCGGCCGGGAGCTGGAGCCCCACGAAGCCCCCGTCGAGGTCCTGGGCCGTGGCCTTCGCGTCGATGTCCCGCACGCATGCGGCGGCCCAGGCGCCGAACGGCTCGGGGAGGGCGGCCGCGTCCTCGTGGTAGGCGTCGAGGAGCGGGCGGGCCTCGGCCGACGGCAGCCACTCCACGCCGATCGGGGCCGACATCGAGACGAGCGCCCGCCCCAGACCGTCGGCGCGGGCGAGTTCGGCGCGCCGGGCGATGTCGTGGTCGGCGGGCGGGATGTCGTACGGCGGCTCCCCGTCCAGGTACAGGGTCCAGCCGTCCGGACGCGGCGGCTCACGGCGTGAGCGCAGGGCCGCCACCAGGGACGGGGTCCACAGATGCTGGTGCACGTCGACGTTCATGACACAGGATCTCGCGGGCCCCCGCCACCAGGTCCACCCCGCGGCGGACCGAACTGAACACCCGCCGCGTCGCACCCGTACCTCCTGGCATACGTCCGGCCGACGTCCCGAAACGGAGAGGTACGTGTCCCAGCGCGCCCGCAGTCCGCTCACCGCCCACCTGCTACTGGCGGGCGGGCTGGCCCTGCTCACCCTGGTCACGGGGTGCGGCGCAGGGTCGGACGAGTCCAAGGTGAGCAGCAGCACGAAGGTGACGGCCGCTCCTTCCGCCGGTGTCGTGGCTCCCGCGAAGGTGGAGGTCATCGCCGGGCTGGTCGGCTGCAAGGTCAAGATCCGCACGGATGCCGACGAGTTGAGGGAAGGCGTGTGCCACGGGAAGGACGGTGACTTCCTCATCACCACGTTCCCCGAGGAGCGGCTCAAGCTCACCTGGCTGGACGCCGCCTCCGTCTACGGCGGCAAGTACCTCGTCGGCACCCGCTGGGTGGTCAGCGCCCCGGAGGCGCTGCTGAAGAGGTTCCGCCCCGAGCTCGGCGGGAACATCCAGCAGTTGTAGCGCTAGTCGGCGGCCGGTTCGTAGCCGGTGATGTCGTAGCGGACCTCGTCGTCCATGGCGTTCTCCTCGCCGTCGATCTCGATGCGCGTCGGATGCCCGTCCGCCGCGTACCGGGCCTCCGCCGTGTCCGCGTCGTCGCCGCGCGCCCGCTCCAGCTCCTCCAGCAGTGCGCCCAGGGTGGGTACTTGGTCGGGCAGCTGCCGTACGACCCGACGCGCGCTGTCGTCGAGGCCGACCGCCTTCGTGACCTCGCCGCCTCGGACCGTGATCCGGAAGGTGCCGATGAGGGCCCGTTCGCCCTCGCTCGACGTCAGCGTGTACGTGTACGAGGCGGGCTCCTCCCAGGCGGGCGCGGCCGGCTCCGCCTCGTCACCGCAGGCGGCCAGGCCGCCCACCAGTACGGCCACGAAGAAGAGCGAGCGTACGACGGTCATGGCGGCCCCTTCGAAGACGGTTACTGCTACGACGCCGGCCGGCCCCAGGACGTTCGGGGCCGGCCGGCGTTCGTACCGTCAGGAGCCGCTCAGGACGACTGGGCCGTCTGGTAGAGGTTCTGTGCGTCCGCGCCGAAGTACGGGCCGTACATCGCGTTCGGCAGGAAGTTGTACTTGAAGCTGTTCACCGAGGACTGGAGTCCGGTGCCGGTGGCCTCGTCGAACTGGGTGAACCAGGGGCCGCCGCTGGAGCCGCCGGTCATGTTGCAGGTCAGACCGTGGTCACCGGAGAGCAGGAAGTCGCGGTAGGTGGTGCCGCTGCAGTAGATGAACTTCTGGCCGTCGTACGGGGCGGCGGCGGGGAAGCCGAAGGCGTACATCGCCTTGTTGTAGCCGGTGTTGAACGCCAGGCCCTGACCGCCGACGACATCGGTGAGCAGTTGCCCGTTCAGCGGGGCCACCACGGCCGCGCCGACGTCGTAGTTGATGTCCTCGCTCGCCGTCCACTGCGGGGTCGACAGGGTCTTGGACGCCGGCCAGGTGCCGTACGGCGTCTGCCCGTCGTGGTACCCGGGCGCGAACACCCAGTTGGTGTGCCAGGCGCCCTCCAGTTTCACGCAGTGCCCGGCGGTGAGGACGGTGGACTTGTTGGCGCTCGTGACGGCGTTGCCGGAGCAGGAGGCGGTACGGCCCTGGTAGGTGAAGAACACCCGCCCGGCGGTCTGGACGACCGCCCCGCCACCGGCCCACGCGCCGCCACCGTTGGGGAACGCCAGCGCGCCGACGGACGAGCCCGGCGCGCTGGGTGCGATGAGCGTCTTCCTGCCCTTGCGAGGCTCGGATGCCGACACCGCGGAGCGGTCGACGGACAGGACGTCGAGCGGAGTCGCCTGGCGCATCCGCTCCGGCGTCCAGAAGGCCTGGGTGCGTTGCTGTGCCGTGAGTGACACGGTTCCCGGGTCGGGGGCGGCGCCGGCCGGCGTGGTGAGGACGCCGGCGGTCAGCAGTGCGGCTGCGCCCACCAGGGCGGCACGAAGTCTGCCTATCACGCGGTCTCCTTCTGCGGTGGGGGTCGGAGGGTGTGACCGTTCTGCGCGCAGAGTGCCACCGATCGTCCTATTTGGGCAGGTGCACGTCAGGATGATGGCCGAAAAGGCACACCCTCTCTCCGCCGGCGACACAGGGGGCGATCTCGCCGCCGCCCGGAGGATGGGGTTGACTGCGAGCCCCGGCCCGGAACCACGACAGGAGCCCTTCGTGACGTACGACATCACCGCCCTCCGCTCCCAGTTCCCCGCCCTGGCCGCCGGAACGGCCCACTTCGACGGCCCGGGCGGCACCCAGACGCCCCGGCCCGTGATCGACGCCATCGCCGACGCGCTGGCGCAGCCGCTGTCGAACCGGGGCAGCGTGACACTGGGGGAGCGCAACGCGGAGACCCTCGTCACCGAGGCCCGCCGGGCCATGGCCGACCTGCTGGGCGCGGACCCGAGGGGGATCGTCTTCGGCCGCAGCGCCACACAGCTCACCTACGACTTCTCCCGCACCCTCGCCGACACCTGGTCGCCCGGCGACGAGGTCGTCGTCACCCGCCTCGACCACGACGCCAACATCCGCCCCTGGGTCCAGGCCGCCGAGCGGGTCGGTGCCACCGTGCGCTGGGCCGACTTCGACCCGGCCACAGGCGAGTTGACCCCTGACGACATCGGCGCCGTGCTGTCCGACCGCACGCGCCTGGTCGCCGTCACCGCCGCCTCCAACCTGATCGGAACCCGCCCCGACATCGCGGCGATCTCCCGACTCGTGCACGAGGCAGGCGCGTTCGTGTACGTCGACGGTGTCCATCACACCGCTCACAGTCTGGTCGACCTGGAGTCGCTCGGCGCGGACTTCTTCGTCTGCTCCCCGTACAAGTTCCTGGGCCCCCACCACGGAGTCCTCGCCGCCGCTCCGGAGCTGCTGGAGACCCTGCGCCCCGACAAGCTGCTGCCCTCCACCGACATGGTCCCCGAACGGTTCGAACTGGGCACCCTGCCCTATGAGTTCCTCGCCGGGACCAGGGCGGCCGTCGACTTCATGGCCGGCCTCGACGCCACGGCGACCGGCTCCCGACGCGAGCGTCTGGCCGCGGCCTTCGCGGAGCTCGAAGCGCACGAGCAGGCCCTGCGCACCCAGCTCGACAAGGGTCTGGCCGCGCTCCCCGGCATCACGATCCACTCCAGGGCGGCCGACCGCACCCCCACCCTGCTGTTGACCTTCGAGCACCACGCCACGACCGACGCCTACCGCTTCCTCGCCGAGCGCGGCATCCAGGCCCCCTCCGGCTCCTTCTACGCCATCGAGCCCTCCCGCCACCTGGGCCTCGGCGACACCGGCGGCCTCCGCGTCGGCCTCGCGCCCTACAACGACTCGCAGGACGTCGACCGGCTCCTGGCGGGGCTCGGAGAGTTCCTGGCACGCTGACGGGCCGTTCGCCGGCCCTCCGTCAGGGCTGTCCGCCCCGCTCCAACGGGATCCGCTCGCCCGCCTCGACCGCGACCGGCAGCCGGTTCTCCGCCGGCGGCAGCGGGCAGGTGGCCAGGTCGGTGTAGGCGCAGGGCAGATTCGCGGCGCGGTTGAAGTCGAGCGTGACCTTGCCCCCGGCGTCGGGAGCGGCGATCTGCAGCGAGCGGTTCGCCGCGTACGTCGTCACGCCCGAGGTCCTGTCCGTGAACAGCACCATCAGCGCGCCGGGCCCCCTGCCGTTGAACGCCGTGAGCCGGTGCCGCGCGCCGGCCAGCTCGAACTCGACCTGGCCGGGGGAGTCGTACACGTGCTCAAGGCCCTCGACGGCGGCGCCCACGGTCACCGGGCGCGGCCCGGGGAAGGGCAGGAAGCGGCCGGAGACCACCCAGCGCGGGTCGGGGGCGTAGGCCGGGGTCCGGGTGAAGGACGTACGCAACGGGTTGTCGGGGTGGCGCGGGCGCACGATGTCGTGTCCGCCGCGCCTGGCGACCTCGATGACCGCGTCGCCCGCGCCCACGTACACGCTGTCCCGTTCCGCGACGACACCGAAGTCGTACCGGCCGCGCACCGGCTCCCCGTCGACGGTCAGCTCCTCGCCCTCGTCCAGCTCGACCACCACCCCTTCGGCGGTGCTCGACCAGGCTCCGGGCGCGTCCTCGAACCGCTCCGGCTCCGGGCCCAGCCAGTGGAGGCCGGTGATCGCGAGGAAGCCGTGCGGGCCGGAGAGTACCGCCTCCTTCTGCCGGTGCCACTCCTGCCATTCCTGTGCGAAGCTCACTCGGTCGACGTCCTGGACGGTCATGTCCGCTCCCTCGCGCTGCGGTGGTGGTGCTCCGTGCAACCGCCGTACCGTCGCAGATCATCCCCAAACGGCAATCCGCGCGTGACCCGGCTCTCATGGCACGACGGAGACATTGCCGAGACGATGGTGGGCGTCACAGGCAGGCCGAAGGGATCCGGAATGCTCCGCAAGGTACTGGTAGCCAACCGTGGTGAGATCGCGATTCGCGCGTTCCGAGCCGGTTATGAGCTGGGCGCGAGGACGGTCGCCGTCTTCCCCCACGAGGACCGCAACTCGCTGCATCGGCTCAAGGCCGACGAGGCGTACGAGATCGGCGAGCCGGGACACCCGGTGCGGGCCTATCTCTCCGTCGAGGAGATCATCCGGGCCGCCCGTCAGGCGGGCGCCGACGCCGTCTACCCGGGCTACGGGTTCCTGTCCGAGAACCCCGAGCTCGCGCGGGCCTGCGAGGAAGCCGGCATCACCTTCGTCGGGCCGAGCGCGGAGATCCTGGAGCTGACGGGCAACAAGGCCCGCGCCGTGGCCGCCGCCCGGGCGGCCGGCGTACCGGTGCTGGGCTCCTCCGAGCCCTCCAGCGACGTGGACGAGCTGGTGCGGGCCGCCGAGGACATCGGGTTCCCGGTGTTCGTCAAGGCCGTCGCGGGTGGTGGCGGGCGCGGTATGCGCCGCGTCGAGGACCGCGCCCAGCTGCGGGAGTCCATCGAGGCGGCGGCCCGTGAGGCGGCCTCCGCGTTCGGCGACTCGACGGTCTTCCTGGAGAAGGCCGTCGTGAACCCCCGGCACATCGAGGTGCAGATCCTCGCCGACGGCCAGGGCAACGTCATCCACCTCTACGAGCGCGACTGTTCCCTCCAGCGCCGCCACCAGAAGGTCATCGAGCTGGCCCCCGCGCCGAACCTCGACCCGGAGCTGCGCGACCGGATCTGCGCCGACGCCGTGCGCTTCGCCCGTGAGATCGGCTACCGCAACGCCGGCACCGTCGAGTTCCTGCTCGACCCGGCCGGCAACCACGTCTTCATCGAGATGAACCCGCGCATCCAGGTCGAGCACACGGTCACCGAGGAGGTCACCGACGTCGACCTCGTCCAGTCCCAGCTCCGCATCGCCGCCGGCGAGACCCTGGCCGACCTCGGGCTGTCCCAGGAGACGGTCGTCCTGCACGGCGCCGCACTCCAGTGCCGTATCACCACCGAGGACCCCGCCAACGGCTTCCGCCCCGACACCGGCCGCATCAGCGCCTACCGGTCGCCCGGCGGCTCGGGCATCCGCCTCGACGGCGGAACCACCCACGCCGGTACGGAGATCAGCGCGCACTTCGACTCGATGCTGGTCAAGCTCACCTGCCGGGGCCGGGACTTCGGCACCGCCGTCAAGCGCGCCCGGCGTGCCGTCGCCGAGTTCCGGATCCGCGGTGTGGCCACCAACATCCCGTTCCTCCAGGCCGTCCTCGACGACCCGGACTTCCAGGCGGGCCGTGTCACCACGTCGTTCATCGAGCAGCGCCCGCACCTGCTGACCTCCCGCACCTCGGCCGACCGCGGCACGAAAATCCTCACCTACCTCGCCGACGTCACGGTGAACAAGCCGCACGGCGAGCGCCCCGACCTGATCGAGCCCACCACCAAGCTCCCGCGCCTCACCGGCGAGGTGCCCCCGGCCGGCTCCAAGCAGAAGCTCACCGAGCTCGGCCCCGAGGGCTTCGCCCGCCTGCTGCGCGAGTCCCCGACCATCGGCGTCACCGACACCACGTTCCGCGACGCCCACCAGTCGCTGCTCGCCACCCGCGTCCGCACCAAGGACCTCCTCGCGGTCGCCCCGGTCGTCGCGCGCACCCTGCCCGAGCTGCTGTCCCTGGAGTGCTGGGGCGGCGCCACCTACGACGTCGCCCTGCGCTTCCTCGCCGAGGACCCGTGGGAGCGGCTCGCCGCGCTGCGCGAGGCCGTCCCCAACATCTGCCTCCAGATGCTGCTGCGCGGCCGCAACACCGTCGGCTACACGCCGTACCCGACCGAGGTGACCGACGCCTTCGTGCAGGAGGCCGCCGCCACCGGAATCGACATCTTCCGCATCTTCGACGCCCTCAACGACGTCGGCCAGATGCGCCCGGCGATCGAGGCCGTACGGGAGACGGGCACCGCGATCGCCGAGGTCGCCCTCTGCTACACCTCCGACCTGTCGAACCCGGACGAGCGGCTCTACACCCTCGACTACTACCTGCGGCTGGCCGAGCAGATCGTCGAGGCGGGCGCCCACGTCCTGGCCGTCAAGGACATGGCCGGACTGCTCAGGGCCCCGGCCGCGGCGACCCTCGTCTCCGCCCTGCGCCGGGAGTTCGACCTCCCCGTCCACATCCACACCCACGACACCGCGGGCGGCCAGCTCGCCACCTACCTGGCCGCGATCCAGGCCGGTGCCGACGCCGTCGACGGGGCGGTGGCCTCCATGGCGGGCACCACCTCGCAGCCCTCCCTGTCGGCGATCGTCGCCGCGACCGACCACTCCGACCGCCCCACCGGCCTCGACCTGCGGGCCGTCGGCGACCTGGAGCCGTACTGGGAGAGCGTCCGCCGGATCTACGCCCCCTTCGAAGCGGGCCTCGCCTCCCCGACCGGTCGCGTCTACGACCACGAGATCCCCGGCGGTCAGCTCTCCAACCTGCGCACCCAGGCCGTGGCCCTGGGCCTCGGCGACCGGTTCGAGGACATCGAGGAGATGTACGCCGCCGCCGACCGCATCCTCGGTCACCTGGTGAAGGTCACCCCGTCCTCGAAGGTGGTCGGCGACCTCGCCCTGCACCTCGTCGGCGCGGGGGTCTCCCCGGAGGACTTCGAGGCGACGCCGGACCGGTTCGACATCCCCGACTCCGTGATCGGCTTCCTCCGCGGCGAGCTGGGCACCCCGCCCGGTGGCTGGCCGGAGCCCTTCCGCAGCAAGGCGCTCGAGGGCCGTGCGGACGCCAAGCCCGCACCTCAGCTGACCACGGAGGAGCGCGACGGACTGGAGAAGG
The DNA here is from genome assembly GCF_053592055.1 of Streptomyces sp. NPDC002817. Classification (NCBI taxonomy): domain Bacteria; kingdom Bacillati; phylum Actinomycetota; class Actinomycetes; order Kitasatosporales; family Streptomycetaceae; genus Streptomyces; species Streptomyces sp. NPDC002817. The sequence goes on from NZ_JBSFUY010000006.1 coordinate 356,272, forward strand.
ACCGGCGCGTCACCCTCAACCGCCTGCTCTTCCCCGGCCCGACGCGCGACTTCGAGACGCACCGCCAGTCCTTCGGCGACACGAGCGTCCTGGACAGCAAGGACTTCTTCTACGGCCTGCGCCCGGGGAAGGAGTACGCCGTCGACCTCGAACCCGGCGTCCGTCTCCTGCTGGGCCTGGAGGCCATCGGCGAGGCCGACGAGCGCGGTGTGCGCACGGTGATGTCCACCCTGAACGGCCAGCTCAGGCCCATCCAGGTGCGCGATGCGGCCGCCGCGTCGGATGTTCCGGTCACCGAGAAGGCCGATCGCTCCAACCCCGGCCATGTGGCCGCCCCGTTCGCCGGAGTGGTGACGCTCGCGGTCGCCGAGGGCGACGAGGTCGCGGCCGGCGGCACGATCGCCACCATCGAGGCGATGAAGATGGAGGCCGCGATCACCGCCCCCAAGGCGGGCAAGGTCGCCCGGCTCGCCATCAACCGGATCCAGCAGGTGGAGGGCGGCGATCTGCTTTTCGTGATCGGCTGACGGCCGCACATGGTGAGGGCGAGGACTCCGGAACCCGTGATCCGGGTCCTCGCCCCGAGCGCGCCGCGTCGCCTGGCCCTGGCGGCTGCCCTGATCCTGGGCGGCAGGCTCGGTGACCGTCTGGGACGGCGCACCTTCTACCTGATCGGCGTCGCCGGATCCACCCTCGCCTCCGTCGCGATCGGGCTCGCCGGCTCGATCGAGGGCGTGATCGTCTTCCGTGCGGTCCAGGGCTTCTTCGGCGCCCTGCCGATGCCCAACACCCCCGGTCTGCTGCACGCGGTGTTCCCGCCGAGGAAGTTCGGCATGGCGGTCGGCATCTGGGCCATGGTCTCGTCCGTGTCCACCGCGCTCGGCCCCATCGTCGGAGGTCTGCTCGTCCAGCACGTCAACTGGGAGTCCGTCTTCTACATCAACGCCCCCATCGGCGTGATCGCCCTCGTCCACAGCGCGCTCGTGCTGCCGCAGAGCAGGAACACCGCGGACGCGGGGGAGAAGTTCGACATCCCCGGCGTCGTGCTGCTCGCCGTGGGGCTGCTCGCCGTCGTGTTCGGTGTGGTCAAGGGCGAGACGTGGGGCTGGACTTCGGCCGGTACCCTCGGCGCGATCGGCGCGGGCGTGGTCGTCCTGCTGGTCTTCGGCCTCTACGAGACCCGCGTCGCCCACCCGCTGCTGCCCATGCGGCTGTTCCGCAACCCGGCCCTCACCGTGGGCACGGTCATCACCGCCCTGAACTTCTTCGTCCTGCCCGGCACTTCTTCGTCATGCTCTACCTGCAGAACGTGCGCGGTTTCTCCCCCGTCGAAGCCGGCGTCCGCACCGTGCCGTTGAGCCTCGCCTCCGTGGTCGCCTCCCCGCTCGGTGCCGCTCCGACCGAGCGGTTCAGTGCCCGGTTCACCATGCCGCTGGGCGTGCTGCTTGCCTGGGCGTCGGCATGGTGATGTCCGCCTCCTCGGAGGCCATCGTGGGCAACGCCCCGGTGCGGGACGGCGGTGTGGCCGGAGGTCTTCAGGCCACCGCGCTGCAGATCGGCGGCGCACTCGGCACCTCGGTCCTGGTCTCCGTCATCAGCAGCCGGGTGGGCTCCGCCCTCACCGGCGAACTGACCGACGCCGGGGTGCCCGCGCGGCCGGCGCACGGCCTGGGCGAGGCCAGGGACGCGGTGGCCATGGGGGTGGCGCCCGTCTCCGACGCGATGCCGGCACAGCTGAGGGTCGCGGTGGTCGAGGGCAGCCACGACGCGTTCATGAACGGCGTGCATACGGCGGTGCCGGCGACCGGTGTCCTCGCGGTGCTGGGCGCGATCGCGGCGGCGATCGGGGTGCGGCGGGCTCCGGCCGTGGAGCACGGAGTATGATGCTTTAAGTCTCAAGCACCTGGCGTGTCCCTCCGGATCGAGGTCCCCCATGCACGTAGTCATCAGCGGTTCTTCGGGATTGATCGGCGGCGCCCTGGCCGCGTCGCTGCTGGACGACGGGCACCGGGTGACCCGGCTGGTCCGCCGGGAGCCGCGGTCCCGCGACGACGGCAGCGCGGAGGCGCGGTGGGATCCGCAGGCGGGCCTGCTGGATCCCGCCGTGCTCGAAGGCGCGGACGCGGTGGTCGGGCTGGCCGGGGCCGGCGTGGGGGACCGCCGCTGGACACAGACGTACAAGAAGCGGATCCGCGACAGCCGCGTCCTCGGCACCACCGCCCTGGCGACGGCTATCACGGGCTGCGAGAAGCCGCCACCGGTGTTCGTGTCCGGTTCGGCCGTCGGCTACTACGGCGAGACCGGCACGGCCGAGGTCGACGAGTCGGGCGCTCCCGGCCGGGACTTCCTGGCCGGTGTCTGCCAGGAGTGGGAGTCGGCCGCACAGGGCGCCGGCGCGGTCGGCACGCGGGTCGTGAACGCACGCTTCGGCATCGTCGTGTCGCCTCGCGGCGGGGCGATGGGACGCCTGCTGCCGCTCGCCCGCGCGGGCCTCGGCGGGCGCCTCGGCAGCGGGGACCAGTACTGGAGTCACATCTCCCTGACCGACGCGGTCCGCGCCCTGCGCCACATCGTCGCCACGGACGGCATCACCGGACCCGTCAACATGACATCCCCGCACCCCGCCACCAACCGCGACGTCACCGCCGCCGTCGGCAGGGCCCTGCATCGGCCGACCGTTCTCGCGGTGCCGGGCTTCGCCCTGCGGCTCGTCCTGGGCGAGTTCGCGGACGGCATCCTGATGAGCCAGCGCGTGGTGCCGGGTGCCCTGCCGGCCTCCGGCTTCACCTTCGAGCACCCGACCATCGACGCGGCGCTCGCCGCGGCAGTCGGTCGAGGGGCAATGGGCTGATCGAGTGGTGACGTTCTTGAGGCAGGCGTACGGTCGAACAGTGGACGCCACTGTTCACTGAAAGCGCGATACCTCATGACCAGCAACCCGCAGCCGACTTCAGCAGCTCAGGCCACCACCGGGAGCACCGGCGGTGGCGGAAACGGCATGGCGCTGCTGGTCATCGCCTCGTGTCAGCTGATGGTGGTCCTCGACATCACCATCGTGAACATCGCGCTGCCGGACATCCAGCGCTCCCTGGACTTCTCCACCACCAGCCTGGCCTGGGTGGTCAACGCCTACACCCTCACCTTCGGCGGTCTGCTGCTCCTCGGCGGCCGCGCCGGTGACATCCTCGGCAGACGGCGGGTCTTCATCTGCGGCGTCCTGCTCTTCGTCCTGGCGTCCCTGCTCGGCGGGTTCGCGCAGAACGAGGCCCAACTCCTGTCCGCACGCGCCCTCCAGGGCGTGGGTGGCGCCATCGCCTCCCCGACCGCCCTCTCCCTGATCAGCACGACCTTCCGCGAAGGCCCGGAACGCAACCGGGCGTTCGGGGTGTTCGCCGCGGTCTCGGCGGGCGGCGGAGCGATCGGACTGCTCGCCGGCGGCATCCTCGTCGAGTATCTGAACTGGCGATGGGTGCTCTTCGTCAACGTCCCCATCGGACTGCTCATCGCCCTCGCCGCGCCCCGTTGGATCAAGGAGTCCGAACGCCACCCGGGCCACTTCGACATCGCCGGCGCACTGACCTCCACCGTCGGCATGGTCCTGCTGGTCTACGGGTTCATCAGAGCCGCGCAGGAAGGCTGGCGGGACGCGCTCACGCTGGCCTCGTTCGGCGCGGCCGTCGTCTTCCTCGCGCTGTTCATCATGGTCGAACGGCGTTCCCGGCAGCCGATCACACCGCTGCACATGTTCGCCGACCGCAACCGCGCGGGCACCTACGGCATCATGCTGTGCCTGGCCGCCGCGATCTTCGGCATGTTCTTCTTCCTCACCCTGTTCGTGCAGAACGTCCTGGACTTCAGCCCGTTGGCCACCGGGTTCGCCTTCCTGCCGGTCAGCGCGGTCATCGCGGTCGGCGCCGGGCTGGCCTCGCGGTTCCTGCCCGTCTACGGGCCCAAGCCGTTCATGGTGGTGGGCGCGATCCTGGCCGCGACGGGACTGGCCTGGCTGACCCTGACCGATGTCCACTCCACCTACGCGGGCAGCGTCCTCGGACCGATCCTCGTCTTCAGCCTGGGCATGGGCATGGAGTTCGTCTCGCTCACTCTGATGGCGCTCTCCGACGTGCCCGTCCAGGAGACCGGCGCGGCCTCCGGACTCCTCAACGCCACGCAGCAGGTGGGCGGTTCGCTGGGACTGTCCATCCTGGTCACGATGTTCGGCACGGCCAGCACCAACGAGGCGGAGAAGCAGGTCCCGCGCTTCCTGGAGCAGGCCACCCCGGCCGAACTCCTGCAGTTCAAGCGCACCGGGCAACTGCCCGGCCACTGGGGCGACGAGGTCCTGACCGCCGGAGTCTCGGCCGCCTTCGTCGTGGCGGCGATCTTTACCGTCGTCGCCGCGCTGATCGCCGTCTTCGCCATCCAGGTCCGCCCGTCCGACCTGGAACGCCTCAAGGGCGACGGCGTGCCCTCACCCCCGTGAGGCCGGCGTGGGGACAAGACCCAACCGCTGGGCGCGCAGCACCGTCCCGAGCCGGTCATGGGTGCCGAGCTTTCGGTAGACGTTCGCGACATGCTTGTGCACCGTCCGCTCGGATATGCCGAGGCGGCGGCCCATGGCGGCGGCCGTCAGCGCGTCGCCCAGCAGGAGCAGCACGGTCGACTCCCGCGGTGTCAGCCCCACGTCGTCGCCACTGGGCACGACCACCCGCTGTAGGAGCTGCCGTTGCTGCTCTATCCCCGCCAGCAGCGGCTGAAGCCGTCCCGCGACGACAACTTCCTCATCGGTGAAGTCCCGCCCGGAGCGGTAGACGATGCAGCCGGTGATCGGCGCCCTCGACTGCGGCAGCGGAATCCCCAACGCGTGGTCCACGTCCATGATGTCGTCGAGCAGCCGCGCGGTCGGGCTCGCGGACCACTCCCGCCCGGCCGCCCGACGCGCCGTCACCGGCGCCCGGTCCGGGCTCGCCCCGTAGTGCCGCGCGAAGGGGTACCCGGTCCGCAGCAGCCCCGTGGCCTCGTCCCCGAGCCCGTCGAACTCCGGGGCCACACCGGGCGACAGACCGAGCGTGCCCCCGCTCTCGCTCCAGTCGTCCAGCTTGTAGATCAGGACCTCGGCCCCGATGAGGTCCGGCAGCGCACCCGCGACCAACGGCCACAACCGCCCCGGATCCCGCTCGTGGAGTGCGGCGACAGCCACCGCCAGCATGCGTTCGTAGGCTCCGACCAGCCCCTGTGCCACGTTCGTGCTCCACTCGTTCGCATACGCAGTTGTACCCATACCTGCGCGACCTCTTGCCCCTCCAGAATGCAACAGAGCAACAGCGACGTTCTCGTGTACTCCAGCACATCGGCGCTCCGGCGACCGCAGGCAGGGAAGAACAGGCTCGGAGGGGATGCCTGGATCTCTCCCTCTCTCCGTGCGGACCGCCGGCACGGGGGACCGGCGGTCCGCACGGAGCTCTCCCTACGGTCCGTCCGGCCGCATCGCGTCCGAGATGGACTTGACGCCACCGTGAGCCGTGAGACCGCCGTCCACCGGAATGTCCGTCCCGGTGATGAACGAGGACTCGTCGGAGATCAGGAAGACCACGAGCGGGGCGATGTCGTCGGCCCTGCCGCTGCGCCCGAGCGGCGTCTCGCGGATCGTCGTCGCACGGAACGCCTCGGTGGCCGCGGCCGTCATCTCCGTCTCGATGTAGCCCGGATGGATCGTGTTGACCCGGATGCCTCGCGGCCCCAGCTCCATCGCCGCGATCCTCGACACCCCGCGCAGCGCCCACTTGCTGGCCGTGTACGCGACCGGGTAGTAGCCGGTCAGCGCGGCGGACGAACCGACGTTGACGATCGACGAGCCCGGCGGCATCAGAGGGGAGAGCTGCTGGATGCCGAGCAGGGGACCGGTCGTGTTGACCGCCTGGACCTGCGCCATGTCCTCGGGGCTGACCTCCCCGAGCCGCCCGCGCTGGATGACGCCCGCGTTGTTCACCAGGCCGTGGACATGCCCGTATGTCGCTCTCAACTCGGCGGCCAGCTCGGCCCAGTCGGTCTCGTTGCTCACGTCGAGGCGACGGCAGCCGTCGCCCTCCGGCCGTACGTCGGTGGCGATCACCTCGGCCCCGGCCCGGGCCAGGGCGGCCGCCTCCGCGGCGCCCTGACCACGGGCCGCGCCCGTGACGACCACGACTTTCCCGGCCAGCCGGGATGTGCTCTCACTCATGCGGGCAACCTACTGCCCCGGCACGTCCAGCCCCGGCTGGTAGGCGGGCTCGGGGTTGAACACCGGATGATAACTCTCGGGCGGGGCAAGGTAACTGACGGGCAGCCCACCGGTGTCGACGACGATCTGGTCCACGGCGATCGCCGCGTCCACCATGAAGATCCGCAGAATGTGGTCACCGGCTTCGGTGACGGTCACGTTCGCCGTCAGCTTCTCGACGCCGTCCTCGACCTGACGCGCCCACGCGTCCCCCCGGTTGCCGGTGGCGACCGACTGCCCGCTGAGAACGGTGGCCGGCCGGTCGTCGAGCGCGACGGCCACCCGGCGTCGGCCGCGCTCGTCGAGGGAGGGCAGCCGGAACACGGTGACCGGGAAGGTGCCCGTGCTCGCGAACCGCACCCGGTATCTCAACTCCGGTGCCCGGTCGGCGAAGTCCTCGGTGATCGAGGCGGCCGTCGACGGGATCGCCTCCATCGCACCCGTACGACGACCCAGCCCCCGTACGACCCGCCAGCGCGCCCCGCCCCGCGCCACCCGCTGCGCGAAGTGCGCGGCGTCGATCGACACGAACCCGTTGGCCTCGACGAACCCCCGGGCTCGCCGCAAGGCACGCTCCCCGTCGTTGACCACCCGCACCGGCACCTCGGCACGCTGTCCGGCCCCGGCGAAGGCGACCGTCGTGTCGAGCGTGCCCTCGGGTGCCCGCGCCCAGTCGATCTCGACCCACACGCGGGTCTGTTCGGTGAGGGATCCGCCCGCGGAGCTCAGCCGGAGCCAGGAGGCGCCGGGCTCGGCCGTCCAGTCCAGGGGGAGGAAGCCGGTGTTGAAGACGTCCACGAACCGACGGTCGCGGGTGGCGGAGGAGAAGGACAGCGGCCGGGCGGCCCCGGTCTCGTTCCCCTCGGCCGCCACTCCCAGCCCCGAGGTCTCGCGTCGGGCGACCCTGGTGACGCTCGGCCGCCCCGGTGCCTTGGGGATCTGCGAGGGGTACGGGTTCACGATCCCGTCCCACTTCCCGCCCGCCACCTCGGTGTTGTACCGCTTGGTGAGTGCCACCTCCTGGGCGTGGGCGGCCTCGGCCAGGTCCGCGAACCGGTTCGTCCCCGCACCGCGCCCCTGCGTCACGGCCAGCCCGTTCCGGTCCGCCCAGTAGTACTTGAGGTTCATCAAGTAGGCGCCGTGGACGGGGTATTCGACCAGTTCGTAGAACGCGTCCCGGTATGCCTCGGGCAACTCGGCGCCCACCGCCCGCACCCGCTCCAGCAGCCGGTCGTAGGCACCCAGCCGGCGCCCCGCCTCATCGCCGTGGTGGATCACGGACAGGATGCCGCGGGCGATGAACTCCGGCCGCAGCTCCGCCGCCAGCCGGTAGTACTCGGTGCGGATCGCCGCGATCTCCCGCCGGTGCAGGCGCCCGAACTGCCGCCCGGCCCACTCGGCGAGGAAGTCCTCGACGTCGTCGGCGTCCCACCGGTCCACGTCCCAGGCCATGTCCATGGAGAAGGACAGCCCGGTCTCGATCGACTTGAGGTCACCCACGTTGAAGATCCACATGCGGTCGACGCCGTGCTCGTGCACCCGGCGCAACTCCTGCCAGACCTTGGCCAGTTGAGTGGTGTCCAGCCATAGATAGCTCTTCGGACGGCCCCAGTAGGAGAGGTGGTAGTAGATGCCGTTGCCACCCGGGCGGGCGCGCTCCGCGTCGTTCGGCAGCTGGCGCATGTTGCCGTGGTTGTCGTCCGGCCAGATCAGTGTCACGTCCTCGGGGACCTGGACGCCCGCGTTGTAGAGGTCCAGAACCTCCTTGTACGGGATGAAGATCTGCGGCTCGGCCGCGGCACCGACCTCCTCGGTCAGGGTCCGGCGCTGGTCGGCGATGATGTCGTTCATCACCACGACCTTCTCGGGGATCGTCGTCGCGTACTTCGTCTCCAGCGCGCTGTCGTGCAGCCCGCGCATGCCGAGCGTCCAGCTGCTCTCGTACGCCGCGTTCTGTCTCGCCCGGGCTCTCCAGTAGTCGGAGATGACCGCGGGGTTCACGGTGTAGTCGTACACCGGCGGGGTGCCGTCCGCGTTCGGGTGCTCGGCCGCCCACGGTTCCCACTCGTGGACGCCGTTGCGCAACAGCGCCTCGGGGTGGCTGGAGCCGACGACGATGCCGTAGCGGTCGGCCAGTTCGGGGTTCTTGCGGTGCTTGTTGAAGAAGTCGGAGTAGGGGTGCATGGCCGGCCACAGGTAGTTGGCCTTGAGCCGGAGCAGGAGCTCGAAGACGCGCTTGTACGTCTCGGGGCCGATGTTCTTGTCGGTCTCCTGGGTGCGGTGCGACCAAGTGGTCAGGTTCTGCTCGTCGTTGATGAAGATGCCGCGGTAACGGACGGACGGCTCACGCCGTTTGAAGGTGTCCGCCGGGACCGTCACGGTGTCACGGCGCTCGACCGGCACGTCGGCCCACCAGTACCAGGGCGAGACCCCGATGCGCTCCGAGGTGTCGTAGACGCCGTAGACGGTGCCCCGCCGGTCGCTGCCCGCGATGACCAGGGCACGCCGCACACCGGGCACCGGGCGCTCCACCACCTGGGTCACGGAGGCCTCCCAGCGCCCCCGGACCCCGGAGACGTCGAGCCGCCCGGCCTCGACGAGGCGGTCGATGACCGGACTCGAGCCGATCGTGCCCACCAGGACCAACCGGTCCGCGTTCGTGGGCAGTTCGTGCAGCAGCCCCGGCCGTACGCCGCCGACCCGCTCGATGTCCGTCTGCAGATCGCCGGCGGCGCGGATCACGGCGGGGTCGTCGACGGCGTCCACGAACACGTCGACGGCGGCACCCTCACCCACCAGTGGGAAGTCGGGCCGGCCGGAGTCCGCGGCCAGGGCGGTCGCGGCGGGCAGCAGCCCGGGAAGCAGGGGAGCCGCTCCTACTGCGGCCATTCCCCGCAGGAAGGACTTACGGGTCCAGGACGTTGACTGGCCGTTCGGTTCGTGGTGCGGCACGGAACGCTACCTTTCCGCGCCGGTCCGCGCCGGTCCGCGTCGGCTCGCGCACGGAACTGTCGGCGGAGCTCGGCGCATGACGGACTGGCTGGCATCTTAGAAAGCGCTTGCTGTGCAGCCTAGGCCAGGGTTTCCCGGGGCGTCCAGAGTGGTGCGTGGGGTGACTTGGGAGGCCGGCCACTGTCGCGGACGCGTGGCGGAGAACGCGGCGGCGGCCCTCGGGGACATGGAGGACCGCCGCCGGGTGGCTGTGCCGGGGATCAGGGGCAGCTGATGCGGATGTCGCCCGCGTCGGTCGTGCAGGTGTCCGTGTTGAAGCCGCCGTTGGCGGTGTCGTTGCCGGAGACGCTGTCGACGGTGTTGAGGTTGTCGGTGCCGTAGTTGCCGATCAGGTTGTCGTTGCCGGGGCCGCCGTTGAGCGTGTCGTTGCCGAACTGGCCGTCGAGGCGGTCGTTGCCGTATCCGCCGTGGACGGTGTCGTTGCCGTAGCTCGCGTTGACGGTGTCGTCGCCGCCGAGGGCGCAGATCACGTCGTTGTTGTAGGTGCCGGTGAGGGTGTCGTTGCCGCTGGTCCCGATGCGGGTGCAGGCGCGGGCGTTGTTGACGGCGGTCGTCTTGGTGGCCGTGTTGTTGGCGGCGGCCGGGTCGGTCGTGGTGGCGGCGACCGTGGCACGGTCGGTGAGGGTGCCGGTGGCGCGGGGTTCCACGACGATCGTCACCGTGGCGCCGGGGCCGGCGGCGGAGATGCTGCCGAGGGCGCAGGTGGCACCGGTGGCGGTGATCGTGCAGCTGCCCTGGGTGGTGGTGGCGGAGACGACCGAGGCGGCGAGCCCGCTGAGCGTGTCGGTGAGGGTGACGCCGGTCGCCGTGGTGCCGGCGGTGGTGTTGGTGACCGCCACGGTGTAGGTGGCACGGTCACCGATGCTCACCGTGCCGGTGCCGCTCTTCGTGACCGAGAGGTCCGAGCCGCTCGGAGGCGGTGGTGTGCTGCCGCCGCCCTGGAAGCGGGCCAGCGCGAAGTCGCTGTTCGGGCCGCCCGCGCCGGCGGCGACGATTCTGCCGGCGGAGTCGAGCTTCACGCCGCGTGCCACGTCGACGCCGCCGAAGTCCGCGGTCGCCTGACCGGCGGTGCCGAAGCCGCTGTCCAGGCTGCCGTCGGTGTTGTAGCGCAGGACGGAGAAGTTGCTGCCGCCGGTGCCGGCGGCGACGATCCGTCCGTCCGGCTGGAGCACCATGTCGGCGGCACCGGCGGCGGGCGTGAGGACCCGGCCGTCGCCGTCGAAGCTAGTGTCCAGGGTGCCGTTGGCGTTGTAGCGGGCCAGCGCGGCCCGGGTGTCGCTCCCGCCCGCCGCGACGATCCTGCCGTCGGGCTGGATCGCCAGCGCCTCCACACCGTCGTATCCGCCGAAGTCGGTGCGGACGATGCCGTCGCCGTCGAAGCTCGTGTCCACGCTGCCGTCGGTGTTGAAGCGCATCAGGGCGAAGTCGAAGCGGGTGGAGCCGACCTCGCCCCCGACGACGATCTTCCCGTCGGCCTGCAGGGCCAGGGCACGGCCGTCCCCGCCCTCCTGGAGGTCAGGTCCCGCCGGGTTGGCGGTCACCGTGCCGTCGCCGCCGAACGTGCTGTCCGGGGTGCCGTCGCCGGTGAGCCGGAGCACGGCCATGTGGCCCCCGGTGTAGCCGGCCGCGACGATCCTGCCGCTGGAGTCGATCGCCACGTCGAGGGCCTCGGTCGGGCCGGCGATGTCGGCGAAGACCCGGCCGTCGCCGCTGAAGGTGTCGTCCAGCGTGCCGTCGGCGTTGTAGCGGACCACCACGAACCAGCAGCAGTTCTCGTACTCCCGCCAGCTGCTGCCCACCACGACGATCTTGCCGTCGGCCTGGAGCACCACGGCGTGGGCGTCGCTCCACTGGAAGTTCGTGTCCATGTTGTTGACGGCGGTCGTCACCGTGCCGGCGCTGTCGCCGTCGTGGCCGCCGAAGCCGGTGTCCAGGGTGCCGTCGGCGTTGTGGCGGGTCAGCGCGAAGCGGCTCTCCAGCACCGACTCGTCGGTGGAGGTGCCGACCGAGACGATCTTGCCGTCGGACTGCACCGCCACGTCATTGGCGTGATCGTCGTCGGCGAAGCCGGTGAGGACCTTGCCGTCGCCGCTGAAGCCGGGATCCAGGTCGCCCGGGGCCGCGAGGGCGGTGCCCGGCAGGATCAGGACCAGTGCCAGGACGGTGGCCGCGACGGTCCCGGCCCGGGCCAGGAGGGACCGGCGGCGACGTCCGTCGTGTCGGCGCCGTGCTGACCGCACATGAGGTGTGAACATGCGCGACAGCCTTCCGTCGCCCGCACACACAGGCGGCCACCACGAGCGGCGTTGCACTCACCGGACGCGCGAATCCATCCGAGCGGCGGAGCGCGGGGCCGTCTGGGGTCAGTCGCGGGTGTCGCGCTCGGCCTTCTCCGCCTCCTCGGCGTGCTTCTTCTTGATCCGGACCGTCTCGGTGCGGACCTCGGCCTGGGTGGCGCGCTCCTTGGCCAGCCACTCGGGCTGCTCCTGCTTCAGCGCCTCGATCTGCTCGGTGGTGAGCGGCTCGGTGACGCCGCCGCGCGCCAGGCCCGCGATGGACACGCCGAGCTTGGCCGCGACCACCGGACGGGGGTGCGGGCCGTCGGCGCGGAGATCCTGGAGCCACTGGGGCGGATCGGCCTGGAGCTCGGTGAGCTGTGCCCGCGAGACGACACCCTCACGGAACTCGGCGGGGGTGGCCTCGAGGTACACACCCAGCTTCTTCGCCGCGGTCGCGGGCTTCATCGTCTGGGTGCTCTGGTGCTGCGTCATGGTGTCAAGGGTATCGACTGGGTGAACGTCCGCCGACCACGGCCGGTAACCTGGCCAGGTGACAGGCTCGGAAGAACCCCCGCAGTTCCGGCTCGCCTACGTCCCGGGCGTGACCCCCTCGAAGTGGGTGCGGATCTGGAACGAGCGGCTGCCCGACATCCCGCTGACCCTCCTCCAGCTCTCCGTCGCCGAGGCGCGCGACGCGCTGCGGGACGGGGCCGCGGACGCCGGTCTCGTACGGCTGCCGGTCGACCGTACGGTGTTCAGCGCCATCCCGCTCTACGACGAGACCACGGTCGTCGTCGTCCCGAAGGACCACGTCGTCGCCGCGGTCGACGAGGTCACCACCGAGGACCTGGCCGACGAGATCGTGCTGCACCCCCTGGACGACGTCCTGGAGTGGTCGCGGCTGCCGGGACAGCCCGCCTTCGAGCGTCCCGCGACCACGGAGGACGCCGTCGAACTGGTCGCGGCCGGCATCGGCGTCCTCGTCGTCCCCCAGTCGCTCGCCCGGCTCCACCACCGCAAGGACCTCACCTACCGGCCGGTCACGGACGCCCCCGTGTCCTCCATCGCGCTGTCGTGGCCCGAGGACGCGACCACGGACATGGTCGAGGACTTCATCGGCATCGTCCGCGGGCGCACGGTGAACAGCACCCGCGGCCGCCCGGCCGCTCAGGACAAGGACAAGGACAAGGCGAAGGCCGAGCCGAAGAAGCAGCCCAAGCGCCCCGACGCGGCCGGCGGGCGACGCAAGCCGCCCGCCGCCAAGAAGACCCAGGGCGCCAGGCGCGGCAAGCCCCGACGCCGCTCGTAGGACTCAGGACACGTAGGTCGCCTGCCCCGCCGTGTTGATCACCACCTGGCCGTTGGCCTGGGAGAGCAGCCCCGCGGACACCCAGGTGTTCACGGTGCTCGTCACCTTGGTCACGAGCGCGCTCTTGCTCGCGAACGGCGCCCCCGCCCAGATCTCGTCGAGCAGCGTGGTGCCGTCGGACTTCGCGGGGTTGGCGATCCCGGAGTCGAGGGTGCCGAAGACGACCTTGGGCTCCGAGCGCCGGAAGTAGGCGTGCGTCGGATTCTCCGTCCCCTCCAGGAAGGGCGCGAACTCCGTGCCGTTCAGGGTGTAGTGGAGGGGCTTGCCGCTCACCGGGGCGAGGGTGGGCAGCAGGTCGCCGGACAGGGCCGCGTCGGCGTACAGCCCGAAGGGCAGGTAGCTGGTGGCCGAGTTGCGGGCGACCAGGTTGACCGGCCCGTAGAAGAGGGTCTGCAAGGTCGGGTCGTCCAGGGCCTTTTCGACGCGCAGCCGGAACGGGACGGTGATCCGGACGACGTCACCCGCCTTCCAGGTCCGGGACACCGTGAAGTAGCTCCCGGCGGCCGGAGTCCCGCTCGCAGCACTGCCGTTGACGGTCACCTGGAATCCGGCCGTGGCCCACGACGGCACGCGCAACTTCAGGGCGAAGGCCGCGCTGCCGCCGCCGAAGGTGAGCGTGGTGCCCTGTTCGCGCGGGTAGTCGGTGGCCTGAGTGACCGTCACCCCCTTCTCGGCCCACGTCAGTTGGGAGGGGCTGTAGAGGTTCACGTAGAGCGTGCCGCCGTCGGCGGCCTTGAAGTACACCGAGTCCTGGTACTTGGTGGCGCTCTCCATACCGGTGCCCTCGCAGCAGGTCGTTCCCTGCTTGGGCGTGTAGTCCCGCACATGACCGGGTGTCAGGCCGATGAAGTACGTGACGAGCGGCTTCTCCGCGTCGGCCTTGTCCTGCTTGGAGCCGAGCACCTGGTTGAGCAGCGCCCGCTCGTAGTAGTCCATGTACTTCGGGGTCTGCTCGTGGAAGAACAGCGTCCGGCTGAGCTTGAGCAGGTTGTACGCACAGCACGTCTCGGCGTCGGTGTCGCTGATCGTGCCCGCGATCAGCCCGGAGGCCTTCCAGAACTCGCCGGTGCTGGTGCCGCCGATGCCGTACATGCGGTTCGGTACGACCATGCCCCAGAAGTTCCGTGCGGCGGTCAGGTACCGCGTCTCGCCCGTCGCGTCGTACAGCCGCAGCAGGCCGGTGAAGATCGGTATGTGCTGGTTGGCGTGCAGCCCGTTGAGGGTGTCGGTGTTCGCGGCGCAGGCGTCGATGAGCGAGTCGAGGTCGAACAGCTTGGCCAGCGCGAGGTGTTCGGCCTTCCCTGAGTAGGAATGAAGGTCGACGATCGCCTCGACGATGCCGCCGAACTCGCCGCTGGAGAACAGCCCCCACATGCGCTGGAGGGTCGCCTCGGGCAGGACGGACAGCCGGGAGTACATCCAGTCGCCCATGCCGGACGCGAGATCGAGGGCGCGCGCGTCGTCCGTGGCGGCGTACGCGTCCAGCAGACCCTGCAGGATCTTGTGCGCGGTGTAGTAGGGCGCCCACACCTTCGTGTAGTCGCTGGCGGTCCTGGTCTCCAGGTCGATGAACTGCGTCTCCGGGTACGCCGCCAGGAACCCGGGGTGGCTCGGCCCGCCCCAGGTACGGCGCAGGGTGGCCGTCAGGCCACGGCCGGAGGCGTCGCCGAAGGTACCGCCGCTCGTGGTCTGGAACCAGTACGAGGCGAGGTTGCCGAGTCCCGCTGTGGAGAGCTTGGCCTCGTTGGTCTGGAGCGAGGTGATCTCGGCCTGGGTCAGTGCGCGTGACCAGATGTTGAACTCGTCGTAGGCGCCCGCGTACACGGGATCGCCCGAGTAGTTCGAGCGACCGAGCCAGTTGTTGGTCAGCGTGCCGAGCGTCGCCGGGTTGAGGGTCATCGCGGTGTTCGTGGCGACGGCCGTGCCGTTGACGTACAGCGTGCCGGTGCTGCCGGAGATCGTGACCGCCAGATGGCTCCACTGGTTCAGCGGCAGCGCGGCCGTGCCGTTGAGTGCCTGCTCGCCGCCCGCGCCGGTGGTGGTGATGGCGAACCGGGGCACACCGCTGCCGTTGCGGGTGGCCAGGTACATGTACCGGGTGGTGTTGTTGCCGAAGTCGAAGGCGCGCTGCCAGTTGGCGTCGTGGGTGGGCTTGAGCCACACCGACAGGGTGATCGCGGAGGCGCCGCCGAGGACCGCGGCGGGCAGGTCGACGTACTGGTAGGAGCCGCGCACGTTCTCGTGTGCGGCGCCCCACTTCCCGGTGACGGCGAGCATCTTCGGGTCGGTGCGCAGGGCGGCGCGGGCCTGGGTCAGCGCGGTGATCATGGTCGCGATCCTGTCCGCGAACACCTGCTCGCCGGTGCTCGCGTACGCCTGCGCCAGCATGGTCAGGAAGTGGCCGGTGTAGTGCCCGCGCAGATTGCCGTTGGCCTCGCCGTCCAGGCCCTCCCAGCCGCCGGGTGCGACCGCGCCGCCGGTGGAGAGGCCCGCGTTGGCGCGGAAGACCTGGAGGAGCCGGTTCACGTCGTAGCCGCGCGCGTGGTCGAGCATCAACTGCCGCTTGTCGGCGAAGACACCGGGTCTGAGGGCCACCTCGTCGAGCGCGAAGGGCTGCACGGTCCAGGCGGCGGGCGCGGCTGCGGTGGCGGACGTGGCCGCGGTGGCCCGGCCGCTCGCCGCGTACGAGATCGCGGGTGCGACCGCGGCAAGGGCGGCGGCCTGGAGGAGGTTTCGTCTGGAGAGGGGCGGTGCCATGTGTGCTCCTCTATCGGTGTTCTATATTTCGAACGCCATTCGAATGGTCGACCAGACGATAGAGAGGGGGCGGGTGAGCGTCAACGGGTCTGGAGCGATCAGTTCCGGCCGCTCGGTCGAGAAGTCACCGCTCGCCGGTCACCAGGTCGTGGCGGGCGGAAGGCGCGGGGGCGGGGTCCCGTCCGGTGCCGCGGTGGCAGAATCTGGCGCGTGGATCGGTGGCTCCTCGAACGCGAGCCCGAACTGACGCGACTGGCCGCGGCCGCACGAGAGGCCGCGGACGGCGCCGGTTCGGTGGCGCTCGTCTTCGGCGAGGCGGGAATCGGCAAGTCGAGTCTGGTGAAGGCGATGCCGGAGCGGCTTCCCGAGCGGGCACGCGTCCTGGTCGGACAGTGCGACGACCTCGCCACCCGGCGTCCCCTCGGCCCGTTCCGCGACCTCGTCGGCAGTGTCGGCGCCGAGCTGGCACGGGCCGTCATGGAGGGCGGTGACCGGCACCGCGTGTACGAGGCACTGCACGGCGAACTCGCCGGCACCCCGCATCCGGCGGTCCTCGTCGTCGAGGACGTCCACTGGGCCGACGAGGCCTCGCTGGACGCCCTGCGCTTCCTGGTCCGGCGCATGGAACAGCTGCCCGCCCTCCTCGTCCTCACCTACCGCGACGACGAGTTGAGCCGCGACCACCCCCTGCGCCACCTCCTCGGCCAGGTCTCCCGCACGTCCCGGGTGCACCGGCTGCCCCTCGCCCGGCTGTCCCTGGACGCGGTCCGCACACTGAGCGCCTCCCGGCGCCTCGACGCCGCCCAGGTGTACGAGGTGACCTCGGGCAACCCGTTCTTCGTCGCCGAGATCATGGCCGCCGGCGGCACCGGGGGAGTGCCCCCGACCGTCGTCGACGCCGTCCTCGCCCGGCTGCGCGGACTGGACGCGGCCGCGCTGGACGCGCTGGAACAGCTCGCCGTCGTCCCCTCGGCCGTCGAACGCCCGCTGGTGGACGCGCTGCTGGCCGACGGTGTGGCCGTACTGGCGGAGGCCGAGCAGCGCGGACTGCTCGCCGTTGCACCGGAGCGCGTGGCGTTCCGTCACGAGCTGATCCGGCGCGCCGTCGCCGACTCCCTGCCCGCCGCCCGACGTATCGAACTCAACCGCAACGTCCTCGCGGCACTCGTCGCCCGGCCCGGATCCGACGCCGCCCGCATCGTCCACCACGCCGACCACGCCGGCGACCAGGACGCCATCGCCCGCTACGGCCCCGACGCGGCCAAGGACGCAGCCGGCGCCGGCGCCCACCGCGAGGCCGCCGCCCAACTCCGCCTCGTCCTGCGCCAACGCCACCGCTACGCCCCGGCCGAACTCGCCGACCTGCTGGAACGCTATGCCGTGGAGAGCTACACCATCGCCGACTCGGCCGCCGCCGTCACCGCCCAGCGTGAGGCCGTCGCCCTGCGCCGCGCCCTCGGCGACACCCTCGCCCTCGGCGCCGACCTGCGCTGGCTGTCCCGCATCCACTGGTGGGCCGGGGACGCCGACCAGGCCCAGGAGGCCGCCAGGGAGGCCGTCGCCGTGCTGGAACACGCCGGCGACGACCGCCTCCTCGCCCTCGCCGTCAGCAACACCGCCCAGCTGCGCATGCTGTCCGACCGCTACACCGAGGCCGTCGAACACGGTGAACGCGCCATCGCCCTGGCCCGCAAGGCGGGCGACGCGGCGATCCTCTCCCACGCCCTCAACAACGTCGGCTGCGCCCGCTGGCGCGGTGGCGACCCCGCCGGGCGGTGGCAGCTGGAGGAGAGCCTCGACGTCGCGCTCGCCGCAGGCGAGGTCGAACACGCCTGCCGGTCCTACGCCAACCTCATCTGGACCCTCCTCGACAACCTCCGCTACGACGAGGCCGACACGTTCCTGGTCCCGGCGATGGACCTCGCCGACCGCGCCGAACACCTCGGCTTCCTCAACTACCTCCACGTCGGACTGGCCATACGGCGGCTCGCGGCCGCCGACTGGGACGACGCCGAGAAGCACGCCGAGTACGGCATGCACGACTTCGTGCCCGCCCGCTGCCCCGCGCTCACCGTGCTCGCCCGGGTCCGCACTCGCTGCGGCCGGACCGGCGCCGCCGAACTCCTCACCGAGGCCTGGGAGATCGCCGTACGGACCAAGGAACTGCAACGCACCGGGCCGGTGGCGGCGGCCGTCGCGGAGGCGGCATGGCTGCGCGGCGACCTCGCCGCGGTCGTCGCGGCAGCGGGACCCGTCCACGCCCAGGCCGACCTTCTGCCCGGCGTCCCCTACCGCGCCGAGCTCGGCTACTGGCTCACCAAGGCGGGGCACCCCGTGTCACTGGACGACTCGGACCATCCGTACGCGCTCCAGGCCCGCGGCCAGTGGCGGACGGCCGCCACCCGCTGGCAGGAGGCGGGCTGCCCCTACGAACACGCCGTCGCCCTTGCCGAGAGCCCCGACCCCGCCGACAAGCTCACCGCGCTCGCCGCCCTGGACGCCCTGGGCGCCGAGCCCCGGGCCCGTATGCTCCGGACCGAACTGCGGCACCTCGGCGTCCGCCACATCCCGCGCGGCCCCCTGGCCGAGACCCGCGAGAACCCCGCGGGCCTGACCCGGCGCCAGCTCCAGGTCATGCGGTTGCTCACGGAAGGCCTGACCAACGCCGAGATCGCGGCCCGGCTCGTCCTGTCCGTGCGCACGGTCGACAACCACGTACGCGCCGTCCTCGACAAACTCGACGCGCCCTCCCGACGGCACGCCGCCGACCGCGCGGCGCGACTCGGGCTGCTCCCGGAACGTGAAGCTTCGCTTCCCGGCGAAACGTAGGTACTCGCAGGCCCCGAGCTGGGTGACGGCCACGGATGTCCGCTGTGATGCGACGCGAGTAGAATATACGAATTGACCGGATTCACCCGATTCCTGAACGGGGGACCGCATGACCACCACGATCGCTCAGGCGGCACGCAGGGAACTGAACGGATTCACCGGAGAGTTGATCGGCCCCGACGACACCGGCTACGAAGAGGCCCGGACCGTCTACAACGCCATGATCGACCGGCGTCCCGCGCTCATCGCCCGCTGCGCCGACGCGGACGCCGTCGCCGGCGTCATCGCTTTCGCCCGCGCACACGACCTGCCCCTCGCCGTCCGGGGCGGCGGCCACCACGGCGCCGGTCTCGGCACCGTCGACGACGGGGTGGTCCTCGACCTGTCACCTCTGAAGGAGGTCCAGGTCGACCCCGAAGCCCACACCGTGCGGGTCGGCGGCGGCTGCGTCTGGGGCGAGGTCGACCGCGCCACCAACGCGCACGGTCTCGCCACCCCCAGCGGCATCATCTCCACCACCGGCGTCGGCGGCATCACCACCGGCGGCGGACTCGGCCATCTCACCCGCAAGTGCGGGCTGACCATCGACAACCTGCTGGAGGCCGACGTCGTCCTCGCCGACGGCCGCAAAGTACAGGCCAGCGGCTTCGAGAACAGCGACCTGTTCTGGGCGATCCGCGGCGGCGGAGGCAACTTCGGTGTCGTGACGTCCTTCCTGTTCCGGCTCCACGAGATCAGCACCGTCGTCGCCGGCCCGACCTTCTGGGCCGTCGAGGACAGCGCCGAAGTCCTCTCCGCCTACCGGGACTTCCTGCCGAACGCGCCCCGCGAGCTCAACGGCTTCTTCCTGCACGGCACCGTGCCGCCGGCCCCGCCGTTCCCCGAGGAGATCCAGCTCCGCAAGACCGCGGGTGTGGTGTGGTGCTACGCCGGCGCCGACCCCGAGGCGGCCGCCCGCGAGATGGCCCCGCTCCTCGACGCCCTGCCCCAGCCGCTGCTGCACGCCCCCATGCCCATGCAGCACCCCGACATCCAGTCCGCGTTCGACGGGCTCTACCCGCCCGGCCACCAGTGGTACTGGCGCGCCGACTTCGTCGAGGACATCCCGGACGAAGCCGTCGAACTCCACGCCAAGTTCGGCGCCGAGGTCCCCACCATGCAGTCGACCATGCACCTCTACCCGATCGACGGCGCCGCCCACGACGTGGGCCAGGACGACACCCCCTGGGCCTACCGCCACGCCCGCTGGGCGTCGGTCTACGCCGGCGTCGACCCAGACCCGGCCAACGCCGAGCTGATCAAGCGGTGGACGGTCGACTACTTCGACGCGCTGCACCCGTACTCGGCGGGCGGCGCCTACGTGAACATGATGATGGACGAGGGCCAGGAACGCGTCCGGGCCAGCTACCGCGGGAACTACGACCGGCTGGCCCGCATCAAGGCCGACCGCGACCCGGACAACGTCTTCCGCCTCAACCAGAACATCCAGCCGGCGCCGAAGCCCTCGCACGAGGCGCGGCCGTAGCGGCTCACCAGGTATCCACGAACGGGCGGTGCCCCGGCTGCGGGACGGGGCACCCCTGAAGTACCGCAAGGATCCAGTCCCGCGACCCGGCCGGGTCGATCACCGCGTCGATCTCCAGCGCAGCCGCCGTGTTGACTGCCTTCCCGCGCTCGTACAACTCGGCGACCCGCGCCGCGAAGGCACGCGTCCGCTCGGCCGGGTCCGCGATCGCCGCCAACTCCTTGCGGTAGCCCAGCCGGACGGCACCCTCCAGCCCCATGCCGCCGAACTCCCCGCTGGGCCAGGCGGCGGTGGCCAGGGGAGCACGGGTCGAGCCGCCCGTCATCGCCATCGCTCCGGGTCCGTACGCCTTGCGCAGCACCAGACTCACCGACGGCACCCGCAGATTCGCACCGGTCACGAAGAGCCGCGCGAAGTGCCGTACGGTCGCGGTCCGTTCGGCGTCCTCGCCGCCCAGGACGTACCGGGCGTCGACACGGACGACATCCGTGCCGTCGCCGAGGCGTCCGTCGGCGCCTTCATCGCGGCCTGTGCGCAACACCTGCCGCTGCTGGACCTGCTGGACCTGCTGGACCTGCTGGACCAGCAGGTCCGTACCGACGCGGACATGGGCGCGCTGTGGGAGGAGATCGGGGAACGGCCCGTCCACCGCCACGCCCGTTGCATCAGCCGCCTGGTCGAGCAGGGGCGGGCCGCTCCGGTCGCCGAGCGGCCGGACCGGTACGACGACGCGGTCCGCGAAGTCACCGCCCTCTGTCTGCACCTGCTCGGAGCACCGGGAGGCACCGCGCCATGACGCCGGATCAGGAGGACGGGGCCGAGCGCACCAGCCAGTCGTACGCGGACCGCGCCGTGAACTCCGTCTGACCGCCACGCAGCAGCAGACTCGCGGTGGTGAACTCCGGGGCGTCGGCCTGCGCGGCGACGTACGGGATCGCGATGCAGCGCATCCCGGCCGCGTGTGCGGCGGCGGCACCCGGGGCCGCGTCTTCCAGGACCACGCAGTGCGCGGGGTCCGCGCCGAGGCGGCGGGCCGCCTCCAGGAAGACGTCCGGGGCGGGCTTGCCGCGCTCGACCTCGTCGGCGGAGACGACGGTACGCAGATGGGCGTCGAGGCCGGTGCCCTGGAGGATCGCGTCGATGGCCTGCGGTGACGAGCCCGAGGCCACGGCCATCGGTACGCCCTCGGAGGCCAGCAGTTCCACGAACTTGCGCATCTCGGGGTAGGCGGGAGTGTTCGCGCGGGCCAGCTCCAGATAGCGGCGGTTCTTGGCGGCGAAGAGCTCCTCGACGGAGGCGTCCAGGTCGTACTCCCGCTTCCAGAGCCCGACCGTCTCCAGGGTGCTGATCCCGACGTACCGCTCGTGCTCGGCCCAGGTGAAGTCCGGTACGCCGTGCTCGGCGAGGATCTGGCGGCCCGCCTCGTAATAGTTCGGTTCGCTGTCCACGAGCGTTCCGTCGAGATCGAAGATGACCGAGAGGATGCCGAGATTGCTCATGGTGTTCAGGATGTCAGGTACGGACGGAGCGGCCGATCGACTCCACCAGCGGCAGCAGCCGGTGCGGCACCCGCTCGCGCAGCGCCACCTCCGTACGGGTGCGGACCACGCCCGGCAGGCTGATCACCTTCTGGATCACGTCCTCGAGATGCGCGTTGTCCCGCGCCACGACCCGTGTCAGCAGATCTCCGCCGCCCGCGATCGAGAAGGCCTCCACGATCTCCGGTACGGAGGCCAGTGCGTCGCCCACGTCGTCGAGCCGGCCCTGGGTGACCTCGATGTGCACGAAGGCCAGCACCGGGTGGCCGAGGGCCGCGGGGGAGAGGACCGGACCCGTGCCGGTGATCACACCGTCGCGCTCCAGACGGTCGAGGCGGGCCTGGAGCGTGCCGCGGGCGACGCCGAGGACACGGGCGTACTCGCGCACGCTCGTACGGGGCTGTTCCAGGAGCAGCCGCAGGATACGGGTGTCGAGCTCGTCCACGGCCATGGTGCGCGGCCTCTCCTCGTCCGTGGTCCGTTGGCCCGCTGATGGATGGGAAAGGACCGTTGCTGCTGTACCAATGGCCCAGCATATTCGACGCCACTTGAGCCAGTCGTGGCGGCGATGCTGCAATGAGCCTGTCGATGGCGCTGCGGACCCCGCGGCGCCTTTTTCATGCCGGGATTCAGGCCGGGATTTCAGTAGGGGGCGGACAGCAGTGCTGAAGAGGGTGTTCATGGCCCCGGACCCGGGGCGCGTACGGCTGCGCTTCGCCGCGCGGGCCGTGCTCGGCATCGGGCTCGCGGTCGTCGTCTGCGGCCTCGCCGGACACTCCCTGGTCGGCGCGGTCACCGGCGGGCTCGCCGCGCTGCTCGCCCTGTTCACCGTCACCGACGCCACGGTCCGCGGGCAGGCGGTGACCACCGCGCTGCTGCCCGTCGTCGGACTCCCCGTGCTGGCCGCCGCGGCCGGGCTGCACGACCAGCCCGTCGCCCGTGACCTCACCTTCCTCGCCGTGATCGGCGCGGGCGTGTACGCGCGCCGCTGGGGCCCGCGAGGGCACAGCCTCGGCGTGTTCGCGTTCATGACCTTCTTCGTGGCGCAGTTCCTGCGAGCGACCCCGGACCGGCTGCCCGAGCTGTACACGGCCGTCCTGCTGTCCGTGCTGATCGCCGCCGTGGTGCGCTTCGGCGCGTGGTGCTACGAGCGCCGACTGCCTCCGGCCCCCGTGCCCGCCCCGCCCGCCGGCACCGGCCTCGCCCGCGTGACCACCCGCCAGGCGGTCCAGGCGACCGCCGGCTCGGCCTTCGCGCTCGTCGTGGGCCAGCTGGTGTCCCCGGAGCGCTGGTACTGGGCCGTCGGCGCGACCTGGTGGGTCTTCGTCAACACCACCTCGCGCGGGGAGACCCTCGTACGCGGCTTCCGGCGGGTCCTCGGCACGGTGATCGGCATCGGCCTCGGCCTGCTCGTCGCCGTTCCGGTGGCGGGGTCGGCGGTGCCCTCGGCCGTGCTTCTCGCCGTGTGTGTCTTCGGGATCTTCTACACGGCCGCGGTCTCGTACACGTGGATGATGCTCTGCGTCACCGTCCTCGCCGAGCTGCTCTACGGCCTCCTGGGCCTGCTCAGCCCCGCTCTGCTAGCCCTGCGCCTGGTGGAGACCGGCATCGGGGCGCTCGGCGCGATGCTCGCCGTGCTGTTCGTGCTGCCGGTCAGCACCCACACCACCACCGACGCCTGGATCCAGCGCGCCCTGCGCTGCGTCCACGCCTGCACCGCCGAGGCCGCCGCCCGCCTGCGCGACGTGGCGGGCGCCGACCCGGCCCCGCGCGTGGCCGAACTGGAGCAACTGCTCGGCCGTGTACGGCTCTCCGTCGCACCGCTGGTGCACTCGCTCAACCCGATGCTCGGCCGCAAGCGGCGCGCCCGCCGGGTGCTCGCCCTGCTCGACGACTGCGCCCGTGAGGTCCGCGGTCTGGTCGCCGTCGCCGCCGACCCGGAGGCCTCGCACGACGCCCGCCTGGCCGCCGCCTGCTGGCGGGTGGAGGCCGCGGTGGAGGCACTCACCGGTGGAAGGCGCGAGGAGGTGGCGCGGGTGGACGTTCCGCCCGCCGCGGAGCCCGCGCTGGCCCACCTCCACGGTCTGGAACGGGCCCTGGCCGAACTGGCGACGCCGCTGCGGACACCGTCCGGGTCGCCCTTGGTAGGGGCCTGACCCCCTCCCCGTGGGCAACCGGAAGAACCGCTTTTACGCGCCGTCTACAGGGTGGATCAGGCCACGCGGCGGGTAACTCCGCGGCTATCGAGGCACGGAACCCCCGCGGGCCGTGCGGGAGCGGTCCGCGGACGAGCCGCCTGGGGGTGTGCCATGCGGAACTTCCCACGCAGCAACGGACACCGGACGCCGGTGCCGGACCGGTTCGCCGTCCTGCGGCGCGATCCACCGTCGTACGAACTCCTCCGCGCCGCAGCGGAGTTCCTCACCCTGCACCACTCCGAGGAACGGCTCGGCGACCCCGCCCACCGGATCGCCGCCGTCCACACCGAGATCGCGGGGACGGGCACGTACCGCCACACCACGGAGGAACTCGTCTTCGGCGCCCGGGTGGCCTGGCGCAACGCGAACCGGTGCATAGGGCGTCTGTACTGGCGTTCCCTGCGCGTGCGCGACCTGCGGGAGGTCCGTGACGCGCACGACGTGGCGGAGGCGTCCGCCGGCCATCTGCGGGAGGCGACCCGGGACGGCCGTATCCGCGCGCTGATCTCGGTCTTCGCACCGGACGGACCGCGCCGCCCCGGACCGCGCATCTGGAACGAGCAGCTCGTCCGCTACGCCGGCTACACCCGCCCCGACGGCCGTGTCACCGGCGACCCGCGCAACACGGGCCTCACCGGGCTCGCCCTGCGCCTGGGCTGGCCCGGCGGTCCGGGCACCCCCTTCGACGTGCTGCCCCTGGTGGTCCAGGGCGGCGGCGACGAGGGTCCCGCCTGCCACGACCTGCCGGCCGACGCCGTGCTCCAGGTGGAACTGACGCACCCGGAGTACACCTGGTGGCGCGCGCTGGGTCTGCGCTGGCACGCGGTGCCCGCACTCGCCAACATGTGCCTGGAGATCGGCGGGATCTGCTACCCGGCGGCGCCCTTCAACGGCTGGTACATGGGCACCGAGATCGGCGCCCGCAACCTCGCCGACACCGACCGCTACGACCTCCTGCCCCGCATCGCCGCACACCTCGGCCTCGACACCCGTTCCGACCGCACCCTGTGGAAGGACCGCGCCCTCGTCGAGCTCAACCGCGCGGTACTGCACTCCTTCGACCGCGCGGGCGTGACCGTCACCGACCACCACACCGAGTCCCGCCGCTTCATCGACCACCTCGACCGCGAGGAACGCACGGGGCGCCGCGTGGGAGCAGACTGGTCCTGGATCGTGCCCCCGCTCTCGGGCTGCACCACACCCGTCTTCCACCGCACCTACGAGACGGTGGAACACCGGCCGGCGTACGTCCACCACCCCGAGTCCCTGGCCCGCGCCCGCGGCGAGAGCGTCACCGCTTCCGTCACGGGTCCGTGAATGTCGCGGAAAGTCGACGAGATCGCCCCCCATTTGGTCTAGACCGTTGCTGATCCACTGCTACGGTCGCCCCGAACGGCACAGGACCGAGAGGGGACAGCGGTGGCAGAACGGCAGCGGAGGGCCTTCATCGGGTCGTTCACGGCGGCCGGGGGCCCCGGCATCGTGACGGCGGCAGTGGACCCGGACAGCGGCGCCCTGACGCCCCTGAGCAGCGTGGACCGCGTACCCGACCCCTCGTATCTGGCCCTGGCGCCCGACGGGGGCACGCTCTACGCGGTCAGCGAGACCGCCGACGGCGCGGTGGCCGCGTACCGCGTCACCGGCGACAAGCTCGAGCCGGCCGGCGCGCGGGTGCGGGTCGGCGGCGACGGGCCCACCCACCTGGGCCTGTACGACGGGCACGTGCTGACCGCCAACTACGGCTCCGGCAGCGTCACGGCCGTGCCCGTCCGCCCCGACGGCACCCTCGCCTCCGCCGCCTCCGGCGTGCTGCGGCACACCGGCTCGGGCCCGCACGCCCGCCGCCAGCAGAGCCCGCACGCCCACCATGTCCAGGCCGACCCCAGCGGGCGGTGGGCCGTCACCATCGACCTCGGCACGGACTCGGCGAGGGTCTGCACGCTGACCGGCGGCAACCCCGTCCTCCATCGCGAGGTCGCCCTGCGCCCCGGCTCCGGACCCCGCCACCTGGCCTTCCACCCGGACGGCACATACGCCTACGTGCTCAACGAACTCGCCCCGACCGTCACCGTCTGCCGCTGGAACGCCGCCGAGGGCCTCCTGGAGCCCCTCACAGAGGCCCAGGTGCTGCCGGGCGCCCCGGCGGGCGACGCCTACCCGTCGGGCATCGTCGTCGCACCCGACGGCCGCTTCGTATGGACCGCCACCCGCGGCGAGGACGTCCTGTCCACGTTCGCCGTCGAGGGAGAGCGACTGCGGCTCATCGGGACCGTGCCCTGCGGAGGCCACTGGCCCCGGGCGCTCGCCGAGTCCGACGGCTTCCTCTACGTCGCGAACGAGCGCTCCGGCGACGTGACCTGGTTCGCGGTCGACCCGGCCACGGGACTGCCGAGCCGGAGCGGGTCCACCGAACTGCCCGCGGCGTCCTGCGTGGTCCTCGGCTGAGCCCCACCGGACCTCTCGACAACGCCGAAGGGCCCGCTCCCGCGCCGGGAGGGGCCCTTCGGCATTTCTTACGGTGGTGAGGCGCGACGTCAGCGCGTCGGCGCGCCCTGCGGCTGCTGCGGCGCGATGCCCAGCGCCGTCGTGTACTTGGCCAGGGCCAGCTTGCCGATCGCCGGGTAGGGGCCGAGCGCCTCGGCGGCGGCACAGCCCGCTTCCTTGGCCGCCTCCTCGATCAGACCCGGGTCGATCTCCGGCCCTATCAGGTACGGCGCCAGCGCCAGGTTCTGCGAGCCGGAGCCGCGCAGCTGGTCGGCCACCGAGGCGATCGAGCCCTCCTGGTCGAGCGCGGCGGCCATCACCGGCACGGCGAGGCGCGCGGCGAGCAGCATGCCGGTGATCCCGGCCGCCTGTACCGCCTCGTCACCGCCCACGGAGGCCAGGATGATGCCGTCCGCGGCGGTCGCCACGGTGAACAGCCGGGCCCGGTCGGCGCGGGCCAGACCGGCCTCCGACAGACGCACGTGCAGCGCCTCGGCGAGCAGCGGGTGCGGGCCGAGCACATCGGTCAGGTCGGCCGCGACACGGCTGTCCATGACGGCCTGGCGGACGACCCGCAGCAGCGCGCTGTCCGGACCGGCCAGCAGCGGCACGACGACGGCGACGGGGCCCTCGGGCTCCTTGACCTCCACACCGGCGGCCCTGGCCTGCTCGAAGCGTGCGGCGCGCTCCTGGGCGGTGTGCGTGAGTACCGACTGGAGTGTGGGGAACTCCGCGTCGTCCCCGTCGAGGTACCCGATCCGCGCGTCCAGGCCGGGGAGCTCGGAGCGGGCGATGCTCACGACCTCTTCGGCGAGGCTGCGCGTGGCGGCGCTGGGCGTTCCCGGCACCGCGAGAACAAGCGCGGGCGCGCCCTCGGGAGCCGCCAGAGGCTCGGGACGGCGGTGCCGTCCGGGCTGGCGGGGGCGCGGCATTCGTACTGGCAGGCCGGCGGGCCCAGTGGGGGAGCTCATGGCGCCGCATGTTACTGGCTTACTGGGCTTCCCTGTTCGGGGAGGGTGCAGGTGAGCGGTATCCGTCCGGTTTTGTCTGATGAGTTACGTACGGATCGGAAGCGGCGGCCGTGTCTGGATCAGTCGCTCGATCCGGTCACCACGTACAGCATCGCCCTGTCACCCGGCAGAGTGAGCGCCCCGGTCGCGAGATCGACCGCGATCCGCACGGACCCGTGCAGCGGATCTCCGGCCGACGGCACCCGGCGCGCGTGGGGCAGCCGTCTCGCCAATTCCTCCTCCAGGGGTACGAGAAGGGGGGCGCCGATCTTGAACAGGCCACCGGTGAGGGCGACATCGGGCGTTCCCCCGGCGGGACAGACGGCGGCCGCGGACTCGGCCATGTGCCGGGCGGCGGTACGCAGGATGTCCGCGGCGACGGGGTCGTCCGGGGCGCAGGCGGCGACCTGGGGAACGAAGGAGGCGAGGACGGCCGGACGGTCCGGGCGCGGATAGAGCCGGCCGGGCAGCCCGGGCATCGCCCCGAACAACTCCTCGGCGGCGGTCAGCAGTCCGGTCGATCCCCCCGGCCGCCCGTCGTAGGCACGCAGCGCGGCCTCCAGGCCGGCCCGTCCGATCCAGGCACCACTGCCGCAGTCGCCGAGGAGATGGCCCCAGCCGTCCGCACGGCGCCACCGCGTCAGATCCGTCCCGACGGCGATCAGACCGGTGCCGGCGGCGACCACGGCACCGGGCACCGACCCGAGGGCGCCCGCGTAGGCGGTGACGGCGTCGGCGACGAGCGCGACCTGACCGACTCCGAACTCCCGCCCCAGGGCGTCCGGGAGCTCGGCACGCAGGGCCTCGCCGAGCGTGCTGAGACCGGCGGCGCCGACGACGGCGGTGCGCAGCCGGGCCACATCCGTCTGCGCGGTCAACGTCCGCACCATCGGCACCAGTTGTTCCATCAGATGGGCGGGGTCGATGCCCCGCGCCCCGGTGCGCACCGGTTCCCGTGACTCCCGCTGCGCCAACGCCCCGCGCTGCACCGTCCCCACGACGGCCCGCAGACCGGAGCCACCCGAGTCGACGGCGAGAAATCCGGAGTCGTCGACGGGGAGAGCCGCGGAGGACGCCCCCGCCCCGATCACGGCAGGCGCCAGTCCACCGGCTCTCCGCCCTGCCCGACCAGCAGGTCGTTGGCCCGGCTGAACGGGCGGGAGCCGAAGAAGCCGCGGTCGGCCGACATGGGGGAGGGGTGGGCGGACTCCACGGACGGAAGGTTGCCCAGCAGCGGGCGGAGGTTGCGGGCGTCGCGGCCCCACAGAATGGACACCAGCGGCTTGCCGCGAGCGGCCAGCGCCCGTATCGCCTGCTCGGTGACCTCCTCCCAGCCCTTGCCGCGGTGCGCGGCCGGCTTGCGCGGGGCCGTGGTGAGCGCCCTGTTGAGAAGCAGCACGCCCTGCTGGGTCCACGGCGTCAGATCGCCGTTGGACGGCTGGGGCAGGCCCAGGTCCGTGTTCAGCTCCCGGTAGATGTTGATCAGGCTGCCGGGCAGCGGCCGCACCTCCGGCGCGACCGAGAAGCTCAGCCCCACCGCGTGTCCAGGCGTCGGATACGGATCCTGTCCGACGATCAGCACGCGGACGTCGTCGAAGGGCTGCTGGAAGGCCCGTAGGACGTTCGGGCCGGCCGGGAGATAGGTGCGTCCCGCGGCGATCTCCGTCCGCAGGAAGTCACCCATCTCGGCGACGCGTCCGGCGACGGGTTCGAGGGCCTTCGCCCAGCCCGGTTCGACGATTTCATGCAAGGGTCGTGGAGCCACGGCGTCACCCTACTGCCGTACAGACAGGGGTGATCAACCGGTGGCCAAAGCCCGACCGTCCCCCCTCGTGACTCATCCGACCACCGCGGCCCGCACACACAGCACGTCCGGCAGATGCGACGCGAGCTGCTGCCAGCTGTCGCCGTCGTCGGCCGATGCGAACACCTCGCCGTTGCGGTTGCCGAAGTACACGCCCGCCGGGTCCGCGTCGTCGGTGCACAGCGCGTCCCGCAGCACCGTGCCGTAGTGGTCCTCCTGAGGCAGCCCCGCCGAGAGCGGCTCCCAGCTCTTGCCCGCGTCCGCCGTACGGAAGACCCGGCAGCGGTGGTCGGCCGGGACCCGGTCCGCGTCGGCGTTGATCGGGAACACATACGCCGTGTCGCCGCGGTGCGGATGCGCCGCCGCCGCGAAACCGAACGTGGACGGAAGGCCCTCGCCGATGTCCGTCCAGTGCGCGCCCGCGTCGTCGCTGCGGTACACGCCCCAGTGGTTCTGCAGATACAGCCGGTCCGGAGTCGCCGCGTCCTGGGTGACCTTGTGCACGCACTGGCCGAACTCGGGGTTCGGATCGGGCAGGAACACCGCGGAGACACCGGAGTTGGAGGGTGCCCAGCTCGCGCCGCCGTCGGTCGTCCTGAACACCCCGGCCGTCGAGACGGCGACCGTCACCGCCTGCGGGTCCCGCTTGTCGGTCAGGACCGTGTGCAGCCCCTCACCGCCGCCGCCCGGCACCCACTTGGACCGCGTGGGGTGCTCCCACAGCGGGCGTACCAGCTCGAAGGTCTCGCCGCGGTCCTCGGAGCGGTACAGCGCGGCCGGTTCCGTGCCCGCGTACACCACGTCCGGCTCCGCGGCCGCCGGATGCAGCTGCCAGACCCGCTCCAGCGAAGCCCCGGTGTCCTTGGGGAACTTGACGGCCGGCTGGGCCGGCTCGGTCCAGCTGCGCCCCAGATCGGAGTGGAACACGGACGGCCCCCAGTGCGCGCTGTCGCCACCGGCCAGCAGCCGTGGTCGCTCGCCGCGGGTGTCGATCGCGACCGAGTACACGGCCTGTGCGTTGAAGTAGGGACTCTCGTCGAACTCCCAGGTCCCACCCCGCCTGCGCCCGATGAACAGGCCCTTGCGGGTGCCCACGGCGAGCAGTACCTCGGTCATGCCGACCACCTCCATGACGTCGTTGTCCCGGATATCGGCCAGTCTGCACCCAGGCACTGACAGTCACCCCTGGAAACCGCTCCGCCGCAGGTCAGGGGCGAGTCAGAGCGGGGACGGCAACCGCTTGAGGGGAGCTGCGGGCCGCTTTGCGCACGTCGCGGCCTCGGGGGTGTGACCCGTGCGACGGCCGTGCCGGCGGCCGCGCCCTGAGCACCGAGGAGCCGTCCCCCGTATGGAAAGGCGGTCCGGCAGGTTCGCGCGTTCATGAGGAGGAAGCCTTCGATGGCGTTCCGTGGTTCGAAGGTGTGGTCATGGCGCTGGCGGCGCAATCCGCTCAAGCGCCGCGCCGACAAGGTGGAGGCCTGGATCGTGCTCGGGGCCTGGCTGCTCACCGCCCTCACCGGGGTGCTCGCCGGTATGGGCGCCACCCGCTCCGTCGAGCACAGCCTGGCCCGCGAGCGCGTCGAGTGGCGGCAGGTCGAGGCGCAGCTCGTGGAGGAGGCGCCCGGGACGTTCGCCGGGCAGACCGGGACGGCGAGCAGCGACCAGGTGTGGGCGAAGGTGCGCTGGGCGGCGACGGACGGCTCGTCCCGCACCGGCCAGGTCCGCGTCCGCCCCGGCAGTCCCTCGGGCACCACGGTCGGCGTATGGACGGACCGGGAGGGCCGGCTGGTCACCCGTCCGGCCACCGCCTCCCAGGCCGCCCTGCGCGCCTGGCTGATCGGCGGCCTGGTCGGCGCGAGTGCCGCCTTCGTGCCCTTCGCCGCCGGCCGCGTGCTGCGCGGCCGCCTGGAAGGCCGCCGCATCGACCAGTGGGACACCGAGTGGGAACGGTTCGGGCCGATGTGGAGCGGGCGACGGGCAGAGGGCGGCTCGTGGTGAGGAGGCCGCGCCTACGCGTCCCTCAACGTCTCCCGGCACACGTCCAGCAAGCGCTCGTCGGTGAAGACGTCGTGCATTCCGTATCCCTCGGGCGCCGTGTGCCGTCGCGGGGCGGCCAGTTCGGTCCGGAGCAGGTCATGCAGGGCGACTCCTTCCGGGCCCATGGCCGCGATGCACTCGGCGATGGGGACGCGGGTGTGCACGTTCCCCGCCCACGCGTCGCGCAGCACCGGAAGGGCGAGCTCCGAATCGCCCGCGATCCGCCACAGCGCGCACGCCACCGACGTGCGCTCCCACGGGTGCGAGGCTCCGATCCGCCGCCGCAGCCCCTCGACCGCGGGCTCGGCGACCGGCCCCATCCGGGCCAGTACGTCGGCCGTGGCCCCGAGCCGACCGGCGCCTTCGCCCTCCAACGCCCGTATGAGAACAGGCAGGACAAGATCGGTATCGCCCTCGATCGCCCACAGTGAATCCGCCGCGGCGACCGCGCTCCCGCCCTCCAGCAACCTCCGGACCACCGGTGTCGCCTCGCGTGCCGCAGCCCCCAGTGCCCCGAGCGTCCGGAGCCCCGCCTCCGCCAAGGCGTCCCTCGACCGGTAGTCCTCCGGCACCCCGAGCAGCAGCCGCAGCACCAGCGGCACGCTTTCCCGGTCGCCGAGTTCCCCCAGCGCCGCCATCAGCGGCGCGGCACGGTCGTAGACGTCCGACGTGTCGAGGGGGACGCTCGCGAGCCTTTCCCGCAGCGCGGGCGCGAGCGGGACCGCGGCCTGTCCGAGGTGCCGGACGACCCGGCCCAGCTCGTCGGGCACGTCGGGCCCCGCGAGCACCTCGCCCAGGACCGGCACCGCTCGTGGATCCCCGCACCTGGCCAGCGCCTTGAGCGGCCCGCCCAGCCAGGACACGCCCCGCTCCACGGGCTGCACCCACAGATCGGGGCGCCGCGTCACCAGCGCGGCAAGGTCGTCGGCGGCGGGCACGGCCAGGTCGAACAGGCCCTCCAGGACGGACGTCGCGGCCTCGAGCAACCGGCCCTCCTCGGCCCTCAGCTGAGCCCCGATCAGTGCGACGGGCCCGCTGTGGTCGCCGCGCCACTCGCCGATCAGCCCCATCGACATCCACACGGCGTTGCACCGGTCGGTCGGGTCCGGGCTGGTCAACTGTCCGTCGAGCAGGGCGATCCGGTCGTCCACCCGGTCGCCCAGCGCGGTGTGCAGGGTACGCAGCAGCTGAGATCCCTCCTCGTCCGAGGGGCGTAGCAGCCGCAACCGGCCGACCAGCGTGTCCGTGTCCGGACGGTCGGGTTCGCACGGCGCGACGGGCCGCTGCCCGGATCGCTCCCGGAGCAGTCGGACGACCGTGGAAACCAGGTCGGCCGGGAGCCGGTCAGGAGCACAGCCCGCGAGCTGTCCGAGCGCGGCCAGCCGCAGCCCGGGGCCGAACGGCGGTGCGCTCTGGGCCTCCAGGAGGTCGACGGCCTCCGTCGCGTGCCCGGGGTGGTGGCGGGCGAGGAACCCGAGTCCCTCGGCCAGCGCGAGCAGCACCCGGTCGTCCCGCTCCACCCTGATCCGCTCCCGCAGCAGGCCCAGCACATGGGCCGGTTCGTCGAGGAACCGCACGACGGCTCTCGCGGCCGCCCCGCGCACCGCGGCGTCGGCGTCCCCGGCCAGCCGCTCGAAGACCTCGGCACCCGACCGCACGGCCGTCCTGGCCATGGCGTACGCGCCGCCCTCGGACACCTCGCCGTCCCCGCCGATGCTGACCAGGAGCGCCACGATCTCGCCCCGCTCCGGCACCTCCTCCCGCGCGGCGAGCGCGAAGAGGAACGGCACGCAGGCGAGTGTCGAGTCGTACACGTCTCCCTGGTGGTGCACGGCCCCGTACATCCCGTCGAGCGCGATCTCCCGTTCGGTGGCGTCCGCGGAGGCCAGCCCCCTCAGCAGGCCGGGCACGTCCTCCGCGCTGCCGTACGCATGCCGCATCGAAGCCCAGTCGACCTCGTCGATCCCCGTGAACACGCTGTCCTCCCCCATGCGAAACGCCAACTGATCGGAGTCTGCACCACGGCACTGACAACGAAGCGGAATCGTGGGGTGACTGTCTGCCAACGGCCCTACGGTGGCCGGTCGTTGCTCCCTCGGTCAGTCTTCGCCGGGCAGCGCACGGCCCAGGATCGCGCCCAGGTCGGCCGTGTCGGGAAGCGTGCCGAACGCGTGCCCCCAGTCACCGCCCAGCCGGGTGGCACAGAAGGCGTCGGCGACCGGGGCCGGGGCGTGGCGGACCAGCAGGGAGGCCTGAAGGGTCAGCGCCATCTGTTCCACGAGCCGTCGGGCGCCGGTCTCGGACGCCGAGGCCAGCAGCCCCCGCAACCGGGTCACGGCCGCGTCCAGGTGGGCGTCCGCCCCCTGCGCCAGGGCGAGTTCGGTGAACAGGGCGTCCACCGTGCCGGGTTCCTTCACCAACGCCCGCAGCACGTCGAGGGCGTTGACGTTCCCCGAGCCCTCCCAGATCGACAGCAGGGGAGCCTCGCGGTAGTGGCGGGGCATGCCCGAGTCCTCCACATAGCCGTTGCCGCCCAGGCACTCCAGGGCCTCCGCGGTGAATGCCGGACCCCGCTTGGTGACCCAGTACTTGCCCACGGCCGTCGCGATGCGCCGGAAGGCCTGCTCGCCCTCGTCGCCGCGCACCGCGCGGTCGGCCGCCCCGGCCAGCCGTAGCGTGAGCGTCGTCGCGGCCTCGGACTCCAGGGCCAGATCGGCGAGCACGTTGCGCATCAGCGGCTGGTCGGCCAGCCGGGCACCGAACGCGCGGCGATGGCGTGCGTGGTGGCCCGCCTCGACGAGCGTCTTGCGCATCAGCGTCGCCGACATCATCACGCAGTCCAGGCGGGTGCAGTTGACCATGTCGATGATCGTCTTGACGCCCCGCCCCTCGGCCCCGACCAGCCAGGCGACGGTCCCCTCGAACTCGGGCTCGGAGGAGGCGTTCGACCGGTTGCCCAGCTTGTCCTTGAGCCGCTGGACGCGGAACGTGTTCCGGCTGCCGTCGGGCAGGATGCGCGGCACGAGGAAGCACGACAGCCCCTCCGGCGCCTGTGCCAGCACCAGGAAGACATCGCACATCGGCGCCGACGTGAACCACTTGTGCCCGCGCAGCGTGTACACGCCGGGCTCGGCGGTGGGGGTGGCCGTCGTGCTGTTCGTGCGGACGTCGGAGCCGCCCTGCTTCTCGGTCATCCCCATGCCCGCCAGCAGACCGCGCTTCTCGGTCGGCACCCGCAGGACCGGGTCGTACTCCCGGGCGGTCAGCAGCGGTTCGTAGACCTTCGCGAGCTCCGGCTGGTGGCGCAGGGCCGGGACGGCGGCGTACGTCATCGAGGTCGGACAGCCGTGCCCGGCGTCGGTGTGTCCCCAGGCCAGCCCGCCCGCGGTACGGGCGACATGGGCGCCCGGCCGGCCGTCCGCCCAGGGCGCCCCGGCCTGCCCCTCGGTGACGGCGACCCGCATGAGGTGGTGCCAGCTCGGATGGAACTCGACCTCGTCGACGCGATGCCCGTACCGGTCGTGCGTGCGCAGCACGGGCTCGTGGCGGTTGGCGAGCTCGGCCCACTCCTGGGCCTGCGCGCTCCCGGCCAGCCGCCCGAGCCGCCGTACGTCCTCCTCGGCCCAGCCGGCACCCTCGCGGCGCAGTCCTTCCAGGAGGGCCGTGTCCTCGGACGCGTCGTACGGGGCCAGAGGAGGGGGCTGATTGGTGACGTCGTGCGTCGCGCTCGTGGAGTCCATGGATCGAGTGTTGCACTATCGCTGCGGTCGTAGCAATTGTGCAACACGACATACAGTACGTGACCATGCGGACGAACATCACGGTGCGGCCCGACGAGCCGGAACTGCGCCCGCTCTCCGCGCGCTCGGTCGTGCTGAGCCTGCTGCTGGGGGTGCATCCGCCCGAACTGCCGGTGAAGGAGCTCGTGCGCCGCGTGGAGCCCTTCGGTGTCGGCGGCTCCACCGCGCGGGCCGCGCTCAGCCGGATGGTCGCGGCCGGTGACCTGCGGCGCACGGACACCGTGTACCGGCTCAGCGACCGGCTGCTGGAGCGTCAGCGGCGCCAGGACGACGCCGTGCTTCCACGCACGCGCGCGTGGAGCGGCGACTGGGAGATGCTCGTGGTCACCGCGACGGGACGCGGTCCCGCAGAACGGGCAGACCTGCGCACCCGGCTGACCGCCCTGCGGCTCGCCGAACTCCGCGAGGGTGTCTGGCTGCGTCCCGCCAACCTGCGCCGCCCGCTGCCGGATGACCTCGCGCCGGTGGCCGAGCGGTGTACCGCCCGCCCGGACCGCCCCGCGGGCGAACTGGCCGCCGCCCTCTGGTCGCTCGACGCCTGGGCGGCCACCGGCCGGGCCCTGCTCGCCCACGCCGCCCGCGCGGATGGCCCCGCGGAGCTCTTCACCGCCTTCGCGGCGGTCGTACGACACCTGCTCGCCGATCCCGTCCTGCCCGGCGAACTCCTGCCCGACGGCTGGCCGGGGGAGGCCCTGCGTGCCGCGTATGCGAACTACCGCCGGGAGCTGGGCACATGATGCGGCGGCCGTGCGAAGCGCCGTGCGGGGACGCTTCGTACGGCCGCCTTCACCGTGGGGGGACTACCTGTAGGTGATGTCCGAGGTGGAGTACAGGCAGTTGGTGCTGTCGGGGCCTGTGCCCACCGCGGTGGTGTTGTTGTACTTCTGGCAGGGCACGACCTTGCGGCTGGAGTCGTTGAGGATCGTGATGCCCCTCAGCGTCGCCACGTCGTTGCGGTTGACGTTGATGCCGACCAGGCGCGCGGTGGACCCGGTGCCGGTCACCTCGATATTGCTGAGGTTGACCTTGCGCGTGTACTGCGTGGAACAGTCGCCACAGGACCGGTACAGCGTCTTGAACTCGCTGACGGCGAAGTTGGAGATGTTCACGGTGCCGGGTCCGTTGTGCTGGAAGACCTTGTCCGCGGCCTTCTTGGCGCCGCCGCCCGTCACGGTGTACGTGGAGCCGCCGCGGAAGGTGGCGGCGTCCTCGCCGACGTCCTCCCACCACACGTTCTGGAGGGTGCAGTTGCCCTCGCAGTGGATGCCGTCGGCGCCGGGCGCGCCGATGATGACGTTCTTGAGGGTGGCTCCGGCCGCGAGTTCGAAGATCGGGTCCTGGCCCTCCTCCTGTCCGTCACCTGCCAGGTCGCCGCTGCCGTAGTAGCGCTTCATCCCGCCGTCCACGGTGCCGGAGACCGGGATGGTCGCGGACACCGGCACGCTGCTGGAGGGCGTGGGCCAGGTGGCCGCGTTGGCCGGAGCGGCTCCGGTAGTCATGATCATGCCAAGCGATAAACCGAGAGCGGCCGTCGCGCCGGTCAGCGCGCGCGTACGTGGTGCAGAAGTCATGTCCCGATTCCTTCTGTCCGTCGAGCGGTCGAGGGGGTGTCAGAGCTTTCCGGCGCCCGCGCCGGACGTCACCGAGGCGACGGCGGTCGAGGCGGACTCCGGGGTGTAGCCGTACGGCGGGCCGGTGAAGCTGCCCGTCCGGGAGATCTCGGTCGCGGCCCCGCCGAGATCGTTGCCGCGCAGATTCGCGTAGCCGTCCACGTCACTGCTGCGGTTCGTGGTGACAGCGACTCCCGTGTTGCGGAAGACGTTGTTCTCCACGAGCATCTGGGCGCCCATGCGCGAGTGGCAGGCGGTCTCCGCGCCGTCCACGTGGTTGTTGGAGAAGTGCCTTGTCCCGAAGCGCAGGCTGGGGATGCGCGAGTGGACGTTGCTGAACCGGTTGTGGTGATGCGTCACCCTCAAGTGCCCGGTGTCCTTGCTCGCGTTGCTCCTTGAAGGTGTTCCACGACACCGTGACGTTGCCGGAAGCGTGGTCGATGTCCAGCAGGCCGTCGTAGGAGTCCTTGTCGTGACTCCGGTCGGCGGAGAAGGAGTTGTGGTCGATCCGCACCTTCGTCGACGCCTGCACCTCGATGCCGTCGGCCGGCGCGAGGGGCGTGCTGATGTTCAGGTTGCGGACGACGACGTCGGTGGCCTTCTTCAGCCGTAGCCCGCCCCCGGTGAACCCGGACGACGAACCGACGCCCAGGACCGTGGTGTCGGAGCCGACGTCGACCGCGGCCGGCATCACCGCAATTCTTCGCGCATGTGTACGTGGGGGGAGAGTACGCATGGGGGTGCGTCCCTTCGGGAGGGCCCTACTCGAACATCTACTTGAACGCCGTTCGCTGATCTGAACAAGGATGTGCGGACATTGTGACCTCCAGGGCTTCTTGTTCAGCCTGCTGGACACGCTGCTGAACGGAACGTAGAGGGCAAGCGCTTTCTAGTCAACGCTTTGCGCACAACGGATCGAGTCGGCAACAGGGTGCGTGGGAGCGCTTCCATGACAGCCATGTGCATGTCACCATGCCTGTTACTCCCCTCAGCGATGCCCCCACGAGCCGCCATCACGAAGGGACCCACCGTGTCCGCCACTGCCGGCACCCTCGCGAGGAGACCGCTGCGCGCGGTCCTCGTCGCGCTCCACGCACTGCTGGTGGCGTTACTCGCCGCCGGCTTCCTCGCCGCCCCGCAGGCCTCCGCCCGCGAGGAGGTCGCCCCGACCGCAACGCTCACCGAGATCACGAACTTCGGTACGAACCCCAGCAACCTGCAGATGTACCTGTACGTCCCCGAGAGCGTCACCGAGAACCCGGCGATCGTCGTCGCGGTCCACTACTGCACCGGTTCCGGCCCGGCGATGTACTCGGGCACCGAGTACGCCTCGCTCGCCGACCAGTACGGATTCATCGTCGTCTACCCGTCGGTCACCCGCTCCAGCAAGTGCTTCGACGTCGCCTCGCCCCAGGCGCTGCGGCGCGGCGGAGGCAGCGACCCGGTCGGCATCAAGTCCATGGTCGACTGGACGGTCGAGGCGTACGACGCCGACACCAGCCGCATCTTCGCCACCGGCATCTCCTCCGGCGCGATGATGACCAACGTCCTGCTCGGCGACTACCCCGACGTGTTCGCCGCGGGTGCCGCCTTCTCGGGCGTGCCGTTCGGCTGCTTCGCCACCACCGACGGCTCCGAGTGGAACAGCGCCTGCGCGCAGGGCACCGTGGCCCACACCGCACAGGAGTGGGGCGACATCGCCCGCGCCGCCTACCCCGGTTACACGGGACCCCGGCCGCGCATGCAGGTGTGGCACGGCACCGAGGACGACGTACTGCGCTACCCCAACTTCGGCGAGGAGATCAAGCAGTGGACGAACGTCCGCGGCGTCAGCCAGACCCCGGCGGCCACGGACACACCCCAGTCCGGCTGGACCCGCACCCGCTACGGCGGCACCGGTGACCAGGCCCCGGTGGAGGCCATCAGCCTCCAGGGCGTGGGCCACAACCTGTACGCCTGGGGCATGGCGGCCCGAGTCCTCACGTTCTTCGGTCTCGACAGCGACGGCCCCGCACCCCAGCCCCCGGCCGGCCCCTGCAAGGCGACCGTGACCACCAACGCGTGGAGCACCGGGCTGACCGCCTCGGTGACGATCACCAACACCGGCACGACCACGCTCAACGGCTGGCAGCTCGGCTTCACCCTGCCCACCGGCCAGACCATCACCAACGGCTGGAACGCCACCTACGCGCCGAGCTCCGGCGCGGTGACGGCGACGAACGCCTCGTACAACGCCACGCTCGCCCCGAACGCGAGCGTCAGCATCGGCTACCAGGCGACGCACACCGGCAACAGCGCGGCGCCGGGCGCGTTCACCCTCAACGGAACGGCCTGCACGACCGGTTGACGTCCCCAGGGGGGCGGCCGGAGCTCCTCCGGCCGCCTTCCGGCGGTTCAGTACGGCAGCACGCGCCCCGAAGGTGTCCGGCGGTCGATCTTCTCGTCCCGGGGTGCTGCGGGGCGGCGGCTGACGCGGATGCGGATCTGGCGGTTCATGGCACCCTCCTCACGTTCGATGTGGCCAGCCTTGTCGTCGGGGGCCCCCGGCGCATCGTGCGTATGGAGACATCGACCCCGACCTTCCGGGAGTACGTGCCGGGGGCGCCGTACTCCGGAGGGAGGACCACGGGACTAGGTCACAGGTGCCGGTCCGACCGGGGCCGTGGACCGATCCGCCGAGAGCCGGCCGCTGGCTAGCGTCACGGCATGCGTATAGGACTGCTCGGCACCGGCAATGTCGCCCGCGCGCTGGCCCACGGCTGGAGCGCCGCGGGACACGATGTGCTCCTCGGTTCCCGAAGGCCCGAGGAGCGTTCCGGCCTCGGCCTTCCCGTGACGGATCTCGGTGCGACGGCGGCGCACGCGGAGGCACTGGTCAACGCCACCCCGGGGACCGTCTCCCTGGAACTGCTGCGGTCCATCGGGGCCCCGGCGCTGGCCGGCACCCTGTTGATCGACGTCGGGGTCGGTCTCTCCGACGACTACACCGAGCTCTCGCACCCCAACGGCAGCCTGGCCGAACAGATCCAGGAGGCCTTCCCTCTGACCCCCGTCGTCAAGACCCTCTGCACCATGGACTCCACGGCGATGACCGCCCCGGACGGGCTCGACGGCCCGAGCACCGTCTTCCTCTCCGGCGACGACGCCGCGGCCAAGCGGACCGCCGGCCTGCTGCTCACCGACCTCGGCTGGCCCCCGTCGTCCCAGCTGGACATCGGCGGCATCGCCACGGCGCGGGGTCAGGAGCACTTCGCCCTGCTCTTCATGGGCATCGCGGGAGGGCTGGGGTCCCACACGTTCAACATCAAGGTGGTGCCCCGCCGCCCCGCGTGAGGCTCAGACCGACCGGTGGTACTGGTCCGGCACATGCACGTCCCCGCCCAGCTCCCGCGCCGCGTGCCGCGCCCACGACGGGTCGCGCAGCAGCTCACGGCCCAGCAGCACCGCGTCCGCCTCGTCGTTGACCAGGATCTTCTCGGCCTGCTCGGGCTCGGTGATCATGCCGACCGCGGCCACCGGCAGCGAGGTCTGCGCCTTCACCCGGGCGGCGAAGGGGACCTGGTAGCCGGGGCCGGTCGGGATGCGGACACCGGAGGCGTTGCCGCCGGTGGAGACGTCGAGGAGGTCGATGCCGTGGGCCTGGAGGTCGGCGGCGAAGCGGACCGTGTCGTCCGCCGTCCAGCCGCCCTCCTCCAGCCAGTCGGTCGCCGAGACACGGAAGAACAGCGGCTTGTCGTCCGGCCACGCCTTCCGTACGGCGTCCACGACCTCGAGGGCGAAGCGGGTGCGGTTCTCGTACGAGCCGCCGTAGGTGTCCGTGCGGTGGTTCGAATGCGGGGAGAGGAAGTTGCTGATCAGATAGCCGTGGGCGCCATGGATCTCGGCGACTTCGAAACCCGCGGCGAGGGCGCGACGGGCCGCGTCCGCGAACTGGCCGACGACCTCCTGGATCTGAGCGACCGTCAGCTCGGTCGGCACCGCGTGCCGTTCGTCGAAGGCGAGCGGGCTCGGCCCCAGCGGCTGCCATCCGTCCCCGTCCGTGCCGAGCGGCGCGCCGCCCTTCCACGGCCGGTCCGTGGCCGCCTTGCGGCCGGCGTGTGCGATCTGGATGCCCGGCACCGTGCCCTGGGACACCAGGAAACGGGTGATCCGGCGGAACGCCTCGACCTGGGTGTCGTTCCAGATCCCGAGGTCGTACGGCGAGATCCGGCCCTCGGGGCTCACCCCCGTCGCCTCGACGATGATCAGCCCTGTGCCGCCGGCCGCGCGGGCCGCGTAGTGCGCGAAGTGCCAGTCGTTCGGCGCCCCGGTCTCCGGGCCCTCGGGCGACGCGGAGTACTGGCACATCGGCGGCATCCACACCCGGTTGGGGATCGTCAGATCGCGCAGGGTGTAGGGCTCGAAGAGGGCACTCACGGCGGGCTCCAATCGTCACGGGACCGAGTGGTCTGCTCGTACGATAGGCATCGTAGTACGGAGAGTGTCAAACTACGAGAGGTCTCGTACAATGGGGTTCCCGAAGAGTCTGGAGCCGCCGTGACCTCTCCCGCCGTCAGCACCCGCGACCTTCCGCACCCGGCGCGCGAGGAGATCCGGCTGGAGCCGATCCTGCACGCGCTCTCCGACCCGATGCGGCTCCAGATCGTGCGAGAGCTCGCCGCCGTGGGCGACGAGCTCTCCTGTTCGCAGTTCGAGCTGCCGGTCACCAAGTCCACGACCACACACCACTTCCGGGTGCTGCGCGAGGCCGGGGTGATCCGGCAGATCTACCGGGGCACGGCCAAGATGAACGGTCTGCGCAAGGACGACCTAGACGACCTCTTCCCGGGACTTCTCGACAGTCTCCTCGGTGCCGCCTCCCGCCAGGCCGGCCGCCTCGGGAGCGACTGAACCGGCCTTCGAGGGAAGGTGGTTGAACAGCAGGTTGAGCACGATCGCCGTCAGGCAGCCCGCGCTGATGCCGCTGTTCATCACCGTCTGGAACCAGTCCGGGAACTTCTCGTAGACCGTCGGCACCCCGACCGGCAGCATGCCGATGGCCACCGAGACGGCCACCACCGTCAGGTTGTTGTTGCCCTTGAAGTCGACCTGCGTGAGCGTCCTCAGCCCGCTCGCCGCGACCGTCCCGAACATCACCAGACCCGCACCGCCGAGCACCGGCGCCGGTATGGCGGCCACGACCGCGCCCAGCTTGGGCAGCAGGCCGAGCA
The DNA here is from genome assembly GCF_053592055.1 of Streptomyces sp. NPDC002817. NCBI lineage: Bacteria > Bacillati > Actinomycetota > Actinomycetes > Kitasatosporales > Streptomycetaceae > Streptomyces > Streptomyces sp. NPDC002817. The sequence continues at coordinate 397,990 of NZ_JBSFUY010000006.1, forward strand.
GGACGAGGATGCCGCCCGCCGCGGCGACGACCCAGCGGCTGCGGACCCGGGTCATGCCGACGAGACCGACGTTCTGCGCGTACGCCGTGTACGGGAAGGTGTTGAAGACGCCGCCGAGGACGGTGGACAGGCCGTCGGCGCGCAGACCGTCCGCGAGGGAGCGCGGCTCGACCTTGCGGTCCGTCATCTCACCGACCGCGATCAGGTCCCCGGTCGTCTCGGTCATCGTCACGAGCGCCACGACCAGCATCGAGACGATCGCCGAGAACTCGAAGGTGGGCGCACCGAAGTGGAACGGCGTGCTGATGCCGAGCCAGTCCGCGTCGCCGACCCCGCCGAAGTCCGTGAACCCGAACGGAACCGCGATCGCGAGCCCGACCACGATGCCGATCAGGACGGCGATCCGGCTCAGGAAGGCCGGCGCGAACCGCTGCACACCCAGCACGACGAGCAGTACGAACGCGGCGAGCCCGAGGTTCTTCGGCTCCCCGAAGTCGGCCGCACCGACGCCGCCCGCGGCCCAGTTGCCCGCGACCGGGAGCAGCGACAGCCCGATGATCAGGATCACGGTGCCCGTGACCAGCGGCGGGAAGAAGCGCAGCAGCTTCCCGAACACCGGCGCCAGCAGCATGATCGCGAGCCCCGCGACGATCACCGAGCCGTAGATCGCGGGCAGTCCGCCACCGGTGGTGCCGATCAGCACCATGGGCGACACGGCGGCGAACGTACAGCCCTGCATGATCGGCAGGCGCACGCCGAAGCGCCAGAACCCGATGCACTGGATGAGCGTCGCTATGCCGCACACCAGGAGGTCGGCGGTGATGAGGTACGCGAGGTCGGCGGCCGACAGTTTCATCGCGCTGCCGACGATCAGGGGGACGGCCACGGCTCCGGCGTACATCGCGAGGACGTGCTGGAGGCCGAAGGCGGCCAATTGGCGTACGGGTGGGACTTCGTCGACGGGGTGCACGGGAGCGGTTGTCGTCATGGGCGAGACCGTAGGCTCCTTGAACAGTTTGTTGATTTCGGGTGGGTTGCTGCTTCGTTTCCGGGTGCGGGTCGTGTGTGACTGGTCGCGCAGTTCCCCGTGCCCCTAACCGGCGTTGCCGTGCGCCGCGATCATCAGGGACTGCCAATCCGGGAGTTTCACCACTCCCCGTCCCAGCGATGCCCCTAGTTCCGCCTCCGCACGCTCGATCGCGCACCAGCCCGCCCACTCCACCGGCTCGATCCCGTCCGCCCGCAGCCCCGCCAGCGGATCACCGGGCAGCTCTTCGCGTACGAGCATCCCGGCATCCTCGATCAACGACGTCACCGTCTCCTTCGCACACGGCCGATTCGTGCCGATCACCCCGGTCGGCCCCCGCTTGATCCACCCCGCCACGTACTCACCCGGCGCGACGGCCCCCTCGCGCAGCACCCGCCCGGCGAGGTGCGGCACCGTGCAGGTCGCGGGGTCGAACGGCAGCCCCTCCAGCGGCACCCCGCGATAGCCCACCGATCGCAGCACCAACTGGGCCGGGATGTCCTCGTACCGGCCCGTCCCCGTCACCCCGCCCCGTCCGTCCGGCACCGTCCGCTCGAAGCGCACCACGCCAACCCGCCTGTTCGCGGCGAGGAGTTCGACCGGACGCAGGAAGAAGCGCAAACGGATCCGGCGTGACGCGGACCGCCCCGGAGCCGTGGCCCAGCCGCGCAGCACCTCCACATTGCGGCGCGGTGCGGCGGCCAGCGCGGAGGGGTCGAGGTACGCCGGATCCAGCGCCAACTCCTCCGGATCCACCGTCACTTCCGTGTCCGGCAGACCGCCCAGCTCGCGCAGCTCCTTGGTGGTGAAGCGGGCCTGGGAAGGGCCTCGCCGGCCCACCATGTGGACCTCGGTCACCCGGCTCGCGGCCAGCGCGGAGAGCGCCGCCTGCGGCATGTCCGTGGGGCTCAGCTCCGCGGCGCCCCGGGCCAGCATCCGCGCCACGTCGACCGCGACGTTCCCCACGCCGATGACCACGGCCGAGCGGGCGTCGCGGACGAAGCCGTCGTCGACGGCGTCCGGATGGGCGCTGTACCAGGACACGAACTCGGTCGCCGACCAGCTGCCCGGCAGGTCCTCGCCGGGAACGCCCAGATGCCGGTCGGTGGCGGCCCCCACGCAGTACACGACCGCGTGGTACAGCTCCCGCAGCCGGGCGGCGGGCACCCCGTCCTCGCCCACCCGCACCCCGCCGAGGAAGCGCACCCGCTCGTGCTCCAGGACCGTGCGCAGATTGTTCTGGAGGGACTTGATCTTCTCGTGGTCCGGCGCCACCCCGTAGCGCACCAGGCCGTACGGGCACGGCAGCCGGTCCAGGACATCGACGTGGACCGACGGATCCAGCTGGACGAGACTCTGGGCGGTGTAGCACCCGCTCGGCCCGGAGCCGACGACGGCGACACGAAGCACGGCGGTACTCCTTATCCGAGGGATCAGAGGAGATCGCTGATGCCTCCAGCATCGCACCGTCGCTGCTGCGCTGACAGGGTGCTGTACGGGTCCGTGGACGCGTGTCCGTTGGTATGGAAAGTGATCATGCGGTTACGTTGCGTGTGTGCTAGAAGCATCGTTTCTTAATCTTTCTGATCGTTGCCCGACGGACGGTGCCGTGTCCGTGTGGCCCGCGTGGGAAGTGCGGGAGGGCGAGGGCGCGACAGCCTGGTTCAACGTCCGGCTGGCGTTCACCGACGGTGCCCGGGTCGAGGCGCTCGCCGTCGTGGCCGAGAGGCAGGTCTCGATCGAGGACGTCCGGGCCCAGCCGGCGCTCTCCCTGGACGACCTCGCGGTGTTCGCCGACTGGATCGAGGGTCCGCTCTTCGAGGCGTGCGGTGCCGGACCGGCGGAAGGGGAGGACGAGCCGGCCGGATCGCGGCGTGCCCGGCCGGCCTGGCCGCGTGGAGTCGAAGGCCGACTGCTGCTCGCCCAGGAGTACCGGGCGGCCCAGGAGGACGGCGTCGACCCGGTGCTCGCGGTGATGTGCGCGACCGGCCACAGCCGCCGCAAGTCGCTCCGGTTGATCGCGCAGGCGCGCGACGCCGGGTACCTGACGCCACGTCACGCCCGGCGCTGAGTGCGGCTGTTGCGGTCGGCGAGGGCCTCTACTGCATGTCCCGCATCCGGGAGATCTCGGCCGTCTGCTGGGCGACCACGTCGTCGGCCATCTCCTCGATCCGGATGTTGTTGCCCTGACCCTTCACGTCGGTGGCCATGGTGATCGCCCCTTCGTGATGCGTGATCATCAGGGTGAGGAAGAGCTGGTCGAAGGCCTTGCCCTTGGCGGCCCGCAGCTTGTCGATCTGTGCCTCGGTGGCCATCCCGGGCATGGAGGCGTGGTCGTGCGCGTCGCCGCCCTGGGTCTCCTCCTTGTCGTATGTCTTCAGCCAGCTCCGCATGGCGGCGATCTCCGGCCCCTGGGAGGCCTTGATCCGCTCGGCCAGCTTCTCGACCTTCGTGGACTGCGCGCGCTCCGGGGCGAGTTCGGTCAACTCCAGTGCCTGCGTGTGGTGCTCGATCATCATCCGGGCGTACGAGACGTCCGCCGAGTTGGGGGAGTCGTCCTCGGCGCGCTGGTCCGCGGCCTCGTCGGCGGAGAGGGTGCGGTTCGCCTCGCCGGGCTTGCCGGGCACGAGCACCGACGGTCCGCTCGGGGCCGGCGTCGCGTCCGAGTCCGCGTCGCAGGCCCCAAGTCCCAGCATCGCGAGGGCGGTGAGGGCCACCGGAGCGAAAAACTTCATTGCGATCTTGTTGCCCCCTGTTGGTATGTGCATGGCGAAGACAATACTTCGGTGGTGCGTGACCCGTTCCGAGGTGAACGGAACTAGGGAGGAAACAGTGATCCTGTTGAAGAATCCCCGAACGCGGCACAGACGACCGGGAGTTGCCACGGCCGCGGCCGGGCTCCTGGCGGCGCTGCTGACGGCGGGACCCGCGGCCGCGACCCCCGACCCCGGGGACGGCTCGACCGTGGGCGAGGAAGTGTCCCAGAGCACCGAGGCCGAGGTCCGGGCCGCGATAGCCGACGGCGAGATACCCGGCAAGGACGAGATCGTCCACTCCGACAACATCGAGCATGTGGCCAACTCGCCCAAGGCTTTGGCGAGTCTCAACTCGGACCTGGCGTTCCAGGGCAAGTACGCCTTCTCCGGCAACTTCGACGGCTTCGTCATCTACGACATCAGCAACCCGAAGGCACCGAGGACCGTTTCCCAGGTCCTGTGCCCCGGTTCCCAGAACGACATCTCGGTCTCCGGCGACCTGCTCTTCCTGTCGACCGACTCCTCGCGCACCGACAACAGCTGCAACAGCACCACGCAGCCCGCGACGGAGAAGTCCTCCTGGGAGGGCATCAAGGTCTTCGACATCAGCGACAAGGCGAACCCGAAGTACGTCGCCGCCGTCGAGACCGCGTGCGGCTCGCACACCCACACCCTGGTGCCCGAGCGCAAGAACGTCTATGTCTACGTCTCCTCGTACTCGCCGAACGCCGCGTACCCCGACTGCCAGCCGCCGCACGACGGCATCTCCGTCATCAAGGTGCCGCGCAAATCCCCGCAGAAGGCGGCGGTCGTGAGCTTCCCGGTGCTGTTCCCGGGTGAGGGCCCGGACGGCGGCGGCAACCCCGGTGGGCCCACCAACCCTGGCGTCTCCAAGACCACCGGCTGCCACGACATCACGGTGCTGCCCTCGAAGGACCTGGCGGCGGGTGCCTGCATGGGCGACGGCATCCTGTTCTCCATCAAGGACCCCGAGAACCCGAAGGTCGTCGACCGGGTGCAGGACAACGTCAACTTCGCGTTCTGGCACTCGGCGACCTTCAACCAGAAGGCCAACAAGGTCGTCTTCACCGACGAGCTGGGCGGCGGCGGCGCGGCCACCTGCAACGCGGCGATCGGTCCGAACCGCGGCGCCGACGGCATCTACGACATCGTCGGCAAGGGTGACAAGCGCAAGCTGGTCTTCCGCAGCTACTTCAAGATCCCCCGCCACCAGGCCGACGTCGAGGTCTGCGTGGCCCACAACGGCTCGCTGATCCCGGTCAAGGGCAAGGACATCATGGTCCAGGCCTGGTACCAGGGCGGCGTCTCCGTCTGGGACTTCACCGACTCCTCCAAGCCGAAGGAGATCGCCTACTTCGAGCGCGGCCCGGTCAACACCGAGCAGCTCACCACCGCCGGTCCCTGGTCGGCGTACTACTACAACGGCTACATCTACTCGAACGACATCGCCAAGGGCTTCGACGTCCTGAAGATCAAGGACCGGCGCACGGACCCGGCGAAGTGGGTCCGGCTGGACGAGCTCAACGTCCAGACGCAGCCCGACTACTTCGACTGACCGGCCGCGGGATCCCCGGTCGCGAAGAAGCGCGACAGATCGGTCTCGTACGTCCCGTCGGACGCCTCATCGGTGTCCGGCGGGACGCCCAGTTCCCAGTCCAGCCGGTAGCGCCCGAACAACTCGGCCCGCAGCACCGGGATGGGCATCGGCGCGCCGGGCACCAGGGCGGCGTAGACCGAGCCCATGAGCAGGGCGCGCAGCATCGGGTAGTCGGCGTCGACGTCCTTCGAGCCGTTGCGGGCGACGGTGTCCCGTAGCAGTTCGGCCAGGCGGCGCTGTTCCGGGCACGGCATGAAACCCTCGGCGTGCAGCAGTCCGGCCATGTGCTGGCGCATCAGTACGGGCCGCTCCCGGGCCAGGCCCAGGATCGCGTCGATGGCCCGCGCCATCCGCTCCCTGCCGTCGTCGGTGCGCGGCTCGCGCTCCAGCGCCTCCTCCAGCGTGCGGTGCATCAGCCGGTGCACGGCGGACTGCACGAGCTGGCGTTTGCCGGGGAAGTAGTACGACGTCAGCCCGCGCGCCGAGCCGGCTCGGTCCGCGATGTCGCCGAGCGTCGTCGCCTCGTAGCCGTGCTCGGAGACCAGCTCGAGCGCGGCCTGCAGGAGCCGCTCCCGGGAACGGCGGCGCAACTCTTCATTGACCGAGGCGCTGCGCGGGGACATGCTGTAACTCCTGCGTTGACTGGTTACCAGCCAACTATACTCAGCACGTCCGGACCGGCCGGTGAAACGGCTGGTCAGGGCTGCCGTCTGTCTCGGGCGACGCGGGGGATCGCCCGAGGCGGGCGGTTTTTCCGCCTCAGTGGTGGCCTGAGGCTACTTACCGGCGATGTTCTCCCGAGCCCCGTCCATGAGATCCAGCACCGCCAGCAGCCCGTCCGGGCGCTGGGCCACCGGCAGATGGTCCACGAAGTGCAGCCCGCACCCCAGCGCGGCCGCACCGCCGTCGGCCCGGCGGTCGTCACCGACCATCAGGGTCCTGCGCGGGTCGGCCCCGAGGCTCTCGCAGGCGAGGGCGAACAGTCGCGGATCCGGCTTCTGGACGCCGTGCTCGTACGACAGGGCATAGGCGTCGACGTACGGGTCGAGGCCGTGCTCCCGGAACACGGGCCGCAGGTCCCACCCGATGTTGCTCACGATCCCGACGCCGACCCCGCGCTCGCGCAGCACCCGGAGCACCTCGGCGGCGTCCGGGTAGGGCTGCCAGGCGGACGGTGACCGGTGGCGGTCGTAGAGCTTGTCGTGCAGCCGCGGGTCGGGCAACGGCACCTGCCGCGAGAGCCCGGTGTAGGTGGCCCGGTGCAGCTCGGCGCTCTCGTCCCGGGTCGCCCACCGGCTCGCCAGTTCCTCGGGCACCCGCACCGGATTCGCCCCGCCCGGCAACGCCCCCGCCACCTCCAGCGCCTTCGCCGCCGCGGTGATCTCGGCCTCGGGGAGCGCGATCCCGGACTCCGCGAGCGTTGCGCGCAGCCAGGACTCGGTGGACTCGATGCGGAACAGGGTCCCGGAGAAGTCGAACAGCACTGCGATCATGCCGAGATCCTACGAGTCGACGTTCCACTCGACCGGAAGATCACTGCCGCAGAACACGCACACGAACTCGCCCTCACGCACCACGGAACACTCCCGGCACCGCTCGCAGCGACGGAAGACCACCTCGTGGGTGAAGCGGCCGGGATGGCCGACACCGGCGGCCTCCAGGGCATGGGCGACCGCGCGCCACGACGTGAGGTCCGGGCAGTAGCCGGTCGACTGGTTGCTGATCTCGTGGGCCGTCCACGGCCCGGACGCGCGGCTGAAGGCCATCTCGCCCGCCGCCAGCACGGGACGGCCGCCCGCGCAGGCCACGTGCTCGCTGCGCCGCGGCGCGAGCCGCAGCCGGCCGTCCGGGTCCACGACGAAGGTGTACGGCTCCCGCGCCTCGGCCTCGCCGCGCTCGGTCACCCAGGCGCCCAGGTCGGCCGGGGAGCCGATGGCACGGCCCTCGGAGCCGGGGCGGACCGCCGCCCGGATCTCCGCCGGTCCCACGTAGCGGTAGCTCACGTCCTTCGCCGTGCGTGCACCAGCACCGCCACGGCCACCACCAGCACCCCCAGCAGCCAGCCGCCCACGACGTCCGAGGTCCAGTGGACGCCGAGCCAGATACGGGTGAGGCCGACGCCGACGACGGAGAGGAGGGAGACGGCCAGGACCGTGCGGAAGACGCGGCGGTCGGCGCCATGGTGATGCAGGAGCCACAGCAGGAGGCCGCAGACGACCGTGGCCGTCATGGCGTGGCCGGAGGGGTAGGCCGCGTAGCGGGCCGAGTCGACGGGGTCCGGCCAGACCGGGCGGGGACGGTCGACGGCGGCCTTGAGCCCCTGTTGCAACAGGGTGCCCAGCAAGCACGTGATCCCCAGCCACAGGGCCGTCCACCATGCTTGGCGCCGCCACATCAGCCACAGCGCGACCACCGTGCACAGCAACCGCATCGTCCACGGGTCCCACACCCAGTCCGTGAGGATGCGGAAGGCCTGAGTGAGCCCTGACTCGTCCACCGCCCAGCGGTGCGTGGTCGTCGCGATGTCCTGGTCGAGACTCATCAGGGGATGCCACCGGACCGCGACCAGGGTGAGCAGCAGTATGGAGCACACGGTCAGAACACCGGCCGAGCGGAGGGCGGTGCGCTGGTCCTGCGGGCGGGACGGGGCGTCGACGGGCGGCGAGTGCATACTACGATCCTCGCCGACCGGCGGGGCAGGAGGCGAATTCCGCCGGACAGGCCCTATCCGAGCGCCCGCAATCCCGGCACGAACGCCACCAGGACCGGAACCACCGGCACCAGTGCCGCCGTCGCCGTCAGGCGCAGCCGACGGGCCGCCGTGAGCCGGTCCGGGGGAGTGAGCAACCGGTTCACCCGCTGCGGGACATGGGCCTGCGGGGTCGGGCAGGGGCCGAACACCCCCCGGTCCTCGTTGAGTTCCACCAGCGCCAGCGCGGTCGTCAGACGCCCGAAGCGGCGCGAGGCCATGTCGTCCGCGGCGAGCTCGACGAGCCGGTGCATCTCGTCGCGGAACGCGGCGAACACCGGAACCTGCGGAAACCCGCCCGCCAACGCGCCGGAACTGTGCAGCAGCCAGTCGTGCCGCGCCTGCGCGTGACCCTCCTCGTGGGCCAGCAGAGCGTCCAGCTGCCGCCCCTTCAGGCGGCGCAACGCGGCCGTGGTGATCACCAGTTGGGGCGCCGACCCGGGCAGCCACCAGACGTCGGGGCGCTCGCCCTCCAGGACCACGAGACGACCGGTGGCCCGCTCCTCGCCGGGCAACATCGGGGCCCGCACCAGGAGTTCGGCCCTGCGCAGCCGACGCCGCGCACGCGCCCGTACGACCTCCCGGACCAGCATCGCCGCGCTCCACACCCCGCCCAGCGCCAGCGTCACCGCGGTCGTCGCCGCCCAGCTGCCGCCCCTGCCGAGCGCGTACGCCTCCACGACCCCGGACGGCGCCGGCGCGAAGACATGGCCGCGGACCGCCTGCCAGGCCGCGGCCGCGCTGAGCGTCATCGACAGGGCGCAGCACAGGAGTACGGCCGCCACCGCGCACTGCCACACCCACAGGGCGACCACGGGTTCACGGTCCACCCAGTCGACCCGGGCGAGCAGCCGAGGGGCGAGGACGGCGGTCAGCGCGCCGAGCAGCAACAGTGCCGCGGGGACCATCATGGGAGCACCCTATGAGCGGCTCACCGCCCAGGGGTACGGCCCACGAGGGCAAAGTGACGCAGGACACGGAGGCGTTCAGAGCGTCGCCAGCATCGCGACCATGGCGATCCCCATCGACAGCCGGCACGCCCGCGCCAGCTCCGGCCGGTCGCCCCAGCCGACGGTCCCGCCTCCGGCGGCCACGGGCACCAGCCGCACTCCGGACAACAGGACGTACCCCGCGAAGTAGAGGAGCAACACCCCGGTCAGCAAGGGGATCCCGGATCCCGCGTGATGCCCGGGCGAGGCGGCCATCACGACCGCCATGTAGACCATGGCCGACGCCCCCACCAGGTGGTGCAGATGGTGGGTGCTCGCCCGTGCCGCCCACAGGGCCCGCACGGCCGCCGCGCCGAACACGAGGGCATAGACCGACCAGGTCCACGCCGGCGGGGTGAACACCGCGGCCGGTACGGCCATCGCGGCCATGCCGAAGCCCATGAGTGCCTCGCCGCCCGCCGCACGGCGCTGCTCCTCGACCTCGCTGCGCATCCGCAGCAGACAGTAGGCGCCGGTCGCCGCGCACAGCGTCACCAGCAGCCAGCCGGGCGAAGCCGGTCCGTGCACACGCACCTCCCCGCTCGACGGTCGGTCAGGGATGCGATGCCCCGCTCCCGTGGCGCGCACGCGGGCGCAAGGGTGTACACGGGGAGCATTCGGCGGAGCACGGCAGGTCAGCGACTGTCCAACGAAATCGTTTATGAGTAAAACACCTGCTAAGGTTATGGGTATGAGCAGCGCGACCCCACGTCTCCCCCTCGCTGGCGTCCTGCGCCTCGGCCGACCCTCGGACATCTGGTTCAAGCCCGCCCTGAGCGTGGTCGTCGCGGTCGCCCCGCCCAACCTGACCCTGCTGGCGCTCGGTCGCCTCGACCTGGCGATGTACACCATGGCCGGCTCCCTGTGCGCGCTGTACGCCCACAACCGCCCCTACGTCGCCCGGGCCCGCACCCTGGCCTGGGTCGTGCTCGGCATGCTCGCCGGCCTCGCCGTCGCCCTCGTCGCCGCGTCGCTCACCACGAGCGCCGTGGCACTGGTCACGGTCGGCGCCCTCCTGGCCGCGACGCAGAAGGCACTGTGTGACGCGGCTCGCATCGGCCCGCCCGGCAACGTGATCTTCACCTTCATCAGCACCGCCGCCCTGTTCGCCCCACAGACCCTCGCCCAGGTCCCCGGCCACCTGGCCCTCGCCGCCGCGGCGGGCGTCTGGGCGTGGCTCATCGGCATGGCACCCGGCCTGGTCCGCCCGCACGGCCCGGAACGCCGGGCCACCGCCCACGCGCTGCGCACCGCCGCCGCGTACGCCGAGAAGCCCGACGACCCCCGCGCCAGGGCCGCCGCGGTCGCCGCCGTCCAGGCCGCCTGGCAGGCGCTGCTGTCCGCCGGCGCCCGCACCGAGCCCCGCCGCGCCCTCGACCGCCTCGTCGTCCGTGCCGAGGTCGCCCTCGCCGCCCCCGCCGACACCGACCCGGAACGGCTGCGGGCCTGGGCGCGCGACCTGCGCGGCAACGGACCGGTCCCGCGGATCGAGGACCGGGGTGAACTGCTCGGCATCGACGCCGAACTCGGCCTTGAAAGCGTCCCGTTGTGGCGCCGACTCGGTCCCCTGGCCCCGCTCGCCCTGCGTACCGCCCTCGGGTGCGCCCTCGCCGGATACGCCTCCCTGGCCCTCGGTGTCGGCCGCCCGTACTGGGCCCTGGTCACCGCCGCCTCCCTCTACCAGGCCAACCTCACCCTCACCTGGAGCCGTGGCGTCCAGCGCGTCGTCGGCAACCTCGCCGGCGTCCTCCTCTTCGCCGCCGTCGTCCCGCTCGCCCACCTCGGCCCGGCCGCCCTCGTCCTGTGCTGCCTCGCCTTCAACTTCGGCGCCGAGGCGCTGATCAGCCGCAACTACTGGCTCGGCAGCGTCTGCGTGACCCCGATGGCGCTGCTCATCACCGAGTTCGCCGGCTTCCAGGAGCCCGGCCGGCTGATCACCGAGCGGGTCGTGGACACCGTCGTCGGCGCCCTGGTCGGCTTCGGAGCCGCGCTCGCCGTCACCAACCGGCGCGCCGGCGACCGCATCGAGCACGCCCTGAGCGCCGTCGACCGCGCCCGCGAGCGCACCGCCCGCCTCCTCGCCGAGCCGTACCCCGCCCCCGCCGCCCTGGAGTCGGCACACCGGACCCTGGCCGCCGCCCTGGTCGAGCTCCGTGCCACCGTGGACGCCGCGTCCGGCGAATGGTGGCAGCGCGCCCTGCCTCAGGAGCGGGTCGTGCTCGCCGAGCAGGCGGGACACCGTACGCTCGCCGCGACGACACGACGGCTGACCAGCGCGACGACGGAGGACGTACGGCCATGACGGCGGAGACCAGCGGGGGAGACGGCCCGAGGACGGACACGGTCGCGGCGGTCGTCCGGCAGTGGCAGGCCGTCCATCCCGGCCTCGACACCGGACCCATGGAGATCATCGGCCGCATCAACCGCTCCGCCGCCCTCCTCCAGCAGGCCGAGGACGCCCCCCTGCGCCGGGCCGGTCTCAGCCGCCCCGAGTTCGACCTGCTCGGCGCGCTCCGTCGCACCGGCCATGAACTGACCCCCGGCGAGCTGGCCCGTGAGACCTTCTCCTCGGGCGCGGCCGTCACCAAGCGCCTCAAGCAGCTCACCGAGCGCGGACTGGTCGAACGCCGGGGCGACACCCGCGACCGCCGGGTCGTCCACCTCCGCCTCACGGACGCCGGCCGCGATCTCGTCGACGGGATCCTGCCCGAGCAGCTCGCGTACGAGACCGCCGTGCTGTCCGTGCTGGACGGGAGGAAGCAGGGAGAACTGGCCTCACTGCTCGGCGAGTTGCTGACGCAGCTGGAAGGCCGTCTGGGAGCGCTCCGCGTCTGATCGGCCGCTTCGGAAATTTCGGAAGCGGCCCCTCCATTGACGTGATCCACACCCGCTCCCTAGGTTCGGTTCGATTCGCCGACTCATGTGCGAAATACCGGACGAAAGAGAGATGCCGTGGCAGCCGAAACGCTCACCGTCGATCTCGGCACCGAGACGGGCCCCTTCCACGGCGGCGCGAGCGGCACGCTCTACGGCCTCTACGGCGACGGTGTGCCCAGCCGTGCCGTCGTCGAGGGCATGTACGTCCGTACGGTCGCCACCAAGGCCCAGGACGGCATCCAGCACCCCGGCGCGGACGCCCTGGAGATCCTGCCGTCCTTCGTCGCGGCCGGTGGCCAGGACGTCTACCTCTACATGCCGGACATCCTGCGCGGTTTCCCCTACGAGTGGCCCGGCGCCACCGGTGAGGAACGGCTGGCCGGCTTCACGGAGAGCATCCGCAAGCAGGTCGAACAGGTCCTGACCATGGGTGAGTTGAAGTCCCACGTCGTCTACGTCCCGTTCAACGAACCCGAGGGCAACATGTTCGGCGACGGGGAGTGGAGCTACGACGGCATCTCGTGGCACACCGACCCGAGGCACTACTTCGCCGCCTGGCGGGACGTCTACCGGCTGATCAAGGGCCTCGACCCGGACGCCCGTGTCGCCGGACCCAACACCTGCATCCTGTATCCCGAGGTCAAGGGCTTCCTCGCCTTCGCCAAGGAACACGACGTCCTGCCCGACGTGATCACCTGGCACGAACTGTCCTCGCCGGACGAGGTCCGCACGAACGTCGCCAAGTACCGCGAGTGGGAACAGGAGTTGGGCATCGGGCCACTGCCCGTCAACGTCAACGAATACGCCCACAACTACCACTTGTCCGTCCCCGGGCAGATGATCCAGTGGATCGCCGCGATCGAGGAGTCCAAGGTCGACGCCGACATGGCGTACTGGAACATCGCAGGCAACCTCAACGACTCGGCCGTCGAGGCGAACAAGGCCAACGGGCAGTGGTGGCTGTTCAACGCCTACGGCCAGATGACCGGGAACACGGTCGCGGTGACCGCGCCCCGGCCCAACGTCCAGTACACGCTCCAGGGTGTCGCCACGCTCGACCGGGAGAAGCGGCAGGCGCGGGTGCTGTTCGGAGGGTCGAGCGGTTCCGCCGACATCGTCGTCAAGCGGCTCGACCTCTTCGGCGCGACCGTCCGCGCACGGCTCCAGGAGATCCCCTGGACGGGCCAACTCGGCGCCTCCGCCCAGCCGCTGATCCTGACGGAGGAGGTACTCCCGGTGCTGGACGGCAGGGTGACGCTGCCCCTGACCGGCCTCGACGAGATGTCCGCCTACCAACTGATCCTGTCGCCCGGCGGCGAGGGGCCCGTGCGCCCGCAGCCGCCGGCAGGCTGGCGGAGGGCCTACGAGGCCGAGGACGCCACCTACACGGGCGGCGGCTACTCGAAGAACGGTCCCGAGGGGTCCCCGGCGGACGTCGACAAGTTCGCCACCTCCGGCGGCCACCACGTCGGCGGTCTGCGCACCGGCTCCGACGGCGTGCTCGCCTTCGACGTCGAGGTCCCGCGGGACGGGACGTACGAGATCCGTGTCTACGCCAATGCGCACAACCTCGCCGAACCGGTGCGGGAGCACGGTCCCACCAACGTGTTCCTGCGCGTCGACGGCGAGAACCCGCGCGAGCTCCTGCTGCCGCTCGGCTACAAGCGGGCGGTCTGGGGCCATACCGACACCGAGGTGGAGCTGACCGCGGGCCGTCACCGGATCACTCTCGCGGCACAGGACCCCGACCTCGGTGCCACCCGGGGTGACGCGGTCGTCGACCGGCTGGACCTGGTCCTGCGCGACACGGAGAGGGGCGCGCGGTACGACGCCGCGTACGCGGCCCTCGCCGACGGAGCGCGCGTGAGCGGCCCCGCCGCCGTGCTTCCGAGCGGTGGGAGCGCGACCTTCTGGGTGCACGCGGCCGACGACGGGGAGGCGACCGTCGGCCTCCGCGGAGACGGCGAGGGGCTGCTGACGGTCAACGGGGAGGAGATCGGGCGGACCGGGGCCGCGGACCTGTCCGTCTTCCTCGCCGGGGGCGTCAACAAGGTCACGGTCACGGCGACCGGGGAAGAGCTCCTCGTGGAGGAGTTGACCGTCGGTCCGTCGCGCGGGCTGCTGCCGACCACGACGTATCCCGCGGAGGAGGGCGTGCTCGCCGGCACCGCGAAGGTGACCGCGTTCTCCTACGCCACCGGCGGCAAGGCCGTCGACGGCATCGGCCGCGGCCCCGCCAACGCGCTCACCCTGACGGTGACGGCGGACCGCCCCGGACGCCACGCGCTGACGATCCGCTATTCCAACGGCGAGCAGCCGCCGAGCACCCACTACAACCCGGACCCGGTCTGCCGTCACGCGGACATCACCGTCAACGGGGACGACACACGCCGCGTCCTGTTCCCCACCACCTTCCACTTCAACAACTTCTGGCAGCTCTCCGTCCCCGTCACCCTCCAACAGGGCGCGAACACCGTCACGTTCACCGCCGACGAGCTCCCCCACTTCGACGGCACCACGAGGAACGCCTACGGACAGCGCTCCGCCCACGCCCCGGTCCTCGACTCGGTGACAGTGACGCCGCTCGCCTGACGACCGCCTCCCGGACCAGGACTAGGTCCGAGGCCCTCGTTCCCGGACCCGCCGAGATCGTCCGGAGGCCCGATGCCGCCGTCCGGGGGCGCGAGCGACCCTTCCGGTGAAGACCTGCCAGAAGGAGCGCATCATGTCCTACCCGGAACAACTCCCGTACCCGGAGCCCCGCTACCACGGCGACAAGGGTGAGGTGAACGCCGTCTTCCGCCCCGCCGACACCCCCGCGGACCTCTCCTCGCCGGGCGGTTCGACCCACTACCTCGCCACCCACGACTCGACCGGCGGCGAGTTCGGCCTCTACAAAGCGGAGTTGGGCCCGCGGTCCGCCGGCGCCAGAACCCACTTCCACAAGGCGATGTCGGAGTCCTTCTACGTCCTGTCGGGCGAACTGGAGCTCTACGACGGCGAGAAGTGGGTCACGGGCCGCGCGGGCGACTTCCTGTACGTGCCGGTCGGCGGTCTGCACGCCTTCAGGAACGTGACCGACGAGCCGATGTCCATGCTCATGCTCTTCTCCCCGGGCGCCCCGCGCGAGGAGTACTTCGAGCGGGTCGCGGAGATGACGCGGCGTGGTGGCGCGGAACTCGAGCAGTTCCGCGTCCGCCACGACAGCTACTTCGTCGACTAGAAGGGACCAGGGGGGACTAGAGGACGTCGGTCGCCGTACGCCGGTACCCGGAGCGTCGGTCGTCGATGTCCGCCCAGCGGTCGCCGTAGATCGTCCGGACGACGTCCGGGTCCCGTACGAAGTCGTGCGGGAAGCCCAGCGACACCGCGCTCACCTCGTCCAGGCGGGTGACCGCGCCGGCGTCGAGGCGGACGTCGACGCTGCCGAGGTTGTCGGCGAGCTGGTGTTCCTTGGTGGCCGCGATGATCGGAACGATGTTGCCGGGCCGCTGGAGCAGCCAGGCCAGCGCCACCTGGGCCGGGCTCCAGCCGCCCTGCTCGGCGATCTCCAGGACGGCGGTGACGACCTCTTCCTCCTGTGCGCTCGGCTTGCCGGCCCAGGAGTCGAGCCGGCCCGACTCGCCCCGCCGGTACTTACCGGTCAGCTTCCCGGCCGCCAGCGGTGCCCACGCCAGCACCGCCTGGCCGAACGCCCGTGCCTGCGGCAGCAGTTCACGCTCCGGTGTCCGCTCCAGCAGGTTGTAGCGCAGCTGCGAACCCGCGAACGCGGTCCAACCCCGCAGCTCCGCGAGGGTGTTGGCCTGCGCGATCTCCCAGGCGGGCCAGTCCGAGACACCGACGTACAGCACCTTCCCGGTCCGTACGAGGTCGTCGAGTGCCCGCATCACCTCGTCGACCGGGGTGAAGTTGTCCCGCGCGTGCACCCACAGGACGTCGAGCCGGTCGGTGCGCAGCCGCTCCAGGCTCGCCTCCACCGACTGCGCCAGGTTCTTGCGGTGGTTGCCGGCCGCGTTGACATCCCCCGCGCGTGTGCCGCACGTGTACTTGCTGGCCAGCACGAACTTATCGCGCCGACCCTCCAGCAGCTCGCCCAGGATCCGCTCCGAGCTGCCGCCCGAGTAGATGTCGGCCGTGTCGATGAAATTGCCACCCGCGTCGGCGTAGGCGTCGAGGAGCTTGGCGCTGGTCCCCTTGTCGGAGCCGGCGCCCGGGTCCTCACCCATCACCATCGTGCCGAGGCTCAGCTCGCTCACGCGCAGACCGGTCCTGCCGAACAATGTGTAACGCACGCTCAGTTCCCCCTCCGGACGGTTCGTGCGGCCGACGCTACGAGGTGGAGCGCACTTCAACGCAAGCGTGTTTCGGGGACACCGGGAATTCGTCCCCTCAGGTCTCAGCGCTCCGCACCCGCCAGATACACCCCGAACATCGCCCCTTGAGGATCCCGCAGCACCGCGATGCGCAGACTGTCGGGCACCGTGGTGGGCTCCATCAGGACCGTGCCGCCCGCCTCCGTCGCCGTGGCCGCGCTCGTGTCCACGTCCGCCACCGCGAAGTACGGCAGCCAGTGCGGCGGCACCTCGGGCGGGAACTTGTCGTCCATCGTCACCATGCCGCCGAAGTCGGCGCCGTCGAGGCCCCACTGTGTGTAGTGCTCCGAAGCGTTGACACTCCAGCCGAACACCGTGGTGTAGAAGTCCACCGACCGCTCGGGCTGCCTGCTCATCAGCTCCACCCAGCCCAGCGAGCCCGGCTCGTTGAGCAGGCCCGCCCCTTCGAAGCCCGCCGCCTGCCACACATGGAAACCGGCGCCCTGCGGATCGGCGACGGACGCGAAGCGCCCCATGCCGGGAACGTCCCCGGGCTCGAACACCACAGTGCCACCAGCCGACTTGATCCTCTCCACCGTGGCGTCGACGTCCGCCACGGCGAACGTCACGAACCATGTGACCGGCTGCGGCTCCTCGCCCAAGGGCACGAGCGCGGCGACGGGGAGATGGCCCATGTACGCGATCGTGTAGCCGCCCATCTCCGCGCGGGAGTCGGTCTCCGTCCGCCAGCCGAAGAGCTCGCCGTAGAAGTGCCGGCCGGCCTCCAGATCCGGGGTTCCCACCTCGGCCCAGCAGGGCCCACCGGCCACCGGCTTGTCGAGTTTCATGGCGTCACGGCCTTCCTGCCGACGCGGGCGTCCCCTTTCGCACGCTAGCTCCGCTCGACCGCCGCTGCCATCCGGCGCCGCGCTCCGGCCCCAGGTGCTCGCCTGTCACTGCCCGACCCACCATCCGATGCCCCCGAGCCTGCCAGCGCTCCGAGGAGGATCAGCAGGCCGGCGGGCACACGCTCGACCGTGATGCGTGTACCTCCGATCCGAAGGTCGAGGAAGCGACGCGAATCCTCCCGCTTCACATGGACAGTGGTGCGCTCGGGCATGGCTGATCAGTTCCATTCACGGGTGGGGGTTCGAGCAGGCGCCGGTTGCGCCAGCCACAGAGTGGCACGCGACGCGGGCGCCTTTGAGAAATCCACCAAGATATGCATATATCCGTCGCCCGATAGGGTCAACTTCCCGACGGGAGACCGTATTTGAGTCCAGGCCCCCAAGGCGGCGCCGGGTGGCGCCACTGCCGGCCGGTGCCGGCCGCTCTCTGTGCGGTGGTCGTCAGATGCCTGGGCGGAAGCGGATCGGGTGGTCTTCGGGTACCTCGACGAGGACGATCCTGCAGCCGTCCGGATCGGTGATCCACATCTCGATCAGCCCCCAGGGCTCCTTCACCGGCGGCCGTACGATCGCCACGCCCTTCGCCGCCAGCTCCTCGTGCGCGGCCGTCACATCCGCGACCTGCATCCACAGCTGCACGGCCGCGGACGGGGGCGTCTCGGAGCGACCCGAGAGCTCCAGGAAGCCTCCGCCGAGGAAGTAGACGGTGCCGCGCTCGGGCCCCGTGCCGAACTCGCGGTAGACGCCGAGGCCGAGCTGCTCGCCGTAGAAGACCCGGGAACGCTCGGGGTCGGTGGGGTGGAGGAGGGTTCGGCCGCTCAGTACATGCACCATGCAGCGGAGCCTAGTGGGAGCGCTACGCTCGTCCGTGCCCGTGCCGTGCCCGAGAGCGGAGATACGCCTCATGACCGCTGGACTCACTTTCCGCGATGCCATCGACACCGATGTGGACGCCCTGGTCGCGCTGATCGAGTCGGCGTACCGCGGGGACTCCAGCCGGACGGGGTGGACCACCGAGGCGGACATCCTCGAGGGGCAGCGGACCGACCCCGAGGGCGTTCTCGAGGTCATCAAGTCGCCCGAGAGCCGGCTGCTCGCCGTCGAGCGCGACGGCGAGGTCGTCGCCTGCTGCCAGCTCGAACACCGAGGGGCCCACGCCTACTTCGGGATGTTCGCGGTCAGCCCGAAGCTCCAGGGCGGCGGCCTCGGCAAGGTGATCATCGCCGAGGCCGAGCGCCGGGTCCGCGAGGAATGGGGCGCCACGGAGATGCAGATGACGGTGATCTCCGTACGGGACGACCTGATCGCCTGGTACGAGCGCCGCGGCTACCGCCGTACGGGCCGGATGACCCCGTTCCCGTACGGCGACGAGCGCTTCGGTGTTCCGCAGCGCGACGATCTTCAGTTCGAGCTGCTGGTCAAGCCGCTGGTGTGACGTTCATGCAGAGGGCTATGCGGTGAAGCGGGCGGTGCGTTTGATCTCCGGGTAGTCGGTGGTCGCGCCGTCCAGCTGCAGGGCCCGTACGAGCCGCAGATGGTCCTGTGTGTTCACCACCCAGCCGATGATCCTGAGATCCGCTTTGCGGGCGGCCTCCACGACCTCCAGCGTGATCCGGCGGATGTTCAGACAGACGGTCGCGGCACCGGCCTCGACGGCGCGGTCCACGATGTCGGTGCCGTACCGGCTGGCGATCAGCGCGGTCCGTACGCCCGGCACCAGGCGGGAGATCTCGGCGATCGCCTCGTCATGGAACGAGGACACCTCCACCCGGGCGACCAGGTCCCGCCTGAGCATGACCTCGGCCAGTGCCCGGGCCGCCTGCATGTCCTTGATCTCGGCCTGGAGCGGCGACCGCACCGCGTCCAGGACCTCCTCGAAGACGGGTACGCGCTCACCGCGGCCCGCGTCCAGGGCGCGTAGTTCTGCGAGGGTCTTCTCGGCGATCGGACCGGTCCCGTCGGTCGTGCGGTCCACGTCCGTGTCGTGCATGACGACCAGGGCACCGTCCTTGCTCAGGTGCAGGTCGAGTTCGATGACGTCGAGGCCGGCCTGTTGGGCGGCCACGAAGGAACGGAGGGTGTTCTCGGGTTCGAGACCCATGACCCCGCGATGACCGATGGTAAGGAAGTTCAAGGTACAACTCGCTTCCGTCGACGGCGGCTCGGCGTCCGCGCGGACCGGAGCGGACGATCGCGCGGGCAGATCCGCAGCCTAGTGCGCCCGGCCGGTGATGTACCCGCGCGTACACGGGGGATCGGGGTGACACGAGGGGCGGACCTGCCCGGTACGGCTCCGGGTGGTCACCCTGGGGTGGGCGAGTCCTGCGGACATTGACCACGCGGGTCCGCCGAGAGATCCATGTATACCCACCTGAGTGGCCCTCAAGGCATCCGACAGGAAAAAGTTCCGTGACCATGCGGGCGCGCAGGATAATTTCCCGAGTCCACACTTGCTGGAAGGAAGCCCATATGCATACGGTGTCCTGACGCGAGGTTCTCCCGTGGAGGATGGGGCATGACGGAAATTCTTGTGCAGGCGGCGACGGGGGAGCAGGCTCCTCCCGCGACCAGGGTGGTGGAGCACCCGGCTTGGCCCGTGCTCAAGGATGCCGTGGAGCGGATCCGGCCCTGGCAGGCCAAGGACGGGTCGATCGACTTCACCGCCGAGGGCGCCCCGGCGCGCGCGGACGCCGCGGCCGTCGTACGCCAGGTCGTCGACGCCGTGGAGGAGCTGGCGCCGCTGCTCCCGCACGACAGCGCCTACCACGAGGCCCTGGTCAAGGACCTGGAGCGCTGGACCGACGGTGGCTTCGAGGTGCCCGACTTCCTCGACTCGCTGCTGGCCTTCCAGCCCGCCAAGGGGCGCGCGGACGGTCTCCAGCACCTGGTCGTCTTCCCGATGTACACCCAGAACGGCAACCCCGACCGCAATCTCGAAGCGGTCGTGCTGCGCATGGTCTGGCCCGAGTGGCTGGCCGAGCTGGAGCGCACGCGCTACGACAACCCGCTGTTCTGCGGTATCAAGTTCGAGGACTTCACGGCCGGCTACGACACCAACTCGGCCGTCCTCTTCCCGGAGACCATCGCCGTGCGCGAGGCGCCGGAACGATTCTCCTGGGGTGGCATCTTCTGTGACCGCGAGGCCGCCCGCTTCCGCCGGGTGACCGACGCCGCCGTCGGCATCCTGGGCCTGGAGCTGCCCGAGGACGTCGCCGCGATGGTCCACGACCAGACGCGCTGCGAGGAGGCCTTCGTCCTGTGGGACATGGTCCACGACCGCACCCACAGCCACGGCGACCTGCCCTTCGACCCGTTCATGATCAAGCAGCGCCAGCCGTTCTGGATGTACGGCCTCGAAGAGCTGCGCTGCGACCTCACCGCCTTCAAGGAGGCCGTGAAGCTGGAGGCGGAAGGCGTCTCGCAGGCCCGCGACGTGCAGTTCGCGGTGCTCTTCGACCGCATGTTCCGCTTCCCGGTCACCGGTGAGCGCGTCCGCAACTACGACGGCCTCGGCGGCCAGCTGCTCTTCGCCTACCTGCACAAGCACGACGTCGTCCGCTGGACCGACAACAAGCTGCACATCGACTGGCAGCGCGCCCCGCAGGTCACCAACCAGCTGTGCGCCGAGATCGAGGACCTCTACCGGGCGGGCATCGACCGCCCGAAGCTCGTCCACTGGTTCGCCGCCTACGGCCTGGTGTCGCAGTACCTCGCCCCGCACCCGGGCTCCCGCTGGGCCAAGGGCCCGGACGCCCTGGATCTTACCCAGCCGCCGCGAAAGCTCGTCGATGACGTGCTTCCGGACGAGTTTCCGCTGAGCATGTTCTATGAGGCCCTCTCCAAGAAATTGAAGACGGTGATCGCCTCGACCCGGGGCATCACCGCGGAGAGCGCCGAGCGGATCGCCGCGTGAGCGTTCGCGGCACCGAGAACACTGCACAGCAAGCTCAGGAGGCGAAGAACATGGCGGGGAACGGAGCTCTCAGCGGTGCGGTGATCGCGGTGGCCGGCGCGGGTGGTCCCGCGGGCCGCGCGACACTGCTGCGCCTCGCCGAGGCCGGTGCGACGGTCGTCGGCGCCGACAACGACCCGGAGCGCCTCGCGGAGGCCGTGGACGCGGCCCGCTACAGCGCCGGTGGCGCCACGGTCACCGGTGAGCCGGTCGACCTGCTGGACCTGGAGTCCACCCGTGACTGGGCCACACGTATCGAGAAGGACTTCGGCGGCGTCGACGGCGTGGTCCACCTTGTCGGTGGCTGGCGCGGCAGCGAGACCTTCATCAAGACGAGCCTGGACGACTGGGACTTCCTGGAGCTGCTGCTCATCCGCACCGTGCAGCACACCTCACTCGCCTTCTCCGAGGCGCTCCAGCGCAGCGACCGCGGCCGCTACGTCCTGATCAGCGCCGCGGGCGCGACCAAGCCCTCCGCGGGCAACGCCGCCTACGCCGCCGCCAAGGCGGCCGCCGAGGCCTGGACGCTCGCCATGGCCGACTTCTTCCGCAAGGCGGGGGGCGGTGAGGCGCTCACCTCGGCCGCCACCATCCTGGTGGTGAAGGCGTTGGTGCACGACGCGATGCGCGCCGAGCGTCCCAACGCGAAGTTCGCGGGCTTCACGGACGTCAAGGACCTCGCGGGGGCCATTGCCGACGTCTGGGAGAAGTCCGCCGGGGAAGTGAACGGAAACCGTCTGTGGCTCACCGAGAAGCCGTGAACCCTCCGAAGACCGACGCCCGCCGGCACCACGACCCGGACAGCCGGGGCTTCGCCAGTGACAACTACGCCGGCGCCCATCCGGAGGTGCTCGCCGCCCTGGCCCTGGCCAACGGCGGGCACCAGGTCGCCTACGGCGAGGACGACTACACCGAGAACCTCCGGACGATCATCCGCAGTCACTTCGGCGCCACGGCCGAGGCGTTCCCCGTCTTCAACGGCACCGGCGCCAACGTCGTCGCCCTCCAGGCGGTCACCGACCGCTGGGGCGCGGTGATCTGCGCGGAGAGCGCGCACATCAACGTGGACGAGGGCGGCGCCCCCGAGCGTATGGGCGGCCTCAAGCTGCTCACGGTGCCCACACCGGACGGCAAGCTCACGCCCGAGCTGATCGACCGGCAGGCGTACGGCTGGGACGACGAGCACCGCGCGATGCCGCAGGTCGTATCGATCACCCAGAGCACGGAGCTGGGCACCCTCTACACGCCGGACGAGATCCGCGCGATCTGCGACCACGCTCACGCACACGGCATGAAGGTGCACCTGGACGGCTCCCGCATAGCCAACGCGGCCGCCTCCCTGGACGTCCCGATGCGGACGTTCACCAATGCGGTCGGCGTCGACATCCTCTCCTTCGGCGGGACCAAGAACGGCGCGCTGTTCGGCGAGGCCGTCGTGGTCATCAATCAGGACGCCGTCAGCCACATGAAGCATCTGCGCAAGCTGTCCATGCAGCTCGCCTCCAAGATGCGCTTCGTGTCGGTCCAGCTGGAGGCGCTGCTCGCCAAGGACCTGTGGCTGCGCAACGCCCGCCACTCCAACGAGATGGCCCAGCGGCTCGCGGAGGGGGTCCGTGCCGTGCACGGCGTGGAGATCCTCTACCCGGTGCAGGCCAACGGCGTGTTCGCCAAGCTCCCGCACGAGGTGAGCGTGCGCCTGCAGAAGCGGTTCCGGTTCTACTTCTGGGACGAGACGGCGGGCGTGGTGCGCTGGATGTGCGCCTTCGACACGACCGAGGAGGACGTGGACGCGTTCGTCGCGGCGCTGAAGGAGGAGATGGCGCACTAGCGGCCTCTCGATCTATGCATAGATATGCGGTCACCCGAAAAAGCATTGACTCTCGGGTGATCGCATTCCTATGCTCTGCGGTCATGGAGCTGATCCAGAACACCCCTGACCTGTCCGCATACTTGGCCGCCGACGAGGTCATCGACCATGACCATCCACGGGTGCGCGAGACGGCCGCGCACCTCGCCACGGAAGCCGCGGACTCGTATGCCTATGCACAGCTGGCTTTCGAGTTCGTGCGCGACACCATCCCCCACTCGCAGGACTCCGGCGACATGCGTGTCACCTGGAGGGCCTCCGATGTGCTCGAACAGGGCACCGGCATCTGCTATGCCAAGGCCCATGCGCTGGCCGCGCTGCTGCGGGCCGAAGACATCCCGACCGCGCTCTGCTACCAGCGGCTGGCGGACGACGGCGGGGCCGGGCATGTCGTGCACGGCCTGGTGGCCCTGCGGTTCAACGGGGCCTGGCACCGGCAGGACCCGCGCGGCAACAAACCGGGGGTGGACGCCCGGTTCTCCCTCGAAGGTGAGCGGCTGGCGTGGATTCCGGACCCGCAGTCCAATGAGGTGGACTATCCGGTGCTGTACGCTGAACCGCATCCCACCGTGTTGAGTGTCCTGCAGGCCGCCCCCGACCGGCCCTCCCTGTGGAAGACGCTCCCTTCCGCACTCTGAGGCAGTCGATGACCTTCTCCCTGACCGTGTCCGACGAGGTGCGCGCGCTCGCCCCCGGCTTCACACACGTCGCCGTCGAGGCGCACGGCCTCGTCAACGGACCGAGCACCGACGCGAGTTCGGCGCTGCTCGACGACGCCGCCCGCCGTCTCGCCGTGC
This sequence comes from Streptomyces sp. NPDC002817, assembly GCF_053592055.1. NCBI lineage: Bacteria > Bacillati > Actinomycetota > Actinomycetes > Kitasatosporales > Streptomycetaceae > Streptomyces > Streptomyces sp. NPDC002817. The sequence goes on from NZ_JBSFUY010000006.1 coordinate 421,843, forward strand.
GCCTGGACGGGCGGGCCCCGCACGAGGACCCGCACCTGGCCGCCTGGCGCGAGGCCTACACGGCGTTCGGCTCGAAGCCGTCGCGTACCCGCAACTCGGCGGAGTCGCTGGCCAAGCGGGCGTCGGCGGACGGCGGGCTGCCCCGGATCAACCTGCTCGTCGACCTCTACAACGCCATCAGCGTCGCCCACCTGATCCCGGTCGGCGGCGAGGACATCGACCGCATCGAGGGCGGGATGCGCCTGGTGCGGGCGACCGGGGACGAGGACTTCGTGACCGTCGCCGGCGGTGCGGAGGTCGTCGAACACCCCGACGCCGGCGAGGTGGTCTGGCGCGACGAGCGGGGCGTGACCTGCCGGCGCTGGAACTGGCGCCAGGGACCGCGCACCCGGCTCACCGAGGAGACCGTCTCCGGCATCTTCCTGCTGGAGAGCCTCGCGCCGATGCCGGTCCCCGAGGTGGAAGCGGCGGCCGCCGAACTCGCCGAGCTGCTGGAGAAGTTCAGCCCCGGGGCGCGTATCGAGGTGCATGACGCCGACCCGGTGCGCGGCTGAAGCGTCGCAGTCGCTAATCTCCCGGCATGCGTGATGGGGGAGCAGTGGACGACAGCACGAGCGTGGACGCGGAACAGCCGGCGGGGCCTCTCGCCCGGCTGAGGAAGCACTGGCTGCTCACCTCGGCCGTGGCGCTGGCCGTGCTGGCGACGGCCACGGCCGTACCGGTCGTCCTCGCGGACTCCGGGGACGACCCCCCGTGCCAGGAGATCCCCGCGTCGACCCGCGCGCTCGCGAAGGACCCGGCGGCCGCCACCCGCGCGCTCGACCCGGGCGACGAACTGACCCTGTTCGGCGCCGTGCGCGACCTCCTGGTGCACGAGAACCCGTGCGGGGACGGCGGCAAGGTGCTCGGCCAGGTCATCGACGCGGCCACCCGTGCCCCGGCCGAAGGCAAGCGCCACACCCTCGCCCAGGCCCGCGGCGCCTACGCGGTCGTGGCCGCCTTCGACGACAAGGACGTGCCCGCCGGGATGGCACCCGGCCTGGCCCGCCTGCTCGCCGAGTACGTCGTGGACGCCAACCGCTATCTGAGCCCCGACGACGAGTCCTACACCCCGGCCGCCGACGCCACGTCGGCCGCACCGGACGACACCGGCTGGACGCCGTACGGCCGCTTCCTCGCCCCCGGTGAGGCTCACGCCGACTTCGAGCACACCCAGCCCTACTCGTCCGTGGGCGCGAACCCGGAAGCCCTGATGGCCGAACTGGCCAAGGACCCCGAGGCGTTCGCGATCCTCTACGACGCCCAGCGCGCGTACCTCGCCCACTACCTCGAACGCCTCACCCGGGCGGGCGCGGACCCCGACTACCACCCGGAGCCGGACAAGGACGGGACGGCCCGGCGCACCGACACCTGGGTCGACATCGACCTGGAACACCTCGCCGACCGCGTCGGCACACTGATGAACCTCCGGGCGCGCTACGCCAGGGAGGGCACCATCCCCGACCTCGCGGCCTTCGACAAAGCCGTACGACAGCACACGCGCGGCGCCTACCGGGCGGCCACGCGGCAGTTGAGCAGCCGGCCGCCGGTGGGGGACATCGCCGAGCGACAGATCTCCGGACCGGTCGCCGGGGACCTGATGGACGGGCGGCACCAGCTGTTCACCGTGCTGGACGCCTGGGTGAAGGCGCGCAACGTGCCGCGGGAACGCGCGGCCGACCTGCGGCAGTTGATCGACGACCGATACGTCAGGGCGCTCTGGTTGACGTTCTGAGCGGACTCAGCCGCCGAGCCTCAGGTCCGTGCAACCCCGCTGCCGCACCTGCTCGCGAGCGAAGGCCGCGAGCAGCTTCCGCTTCTCGGCCTCGCCCACGCCGGGGATGTCCTTGTCGTCACTGAGCGCGAAGTTGGCCGACTCGCCGTCGCAGCGGGCCGTCGCCGTACGGGCGGCGGGCAGGCGGCCCTCCTCGCCGATCAGACGGCGGCTCCAGTCGCCGTACCAGGCGGCGAACCGCAGTCGCGTCTCCGTCTCGCCGGAGTCGGCGTCCCGCGCGTACAGGTCGCAACGTCCCACGGGACCCGCGTCGTTCATGAGCGTCGCGACCTGCCACTGGGACGCTTCGAGCACCCCTGACTTGAGGGCCCAGCCGCAGGCGCTGTCCGCGGAGCCGTCGAGGGACACCGTCTTCGGATCCTTGTCCGGATCCACCGGCGCGGCTTCGCCTCCCGGTGCCTTCAACGGCTCGGCGCCGCAACCGAGCCGCTCGGACGCGGAGTTGGTGAGGGTCACGGCCGTCTCGTAGGCGGCGGGCGTGCCCCACAGGGTGTCCCGGCCGAGCCGGGTGCGCACCAGCAGCTTGGGCTGCCGGCCCTCGTCGTCCTTCTCGAGGGCCGGACAGGGCACCAGGAGCTGCAGATCGCCGAACTTGTCGATGAAGCCGGGCATTCCGTCCGGCATCGGTGCCACGGTGTCGAACCCCGTCTCCGGGAAGACCGTCATCAACTCCCGGTCCAGGTCGTCCCGTCGGGTGTACGCCTCCATCAAGAGCAAGCGGTCGCTGCGCAGTTCGTCGCCCTCGAAGTCGAGGGAGCAGCCGTAGTCGCCCAGCTCCTCGTGGGAGGCGGACGTCGCGTCCTTGAAGTGCGAGCCGCTGCGCCCGAGTTCACGCACCGCGTCCACGGGCAGCGCCCCGTCGCAGGCCGTGCGCAGCAGCCACCAGTCGTTGACGTACGGGGTGCCGACCCAGCCGCCGATCCCCAGCACGACCGCAGCCGTGACCGACACCTTGACCCAACGCCGCATGTACAGCCCCCGTAGCGAACCCCGGACACCTGGCTTCCGGTTACGTCACGGACTCTATCGACACAGCCCCGCACCCCAAAGGGGGGCGGGGCTGTGTCGATGTCAGGCTCCGCCCCGGGCGCGACCAGCCGTCACCGGCCCGCAGCCGTAAGGCGACCGAGCCCGGCGAGGTCTCAGCGGGCTTCCGCCGCCTTGACTTCCTCGGGCGTCGGCGCGGTCCCACCGAGATGCGCCGGCATCCACCACGTGTCGTTCGCGTCCTTCGGCCGCACCGGATAGGCGCGCTGCGCGGCCTCCAGCATCTCCTGGACACGCTCGCGCAGCTGACGGGTGATCGCGCCCGCGTACTTGTCCTTGGACGCCTCGATCGCCTCGCCCACCCGGATCGTGATCGGGATGTGGCTGCGCTTGAAGTTCTTGGGGTGGCCCTTGGTCCACAGCCGCTGCGTGCCCCACACCGCCATCGGGATCAGCGGGACGCCCGCCTCCTGGGCCATGCGCGCGGCGCCCGACTTGAAGGACTTCAGGGTGAACGACTGCGAGATCGTGGCCTCCGGGAAGACCCCGACGATCTCGCCGGAGCGCAGCGAATCCAGCGCGTGCTGGTACGCGGTCTCACCCTGCTTGCGGTCCACGGGGATGTGTTTCATCCCGCGCATCAACGGTCCGGAGATCTTGTGCCGGAAGACGGACTCCTTCGCCATGAAGCGAACGAGTCGTTTCTGCGGGAGCGCCGCCAGGCCGTCGAAGATGAAGTCCAGGTAGCTGATGTGGTTGCTCACCAGCACGGCGCCGCCCGAGCGCGGGATGTTCTCCGACCCCTGGCAGTCGATCTTGAGGTCCCACGCCTTGAACAACGTGAGCGCGAGGCCGACAGCGGGTCGATAGACAAGCTCTGCCATGGACGGGGTGGACCCTTCCTTCTCTGCTGGGAAAGACGGCTCCCGGCGGGAAAGTTACGGCGCCGTAGGTTTACGGCATCTCGCAGATCGTGCCCCAAGAACGGACCGGGGGCCAGTCTTCGTGCCCGTGAACGGCGAGATCCTTGTCACGTCGGCTGCTTGATCCACCTCGTGCTTTTACGCCGCCTTTACTGCGCGCGCACCGTCACCCGCCGTACGAGCAGGTACATCTCGCAGCCCAGGCAGTACCCGAACGCGGAATTGAGAAAGGCGGCCGCGAGCGCCGCACCGGTCGCGGCGAGCCCCAGCCACGTGGGTCCGAGCGCGTAACCGACGAGCCCCACGGCGGCGAACGCGAGCCCGACCGCCTGAGCGAACCGCGGCGGCTCCGGCGCCTCGAACTCGGTCGGCGGGCCGAGCCGGGGCCGAACGGCCTTGCGGAACAGCCAGCCGTACGGCGAACGAGCCACTCCGCCGGCCGCGCCCAGTGCGAACGCCAGGGTCTGCCAGGCCAGGAGCCACACGTTGCCGGTGATCAGCACGACCGCCAGTACTAGGGTCGTCACGGCCGCCCCGAAGCGCGGTCCCCTCACGTCGATGTCCATGAATCAAGCATTCCGCATGGGGAACGGTCAGTGGCGCCGGGAATCTTTGCAGTCTTGTGAACGCTGGAGCTGGGTGATGGCCGGAGTTGTGGTGTGTGTGGTGGTGCTCGTCGCCGCGAGCGCCTATGGAGTGCTGCACAAGCGGCGGAGCGGGAGAGTACGCGTGCGCGGGCGTGACGACGGCAAGCGGCTCGGCGCGGCCGAACTGGGCGGGGAGTTGGGGGAGCGCGCGACGCTCGTCCAGTTCTCCAGTGCCTTCTGCGCGCCCTGCCGTGCCACCAAGCGGATCCTGGGCGAGGTGGTCGAGATGGTGCCCGGAGTCGCCCACATCGAGATCGACGCCGAGGCCCGTCTGGATCTCGTGCGCGAACTCGACATCCTCAAGACGCCGACCGTGCTCGTGCTGGACGCCGACGGTCGTGTCGTGCGGCGGGCCAGCGGGCAGCCGCGCAAGGCGGATGTCATCGCGGCCCTGGGGGAGGCGGTTTGACAGGGCTCACGCGGACGGTGAGGCATCTCCCATATGCCGGGACGTACTTGACTGTGCGCGCCACCTATCGTCAGCCTGACCGTATGCCTTCGGAACTCCTTCTCTTCGGGCGGGTCCACGTCGACCTCGCCCGCACGGCGAGCGCGCGCTGTCCGGGTTGTTGAGCGCCCACGGACCCTCTCGCCCCTCCTTGCCGAAGGATCACTCGATGACGGCCTCGCCGGAACTCCGTACCCCTCAGCTCGCTTCCGCCGACCTCCTGCGCTCCGTCTTCCGGCGGCATGCGGCGGGGGTCGCCGTGATCACCGCCGGTGGTGAGGGCGGTCCGGTCGGCTTCACCGCCACCTCCCTCACCTCGGTCTCCGTCGAGCCCCCGCTGCTCTCCTTCGGGATCGGTGTCGGCGCCTCCAGCTGGCCGGCGATATCCGAGGCCGACCATGTCGGCGTGCACATACTCGGTGAGCACCAGCAGGAGCTGGCCGCCACGTTCGCCCGCAGCGGCGCCGACCGCTTCGGCGCACCGACGGCCTGGCGGGAGGGCCCCGAGGGCGTTCCCGTCCTCGACGACGTCCTGGCCTGGCTGGTGTGCCGGGTCGTCACGCGCGTTCCCGCCGGGGACCATCGCATCGTCCTGGCCGAGGTGCTCCTCGGCGATCCGACCGGTGCCGGCCGTCCGCTCGTCTACCACCAGGGTCGGTTCGGCGGTCTGCGCGACTGACGCCCTCTTCTGCGAAGCGGTCGAGTTCCGATTACGCTGCGTTGCGAAGGTCACAGTTCAAAGCGCTTGCTTAGCGGGAACGAACTGGGTGTACTGACGAGTAATATTTCGATCGGAGCGCGGGTCGCCCCGATCGGGATCGGCCGCTTGGGGCGCCTATGCTGCCTGCAAGTAGGCAGCAGAGAAATGTCGACGCAGCAGTAGGAGAGCCGGCGTGAGCTTGAGGATCGTTGTCACCGTGAAGTACGTGCCCGACGCCACTGGCGACCGGCACTTCGCCGATGACCTGACCGTCGACCGTGACGACGTGGACGGTCTGCTCTCCGAGCTGGACGAGTACGCGGTCGAGCAGGCGCTGCAGATCTCGGAGAACTCGGACGACGACGTCGAGGTCACCGTCCTCACCGTGGGTCCGGAGGACGCCAAGGACGCGCTGCGCAAGGCGCTGTCCATGGGTGCCGACAAGGCGGTCCACGTCGAGGACGACGACCTGCACGGCACGGA